>NZ_JMPL01000023.1 GCF_000735365.1 Kluyvera ascorbata ATCC 33433 | reverse complement strand
GGATGCCTAAATTCTGTCTGCTACCGTGAACTAACCCTCACCCCAACCCTCTCCCTTAAAAAGGGAGAGGGGGCACATCTCAGTCGTTATTCATTGCCCGGGAACGTATGCAACAACGTGACCCCCTCGCCGCAGCGATAAATACTCTCCGTTGCGCCGGGCATCACCCAGCGCAGCTCGCTGCCTTCCTCGCAATGCAGATAAATACACAGCCCGCAGCCGCCGCGAAGCTGGCGCGGAATATCCGCCACCCGGAAGGATATCTCTGCGGCCTGGAGCGCCTTGCGGGTTTGCACCACGCCCAGCGTCGAGTGGAACAAAAACAGATACTCCGTCATTTTCTCGCCCGTTGCCCAATCATCGCCGCGCCAATCGCCCCGGCAAACTGCGCGTCGGGATGCGTGTGCACCGGCATGTTCACGTGCGCTGACAGCATCCGCCCAAACGCCGCGCAGTGGCTAACGCCACCGGTAAACAGCAGCGGCCACTGTGCCGACAGTCGGCCGATAAAGTTGGCGCTGCGTCGCGCCATCGCGTTAACCACCCCCGCCAGAATCGCCTCCGGCGGGACGCCCGCGGAGCGCAGGCTAATTACTTCGGATTCGGCAAACACCGTGCACATGCTGGTAATCATGTGTGGCTCCACGCCTGCGGTCAGCGCATCAAGCTGCTCGACGCTGGCCCCCAGCGTGCGCGATATCACTTCCAGAAAACGCCCGGTACCTGCCGCGCACTTGTCGTTCATCAGGAAATCGGTGAGGTTGCCGTCGTCATCCAACTGGATCACTTTGCTATCCTGACCGCCGATATCAATCACCGTACGGGTTTCCGGCAGCAGCAGCCGTGCGCCGCGCCCGTGACAGGAGATTTCCGTCACCTGCTTGTCGGCAAAATTAACCAGCTGGCGGCCGTAACCGGTCAGCGTCAAAAATGGCCGCACTTCCAGCCCGGCGCGCAGCGTTTCCCATGCCTCAACAATCGCATCGGCGGGGCGAAACGGCGTGGGTGCGAGGAAGCGGCGGCGAATCACGCCGTCTTCCAGCAAAATGCCTTTGGTCGCAGTGGAGCCTGAATCAATACCTATTGAAAACGTCACAAGCGCTCCTACAGCATTTCAATAAACGCCGCGACACGGGTACTCAACTGGCCGATGTCGGCGGTCGAGTAGTCGGTCTCGATGGCGATATAGGGAATGTTGTGCTGCTGGCGTACATGGCGTTTAATGGTCATTGATTCAACGGCATAGGTATGACAGGCCTGCAAAATCACGTCGACGACGCCGTCGGCCTGATACTCTTCAACCATCTGGCTGAGCAGGGTCAGGCGCTGGTCGTTGGGTGAGATGCACGAGCAGCCAATGGCGAGGTATTTATCGGTCAGCGCGTCGTAGACGTCGCCGTCTTCGTCCACGCAGCGCTCGGTGGCCTTCGCGCCGGTACAGTTTTCATAGCCCACCACCCAGCCGCCGTTGTCCTCGATGGCTTTCACCACTTTCTCCGCCGCTCCGCCAATTGGGCAGCCGGTGATCAGAATGCGCGGGCGGGCATCCAGCCGTTTGCCGTTTTCCCACTCCTGACGCACGCGCTCGGCCATGCCGTTCAGCTCATCAATCAGCGCCTCTTTATCGAAGCGGAAGGTTGCGCCATACACCACTTTCAGAATGTCGCTGCCGCTTAACGCCGGTGGATTGAGCTGCCCGACGCGGTAGAAATTGGCCAGCGCCCGGCGCTCGCGGTTCTTGAGGGCGATCGCCTCGCGCAGCGATGCTTCGGTAATTTGCGTGCCAAAACGTGCTTCAACCGCCTGCTGAAGACGCAGGATTTCCGTCTTCCACAGCGCGCGGGAAGCCGCGTCGGCGGCGCTGTTCGGCAGCTGCATTACGTGCACTGGCTTAAACTCGGCCATGTACTCGTACATCTTCTTTTTGCCGTCGCAGGTGGTTTCACCGACCACCAGATCGGAGAAGTAGAAGTAGGGGCATTTGTCGGTTTTGCCAAAGCCGTAGCTGCTTTTGATTAGCGGGCACAGATTGCGCGGCAGGTCTTTCTCCGCTTCTTCAATAGTTTCATCCGACGTAGAGCACAGCGACACGACGACCGCGCCCGCCGCCATCGGGATCTCCTGCGGCATAAAGGTGCAGTAGGTGCCGACCAGCGGCGTACCCTGCTCTTTGAGATCCATAACGGTAAGAAAGCCTTTCTGGCGGGCTTCGGAGAACTGATCGAAAATGGCGGGTAGATCGGTGATAAGCGACATGATTTTCCTTCCCCGTAACACGGGAGACGATAAAATAAGTCGCCATTATACCCATATTTAAAATATGGTTTTGTTGATCATACCCCCAGCTCTCGGCTGTAAACCCGGGAAGATTCTCCCCACGGATGGTAGCCTAACCCGTTAAATATGAACCCTGATTTCTCGTAAAACCCGTCGATGTCGGTGCACAGATGCAGCTGGCTAAACCCCAGCGTGTGGGCGTGCCGGGCGATATGCTCAATCAGCCGGCGGGCCAACCCCTGCTGACGGTATTCCGGCTCGATGTACAGCGCGCACAGCCACGGATACAGCTCGCCGCGGCTGATAAAATCGTTAGCAATCAACCCCGCGCAGCCGATGATCCGATCGCCGTCCTGCAACCAGTACCACTGCGGCAGCGGATTTTTCGCCCCCGGCGTGCGGCGCAGCGCGTCGTCGTAAACCATCATCGATTCTTCCGACGCCCACTGTTGCTGGAAATAGGCGATAACCGCCTCCATCTGCTCGGGATGGTCGCGTAAAGAACGAATAATGTGCTGTGAACTCATAGAATTTTCTTCAGTTCCATCTCTTCCTGAATGCGCTCGCTCCACGCAAAGTGGGTGCGAATCGCCTCATCAATCCCGGCGTTGTAAAAGGCCGGCCCCAGATTCTCGATAATAAAATCGATAAAGAACTCCGCGTCGAACTGCTCCAGCTCGAGGTCGAACTGTTTGGCGCAGTAGTCGGTCAGCCGATCGCGCAGCTTCTCGCGCTCGGCGGGGGTAAGGGTGATTTCCGTGGTCATTGTGGCTCCTGTATTTTCCCCGGGGCGGCTCAATGCCGAATAATGCAATCCCATCTGCGACCTATCAATATCACAAACTCGACTTTGTGACCCGCTGGAATATTTCTATATTCGGGCTTCTGACGATGTTAAAGGGGCGCCATCATGACTGCTGTGAACACTGCTGATACTGATTTTCCTTTATTAAATCTTCGCCGCGTGGCGGGCAATATCGGCGCGGAGATCCGCGACATTCGCCTTTCCGCCGACCTGGATGCCGACACCTTCGCCCAGCTCGACGCGGCGCTGGTCAAATACAAAGTGCTGTTCTTCCGCCAGCAGGCACACCTGACCGATGCCGAGCATCAGGCCTTCGGCGCGCGCTTCGGTAAGATTGTCGCCCATCCCACCGTCCCTGCGCCGGAAGGCACCAAACTGTTCGAACTCGACGCCTCGAAAGGCGGCGGCCGCGCCGACTCCTGGCACACCGACGTCACCTTCGTTGACGCCTTCCCGAAAATTTCCATCCTGCGCGGCGTCACTATCCCGGAATACGGCGGCGACACCGTGTGGGCCAACACCGCCCGCGCCTACGAACAGCTGCCGGAGACGCTTAAGCGCTTCGTCGACACCCTGCGCGCGGTGCACAGCAACGACTATGACTACGGCGCTGAACGCGTTGTCGTTGAAAGCCACCGCCTGGCGCATCACCAGAAGGTGTTTGTCTCTTCGGTATGGGAAGCTGAACACCCGGTGGTGCACGTCCACCCGGTCAGCGGCGAACGTGCGTTGTTACTCGGGCACTTTGTCAAACGGCTGGTGGGCTTCAGCTCGCGGGAGTCCGCACAGTTATTCGAGCTGCTGCAAAACCGCATCACCCGCCTTGACAACACCGTGCGCTGGCAGTGGCAGCAGGGCGACTTGGTGATTTGGGATAACCGCAGCACCCAACACTACGCGGTCAACGACTACGGCACCCAGCCGCGCGTGGTGCGCCGGGTGACGGTGGAAGGGGAGATTGCCGTTGGGGTGGATGGCAGTAAAAGCCGCACGGTGTCAAAACCGCAGGATGCGGCGAATGGGGAAGGCGCGGTTAGCGCGGCGTCGTGAATGTGGAAGGTGGCGTTGGAGTGATGCCAACACCACGCGAAACCGGGAGGGATCAGTTTTCCTGATAGGCTTTCTCGACCAGCAGTTTGGCTTTATCCAGATCGTGTTCATTACGCACAATCAGCTCAACGTCGCCGGTGCCCCAATGGCCAATATTGGTGACGTCCCGACTAAAGCCTTCTTCTAACTGGATATGCTGCGGGTTGAGCTTCAGCCATAGCCGCAAATGTGGGTCGGTGACGGGATAGGCCGCGACGCAAACAAAATTGCGAATGCGGCGGAAGGCGTCATACAGCTTCAGCTCTTTAAACTGTACTTCATCGCCCAGCGACAGCACGAAGCTTTTTAGTTGCTCGTGAAGCGATAGCAGCGCGGGAGAGGCAGAGGAAAGCTGTTCGCGCTGCGTGCGGGTATGGCGCTTGCCGTTGCTGGTCGGTGCATCGATGGTGATTTGTTGGGCGCTGTTTTCCACCACGGCGTTAACCAGCTCCAGCATCAACAGGTCATCGGCAAACAGCTTGTAGCGAATCAGGCTGATATTACGATTAATCTGCTGCACGGCATGTTCATCGTATTTATTAAAATCGGCGGCAATACAGATTAACCGCGTGCCGGACCAGTCGATGGCTTCGGCCGTGGTTTTACCCATCTTCTCCATTACCTGCCATTGAAATTCCGCTTTATGGTCGAGCAGCCAGTCGAGATAAAACAGCCCCTGGTTAATGACGTTTTCATTGCTGTGGCGCTTATATTCAATAATCACCGGGCAGTTATTTTCATCGAGGCCGAGGGAATCAATCCGCCCACGGTGCGTTTTTCCCGTGCTGTATTCGGTGTCGAGAAAGCGGACGCCGAGGAAGGTTTCCATATGGGATTCGATCAGCGTTTGCAGATCTTTTTCAATGGCCGCGGCTTTGCCCGGCAGTTCTTGTACTTTCCCGGCACCAAGGCGGAAAAGCTGGATATCGCTCATGGATCCCTCCTGAAGGTTATTCGCACCATCATACGTGGAGTGGGAAGAGATAAAAGAGGAATTCGGGCTTTTGGCTGTGAGGAATAGTGCAAGCCCGGCAGCGGAAAGACTGCCGGGCGACGGGTCTCAGGCTTTCCGCTTGCGCGGCTTATTGGCAATGACGCCGATAAAGTCCTGCACCTGACGCTGCTTACGCGCCGACAACGTGCAGACCTGATGCAGCGACTGCATCAGCGCTGGTTCCGGTGGCTTCACGGTCAGTACGATGCAGCCTTCCATCACCTTAATATCCATTTTGCTGCCGGTGGTAAAACCGGCGGCTTCCAGCCACTGGCCTTTCAGGGTAATGGCGGGAATGCGGGTGTATTCCGGGTAGCGGCTCGCATAACTGACGGTGGCGATGCGGTTATTTGCCGGGGAGACTTCTGGATCGGTGAATTCTGCAATAGAATGCGGGGTAGTCATGATGGCTATTCCTTGAAAATAGTGATTGTGATTAGCGAGGCGCTCGTGTTCCAGCACGGGCGCCTCGCGAAAAATACCTGTACATATCATCAGGGAATAGAAGGAAAGTCCAGCTGAAAATGAATGAAAATAATGGCGGGATGCGGGGATGGATTATTTCTGGTGATGGGAATAAAGCGGCTATTTAGCCGCTTTATTGGTTTCTGCGGGCGGGTTAATTTATGGCGGCGTCGGTGAGGGCGTCGGCCAGGTGGAGCTGGGTTTGTTGGGATATGCTTATTTTAGTCCTAAGCTGAACACTATAAGAAAATAGCTCACTAATTATTTCACATATCTTTACTTGTTCTGAATATGGAGGGATTGGTATTGTAAGAGCACTAATTGAACCAAGAAAAAGATTGGCTTGTGCTGATTTTTTTGAGCGATTAACCATTTGATACTGTAATAATGGTGATTTCAGAACGTTCTCAATGAAATGAATATAAAGATTTTTATTTGGGCGTATCATTGCCGCACTTCTAACCATTGAGTATTCATCGTCTCTATCCACTAGGGCTACCCGACCAATGCTACCGGAACATGAAATCAATATATCACCAATATTAGGATCACATCGCTCCCTGATTTTATTGAAAACGGATGTAGGAACAAAGTCTACATCATCTAGCATAATTCCGTTGTTTGTAACATTTCTTGCTGAAAGTAAATAATGTCCCGATGTTGAACGTTGAGGCGTTGAATGTTCTCCGTCGGTGATTTTATGACAAATATCTTGTAATTGAGCCCATTCCCACCCCTCCGGCAGTTCAAACGGTTTTTCCTCATCACTAATCGGTGGCAACGGTTTTTGCCTTTTAATTTTCCCGTCTTTCACCAGTTGCGCTTTTTCCTGCGCAATACGTTTAAGTAGTTCAGAGGCCGGTTCGTCGTTCGGATCCTGCGGCACCAATTTGCCCATCACCGCCAGTTGCAGAATGGTCTGTTTTAAGGTGTCAATGCTGGCTTCGGTGGTAAACAGCGTGTCGAAATGCTCGCTGATACGCGCCCAGTTTTCGGCCAGTTCGTCGGCGTTCTGGCTGTTGGTTAGCGTAGTTAGCAGGGTTTCAACCAGCTGTTGATGAGCGTCCAGACTGGTCAGGGAGCCCTGTTCCAGTTGGTCGCAGAGGGACATCAACTCCTTAACTTTAACAACAATTTTATTTTGTTCATTAAATGGAGGGAATCCCGTGATGTAATTCACCAATTGTTCTTGCTTGATTCCTTCTACTGTTGTGCCTGTACCTTTTATTTTTACAGTGGAATAGGTATTAAAGAAAAAATCAGGAATAATACTACTTGTGAGCTTTACCGATTTTAAATCTTGGTTAAATGCTATTGGGCAAGAAGCAATAGCAATCTTTCCTAATCCCATACGAGTGCAAATTAATACATCTCCAGAATCAGCTAATTTACTACCAGATAACAAACCTGCCTCTGTAATATAGTCTTGGGTTTTCGAAATATATTGCGAAGAGCCTAGGTCTTTTACGCTGGCCCAAGGTATATCCCCTCCCCAAAATGCAGGGTTGATTTTGCTTGGAGTTCCTCCGCTCTGGATTGAGTTAAATAAGGTTCCCAGCCGCACCCATTCCCACCCCTCCGGCAGCTCAAACGGTTTCTCTTCCTCGCTAATCTCTGGCAGCGGCTTCTGTTTTTTAATTTTCCCCAGCTTCACCAGCTCGGCCTTTTCCGCCGCAATGCGTTTCAGCAGTTCCGACGCCGGTTCATCGTTCGGATCCTGCGGCACCAGCTTGCCGCGCACCGCCAGCTCCAGAATCAGCTCGCGCAGCTTCTTAATGCCATACAGGTCGATCTTACCCGAGCTGCCGCGCCCCGCCGTGGAGCGGGTTTGCTGCGCCGTGGTCCAGGTATCGATATGGTCGACAATCAGTTTTTCCACCGCCATCAGTTGGCCTCCTTACCGGAGAGCGCCGCGCCGAGGATATCGCGCAGTTGGTGGCGCAGGGTCTGGATCTCCTGCTGCTGCTTGGCGTACTGCGCCAGCAGTTCATCCGGATCGTGGCTGACGGTTTCCGCCTGGTGCGGGTTCTTGATGTCGAGATTGAAGTTGCGGGCAATCACCTCGTCGATGCTGACCTTCCACGCCTGCTCGTTCTCGACGCGGCTGGCGAAGCCGTCGGCCTCGTTGCCCCACCAGTCGATCTCGGCCTGGAATTCTTCAAACTTCATCGGCTTGGTTTTGCTGTAGTTCTTCACGCCCGCCGGGTACGGGTGCTCGTAGAACCAGATTTCTTTGGTTGGCTGGCCTTTGGTAAAGAACAGCAGATTGGTTTTGATCCCGGTATACGGGTTAAACACGCCGTTCGGCAGACGCACGATGGTGTGCAGGTTGCACTCCTCTGTGAGCAGCTTTTTGATCTTGGTTTTCACGCCTTCGCCAAACAGCGTGCCGTCCGGCAGCACCACCGCCGCACGGCCGTTTTTCGCCAGCACTTCAATAATCAGTTGCAGGAACAGATCCGCCGTTTCACGAGTCTGCATCTCTGCCGGGAAGTTCTTCTCGATGCCGTCTTCTTCGGTGCCGCCGAACGGCGGGTTGGTGACGATGACATCCAGCTGTTCATCCCACGACGACAGCGGCTTGTTGAGGGTGTTGTCGTGACGGATCTGCACTGGCACTTCGATGCCGTGCAGCAGCATATTGGTGGTCGCCAGCAGGTGCGGGAGCTGTTTTTTCTCCACGCCGTGGATCTGCTGTTGCAGCGTCTGGTGATCGGCCACGCTCTTCACGTACTTATTTTTCACGTGATCGAACGCGCAGGCGAGGAAGCCGCCGGTGCCGCAGGCCGGGTCCATAATCGACTCGCCAAGCTTCGGATCGACGCGATCGACCATAAAGCGGGTGACGGCGCGTGGGGTATAGAACTCACCGGCATTGCCCGCCGATTGCAGATCTTTGAGGATCTGTTCGTAGATGTCGCCGAACAGGTGGCGTTCGCTGGCGCTGGTGAAGTCGATTTCGTTCAGCTTGTTGATCACCTGACGCAGCAGGGTGCCGTTTTTCATGTAGTTATAGGCATCGCTGAACGCCTGCCTGACCACAAAGCCGCGCGGGTTCTTATCGATAGGCGCGGTGAGGTTTTTCAGCGCCGGGAACAGGTCGTCGTTGACGAACTCCAGCAGGGAATCACCGGTAATGCCTTCGGCGTTCGCCGCCCAGGTGCGCCACAGGTAGCGCTGCGGAATAGGGTACTGATAGTTATCCTGCTCCAGTTCCAGCGCCTCTTCCTGAGCGTCAAAGATTTTCAGAAACAGCAGCCAGGAGAGCTGGCCGAGGCGCTGCGCATCGCCGTCCACACCGGCGTCTTTGCGCATAATGTCCTGTAATGATTTGATAACTGAGCTGATTGACATGATGTGTTCCATGTTTCATTAACAATAAGGCCCTCTGCTACGCGGTGGCAGCAGAAGGCGCAAAAGGGGAGTGGTTACGCTGAGCGGGGCGGTAAGTGGTAGATTTCGCTCTCCAGCTCGCTGATGGCCTGATTATACCCGTTACGGTCGCCGAATCCGCTTTTAATGATCTCCGGCAGCGTACCCATGCTGTCGAACGGCTTGAGCTTCAGCACCTGAATACTCTCTATCTCCTGCACGCCCGCGTCGGCGTATTTATCCAGCAGCGTATTCAGCACCGCCTGCGCGGCGTCGGAGTATTTGGTGAAGTAGTTGCGCTTACGCACGTTCTCCGCCCGCTCTTTGCGGGTTAACGGCGGCTGACCATACACCACGTGGCACAGCATGTCGAACGGGTCGAGCTCTTTACCGACCTCTTCCGCCAGCACTTCCCAGATAATCCCCTGCTGCTCCAGCTCCTTGATGATGGCCTGTTTGCGCTCGGCGTCCTGCCACTTGCGGGTGAAATCATCCAGCGAGGCGTACTCTTTGAGCAGCGTTTTGCGGGTGTAGTCTTTGAAGGATTCGGTGACCAGCTTGCCGTCGGCATCGTAATACTGCACGCGTTGGGCGATCACGCCGACGGCCACGCCGTTGACGTGGAACTTGCGCACTTTGTTCTCGTCGTCTTCCGGCAGCGGGCCGACATCGTCTGTACCGGTGACGGTATACGGCGCGGGATCTTCATCGGCACCGGTAACAACGTCCTCAACCTCTTCATCGTGCTCGTCGAACTGCTCTTCAAAATCGGAGTCCGGGTCGGCGATATCTTGCGGCGTGGTGTCCATCACCTTTTCCGGGATGCCGTCGAAGCGTTCGTCGGCGAACAGCTCGGTGGCCTTTTTGAAATCGAGGATGGTGAACCATAGCTTGCCGTAGCGTTCATCGATACGGGTGCCGCGGCCGATGATCTGCTTGAATTTGGTCATCGACTGAATGTTTTGATCCAGCACCACCAGTTTGCAGGTTTTGGCATCCACGCCGGTGGTCATCAGCTCGGAGGTGGTGGCGATAACCGGATAGTCTTTTTTGGGGTTAATAAAGTTATCCAGTTGGGCTTTGCCGATGTCGTCATCGCCGGTGATTTTCATCACGTACTTGTCGTTCTTCTTGACCTGTTCCGGGTTGAGATTGACCAGCGCGCGGCGCATCCGCTCCGCGTGATCGATGTCGTTACAGAAGATGATGGTTTTATCCATCGGGTTGGTGCGCTTGAGGTAATCGGTAATGGTTTTCGCCACCAGTTCGGTGCGCTCATCAATCACCATCGTGCGGTCAAAATCTTTCTGGTTGTAGATGCGGTCGTCGATCAGCTCGCCGTTTTTATCCGTCTGGCCTTTTGGTCGGGCGCCAGCCCTGGAGATCGACGTCGATGTCGACGCGCACCACTTTGTAGGGGGCAAGGAAGCCGTCTTCGATGCCTTCTTTGAGCGAGTAGATATACACCGGGTCGCCGAAGTAATCGGTGCTGGAGACTTCATGGGTCTCTTTCGGCGTGGCGGTTAAGCCAATCTGCGTGGCAGCGCTGAAGTAGTCGAGGATTTCGCGCCAGGCGCTGTCTTCGGAAGCGCTGCCGCGATGGCATTCGTCGATCACAATCAGGTCAAAGAAATCCGGCTCTACCTGTTTAAAGGCTTTTTGATCTTCTTCCGGGCCGGTGATGGCCTGGTACAACGCGAGGTGGATTTCAAATGCCGGGTCGATGGTGCGCCCGGTGACCTTGGTCATCGCCGTGCCAAACGGCAGGAAGTCGTTATTTTTGGTCTGATCGACCAGAATATTGCGATCGGCGAGGAACAGGATCCGCTTCTTACTTTTCGCTTTCCATAAGCGCCAGATAATCTGGAAGGCGGTATAGGTTTTCCCCGTGCCGGTCGCCATCACCAGCAGAACGCGGTTCTGCCCGGCGGAGACGGCTTCAATGGTTTTATTGATGGCCTGTAACTGGTAATAACGCGGCGCTTTGCCGCTGCCGTCATCGTAGTAGTCCTGAGTAATCACAGGGAGCTGAGCTTCGGTGTAACCTTTCCAGACGCAGTATTTTTGCCACAATTGCGAGGGAGAAGGGAATTCGCCGAGGGTAATCGGTTTTTCCATTAATTCGCCGTCAGCAACCGTGGCATCGCGGAAGATAAAGCCGTCGCCGTTGGTAGCAAAGACAAAAGGAACGTCCAGCAGGCGTGCGTACTCTATGCCTTGTTGCATTCCTTTGCCGATTTCGTGTTTGTTGGCTTTGGCTTCAATGACCGCCAGCGGAATGCCCGGCTTGTAATACAGCACGATATCGGCGGATTTCACCGTTCTGCGCGCTGCGACTTTGCCGCGCACGATGACCTTACCGTCCCGGAGTTTGACCTCTTGTCTGATTTGCGTTGTGTCGTTCCAGCCAGCATCAAGGATCGCGGGCATAACGCATTTGGTGATGATGTCTGCTTCCGTCAGGGTACTCAGGTTCAGGTCAGCCATTGGGCGCTCTCGATAGAATCGGATGGTTCTGATTTTACCTAAAAAAAGATATAATGGATAAATTTAAGTGATATAGATCACGTTATTTGTCGATTGCAATTAACTATACATTTAACGATGCTGAGAGTTATATTGATATATGCCATCCGGCTAGTGTTTTGCCAATCTACATATGCTGTAATAATAGATAAGGTAATGTTTCTATTTTGGAGGTTGATTTTATGCCTTATGATCTATCGTCACGATTAGTTATAGGTCTTGCATCAAGCGCGCTTTTTGATTTAGATGAGTCAGATGAAATATTTCGAACTCAAGGGGAAGATGAATACAGAAAATTTCAACGGGAAAATCAAGATGTACTCTTAGGGAAAGGAGTCGCGTTTCCTTTCATTAGACGTCTTTTAACGTTGAATAAAATTAACCAAAGTAATCCTCCCGTAGAAGTTATCCTTTTATCAAGGAATGATCCAGATACCGGGTTGAGGGTAATGAATTCAATCGAAAGTTATGGGTTGGGCATAACTAGGGCTGTTTTCCTTCAAGGTCAGTCTCCACATAAATATATCCCGGCGTTGGATATTGAGTTATTTCTCTCCGCAAATTCTCAAGATGTTAATCAGGCTGTAATGGCCGGATATCCTGCGGGTCAGATTCTTAAGGGGAATATTAAGGATGACGTTCAGGATCATGAGCTCAGAATTGCATTCGACTTTGATGGAGTTATCGCAGATGATTCTGCGGAAGCTGTATACCAAAAAAGCCATGTGCTTGCGGATTTTCATAATTATGAAGAGACACATGTAAATGAAACGCATAACCCTGGGCCGCTAAAAGACTTCCTTCAACGTATATCTAGTATCCAGAAGATGGAGGAAGATTTAGAAAAAGAAGACCCTACCTATAGGCGTATTTTACGTATTTCAATTGTAACAGCCAGAAATGCACCATCGCATAAAAGAATGATTAATACTATGAGAACATGGGGTATTAATGTAAATGAAGCATTCTTTATGGGCGGGGTAGAAAAGAATAAAATTCTTGAAATTATGCAGCCACATATGTTCTTTGATGACCAGCGACTTCATCTTGAGCCCTCAGCATCTGTTTTACCTTCTGTACATATACCGTTTGGAGTAACGAACAAAAAGTAATAACCCAATATAATAGAATGCCCCTGTATTTACGGGGGCTCTTTACCATTAGCTTTCATATATAAAAATTATGAGGGCGTTCCAATGGGATTATTCCATCGCCACCTTCACCGCCTCCCCCAGCTGCACCATCACCTCGCGGTGCTTGTCGATCGGCGGCAGCGCGCAGTTGATCCGCAAGCAGTTCCTGTATTTCCCCGACGCCGAAAAAAGCGATCCCGGTGCCACCTGGATTTTCATCCGGCACAGCTGCTTCGCCACGCACACCATATCTACCTGCTCAGGCAGTTCCACCCACAGCATAAAACCGCCGGTTGGGCGGGTCACACAGATCCCGCAGGGGAAAAACTCACGCAGCCAGCAGGTGTAGATCTCCATATTGCGCTGGTAGATCTGCCGCATCCGCCGGACGTGGCGGTGGTAGTGGCCCTCGCGGATAAAGTTCGAGGCGGCAAGCTGGGTCGACGGCACGTTGGTGCCGCTGGCGGCGTATTTCATTTGCAGCAGCTTGTCGTAGTAGCGGCCCGGTGCTATCCAGCCAATGCGCAGGCCGGGGGCGATGGTTTTGGTAAACGAGCTGCACAGCATCACCCGGCCGTCGATATCCCATGAGTGGATGGTGCGCGGGCGCGGGTAGTCGGTGGCCAGTTCGCCGTAAATATCATCTTCAAAAATCACGATATCGTAGCGCTGGGCAAGGCTCAGCACCGCGCGCTTGCGGGCGTCGGGCATGATAAAACCCTGCGGATTGTTGCAGTTGGGGACGAGGATCACCCCTTTGATCGGCCACTGATCCAGCGCCAGTTCCAGCGCTTCGATGCTGATCCCAGTGTTGGGATCGGTGGGGATCTCAATGGCTTTCAGTCCTAAGCCGCGCAGCAGCTGCATGGTGCCGTAATAGGTTGGGGATTCCACGGCGATAATATCGCCCGGCTGGCACACCGACAGCAGCGCCAGCGACAGCGCGCTGTGGCAGCCGCTGGTGATGATCAGGTCGTTGGCGGTGACCACCGATCCGCCGTCGAGCATCAGGCGGGCGATCTGTTCGCGCAGCTCGCGGCGACCGGCCAGCTCATCGTAGTTCAGCACCTCACTGAGATTGTGCTGCACCACGCGGCTCATCTCGCGCCACAGCGGTTTTAGGGTGGGTTGGGTGACGTCCGGTGAGCCGCCGCCGAAAGGAATGATCGACTTATCGCTGCGGGCATCCAACATGTTCAGCACCTGATCCCACTGGGTGATCTCCACCGGGCGCTGTACCGGGCGTGACATCGGCGGCACCGGCGGCTGGGCTTTCTGCGGCGCGACGAAGTAGCCGGAGCGCGGCTGCGGGGTGATCAGCTGGCGCTGTTCCAGCGTCTGATAAGCCTGCTGTACGGTGCTGATGCTGACGCCGTGCTCCTGGCTCAGGCTGCGCACGGAGGGCAGCTTTTCGCCGTGGCGATACAGCCCTTGTTCAATTCGCTCGGCCAGCAGGTTGGCCAGATGTTGGTAACGCGTCATTGCTGTATCCCCAGTGATCGCCATACAGATGAGAAAACCAGTACAGTCAGGCGATAAAAACCGCACGCAGATATCGTTTTAGCGAATCTGTATGTTAAAGAAAAGTATTTTTTGAATCTGTATTGCAGGACCGGAAATCCGCGAAGATAAAGCCTCTGGCAAGGTGAGGAGGCAAAGTATGGAATTTCACGAGAACCGGGCAAAACAGCCGTTTATCGGCTTTGTGCAACTGTGGCGCTTTATGAAAAAATGGTGGCATTTGCAGCAAACACGTCGTGTATTGCGGCGAATGAGCGATGAGCAGTTGAAAGACGTTGGGCTGCGCCGTGATGAAGTGGGTTAAAAATACGGGCGACGTGCCTGACACGTCGCCCGTCCGCGTTTTAGCTCAACATAAATTGCCATAAGATCCAGCCGCCGAAGCCTAGCAATATGCCGCCAGCCGCCCGTTCAATTTTCCAGACCAGATTACCGAGCCGTCGCTGAATCTGCGGCAGCGCGATCAGTACGATCAACAGCAGATCCCAAAGCAGCACGACGCCGGTCATCCAGACTCCGCATACGGCCTGCTGTACCAGTGTGACATCCGGGCCGAGCAGCGCCGTCATCAGCGCCAGATAGAACAGCGCATTTTTCGGATTCAGCAGTGAAGAGCCCAGCCCCAGCAGTAATTGTCGGGTGAGCGAGGGCAGCGCCGATGCGGTATGTTGCCACTCCCGTGTTCCGGCGCGGCTATTCAGCAACTGGCGGCCCACCCAAAGCAGGTACGCGGCGCCCATCAGTTCGATACCGGTGAAGAGCAGCGGCGCCTGGCGCAGCAGCCCGGAGCCAATGACGACCAGCAGAATGTAGAACCCGTTTCCCGCCGCAATGCCAAGGCAAACGCCCACGCTGCCGCGCAGTCGAAAGCGTAGCGCGTAGCCTACCAACAGAAAGAAGTCCGGCCCCGGGCTGAGCAGCGCCATAAAGTGCGCGAGTGCCAGTGCGGGAAACGCGGGGGGGAAGAGTGTGGTGACCTGTTCCATAGCGACCTCAATAAAAAGCGTGAGGTCAGCGTAGGCCTGAAGAGGCGTTAATTATTGTCTGATATTGATCTACCCAGCGCGTACTGACGCGGCGTGGCGGCCGTGTAGCTGACGAAGGTTTTGTGGAAATGGCTCTGGTCGGCGAAGCCGCTCTGGTAGGCCACATCGGCAATCTCGTCCCCGGCGCGTAGCCGCGCTTTGGCGTACTCCACGCGCGAGTTGTTAAGAAAGCTGCCGGGCGTCAGGCCGGTATCCTGCTTGAACGTCCGGATTAAGGTCTCTTTACGCAGCGAGAAACGTGCGGCGAACGCATCAAGGGAGGGGGGAGAGACGGGGTTTGCCAGTAGCGCCTGCTGCAGATGTTGGCTGGTGGAACGCAGTTTTTCATCAACGCCAGTTCGCAGGGAAAGAGCGGATAACAGCGTGGTCAGCGCGTCGGCGGACATCTGCTCAACGACGGTGAGATACAGGCTGAACAGCGCATCATTGCGAATGACCTGCCGGGCTAATGGCAGCGGCGTGTCGATATAGAGCATATGGTAGCTGCGCGGCTTTCCTTGTATCGGGTTGCAGCTGTGCGGCGCGTTGGCGGGGATAACGATAAGGTCGCCGGGTGACAAAAGATACTCCTGCCCGTCACAGACGCAGCGCGTTCCACCTTCGAGAATCGCCCCTATCGAGAGCTGCGGGTGACTGTGGCGCTTATAGGCCTGCGTGCTCTGCCAGGTGCTGCGTCGTTCAAGCCCCGGCAGTCGGGCGAAGGTCTGATGAATATCGCGTGGTGTGGTCATTCGCTTCCCCCGGCGGTTTTTTATTTTTATACCACATTAGGGGAAGGTGGGTGGAGATGTGTGAAAAATAAACGATTCTCTTTAGATCACATTAACTAATTTAATGTATCAAATAACTGGTATCAGACTCACAGTTCACGCTGAAATCATTCGCCTCATATAGATAAGTGTTGCTTCACAGCTAGTATCAACTCGCTAATCATACACCTGCAAGAGGATACAATGAAAAATACAAATCGTATGATCGTGAACTGTGTTGCTGCTTCCCTGATGTGTTCCTGGAGCCTTTCCGCGTTGGCGGCAGGTGCCCAGACCGAGGTCAAGATTGTTCGCGATGAATACGGCATGCCGCATATTTACGCCGATGATACCTATCGGCTGTTTTACGGCTATGGCTACGTGGTGGCGCAGGATCGCCTGTTCCAGATGGAGATGGCGCGGCGCAGCACGCAGGGCACGGTCTCTGAAGTCCTCGGCAAGTCGTTCGTCAGTTTTGATAAGGGGATTCGCCAGAACTACTGGCCGGATTCTATCCGGGCGCAAATTGCGGCGCTAGCACCGGAGGATAAGTCCATCCTGCAAGGCTATGCCGACGGCATGAACGCCTGGATTGATAAAGTGAACGCCAACCCCGGCACGCTGCTGCCAAAACCGTTTTCCACCTTTGGTTTTGCACCACAGCACTGGCAGCCTTTTGATGTAGCGATGGTTTTTGTCGGCACGATGGCGAACCGATTCTCTGACAGTACCAGCGAAATTGATAACCTGGCGCTGCTGACGGCGCTAAAAGACAAATACGGTAAGCAGCAGGGGATGGCGGTCTTTGACCAGTTAAAATGGCTGGTGAACCCTTCCGCGCCAACGACCATTTCCCCTAAGGAGAGCCACTATCCGCTCAAGTTCGACCTTAACAATACGCAAACGGCGGCCTTGCTTCCGCGCTACGACCTGCCGGCACCGATGCTCGACCGGCCGGCAAAAGGCGCAGACGGCGCACTGCTGGCGCTGACGGCGGGACAAAACCGGGAAACCATCGCCGCGCAGTTTGCGCAGAGCGGGGCCAACGGGCTGGCGGGCTACCCAACGACCAGCAATATGTGGGTAATTGGTAAAAACAAAGCGCAGGATGCAAAAGCTATTATGGTCAACGGCCCGCAGTTCGGCTGGTACGCGCCTGCTTATACCTACGGCATTGGCCTGCACGGCGCGGGCTACGACGTCACCGGCAATACGCCGTTTGCTTATCCTGGCCTGGTGTTTGGTCACAACGGCACGATTTCCTGGGGTTCTACTGCTGGTTTCGGCGATGATGTCGACATCTTTGCCGAAAAATTGTCGAAAGATAAACCGGGCTATTACCAGCATAACGGTCAGTGGGTGAAAATGCTCAGTCGCGAAGAGACCATTAAGGTCAAAGACGACCAGCCGGAGACCTTCACCGTCTGGCGCACCCTGCACGGAAATGTGATGAAAACCGACCCAGCCACACAAACGGCCTACGCCAAGGCGCGCGCGTGGGAAGGCAAAGAGGTGGCATCGCTGCTGGCGTGGACTCACCAGATGAAAGCCAAAAGCTGGCAGGAGTGGACGCAGCAGGCGGCAAAACAGGCGCTGACCATCAACTGGTACTACGCCGACGTGAACGGCAATATCGGCTACGTGCATACCGGCGCGTATCCTGACCGCCAGCCGGGCCACGACCCGCGCCTGCCGGTGCCCGGCACCGGAAAGTGGGACTGGAAGGGGCTGCTCTCTTTTGATTTGAACCCGAAAGTGTATAACCCGCAGTCGGGCTATATCGCCAACTGGAACAACTCACCGCAAAAAGATTATCCGGCATCCGATCTGTTTGCCTTCCTGTGGGGCGGCGCGGATCGCGTGACCGAGATTAACCGCATTCTTGATAAGCAGCCGCGCTTTACCGCCGATCAGGCCTGGGATGTGATCCGCAAAACCAGCCGTCAGGATCTGAACCTGCGGCTCTTCCTGCCGACGCTCAAGGACGCGACGGCGAGCCTGCCGGTAAGCGACCCGCGTCGCCAGCTGGTGGATAAACTAACCGGCTGGGATGGCAGCAACCTGCTCAACGAAGGCGGTAAAACCTATCAGCAGCCGGGCTCGGCGATTCTCAACGCCTGGCTGACCAGTATGCTGAAACGCACGGTTGTGACGGCGGTACCGAAGCCGTTCGGTGACTGGTACAGCGCCAGCGGCTATGAGACGACGCAGGACGGGCCAACCGGCTCGCTGAACATCAGCGTAGGGGCGAAGATCCTTTACGAAGCGCTGCAGGGCGAGAAGTCGCCGATTCCGCAGGCGGTCGATCTGTTTGGCGGAAAACCGCAGCACGAGGTGGTGCTGGCGGCGCTGGACGATGCCTGGCAGACGCTGTCAAAGCGCTACGGCAACGACCTGAACGGCTGGAAAACGCCGGCGATGGCGCTGACCTTCCGGGCCAATAACTTCTTCGGCGTGCCGCAGGCGGCAGCGGATGAAGCGCGTCATCAGGCGGAATACCAGAACCGCGGCACGGAAAATGACATGATCGTGTTCTCGCCGTCGGCCAGCAAAAGCCCGGTGCTTGCCTGGGACGTGGTCGCGCCGGGTCAAAGCGGGTTTATTGCCCCGGACGGCAAGGCGGATAAGCACTATGACGACCAGCTAAAAATGTACGAAACCTTCGGGCGTAAATCGCTGTGGTTAACCCCGCAAGAGGTGGAGTCGCATAAGGAATCGCAGGAAGTGTTACAGGTGAAGCGGTAATTTCTTCCTGTCATCCCCCGTCTTGTCCGGCGGGGGATGCCTATTCGGAAACCTCCGTTTATACCCAACTTTACGTCCGCAGCCAGCCAGATTGACTACCCTTAATACCCTAAGCGGTAAAAACAAGGAGATTCACGATGGCTTACCAGACAGTTAATCCTGCCACTAACCAGCTTATCAAAGCATACCCTTCTCATACCGACGCGGACGTTGAAGCGGCGCTGAAAGCGGCCGATGCGCTCTACCATTCCGACTGGGCAAAAGGGGATATCGACCAGCGCCTGCCGGTACTCCACAAATTAGCCGATTTGATAGATGCCCGCGTTGAGGAGCTGGCGAAGATTGCCAGCCAGGAGACGGGCAAACTGATCGCCCAAAGTCGCGGCGAGGTGAAACTGTGCGCGCAAATTGCCCGCTACTATGCCGACAACGCGAAGCAGTTTCTCGCGCCGGTGAAGTACAAATCCGAGCTCGGCGAGGCCTGGGTCGAACATCATCCTATCGGCGTGCTGATGGCCGTTGAGCCGTGGAATTTCCCTTATTACCAGCTGATGCGCGTGCTGGCCCCGAACCTGGCAGCAGGTAACCCGGTGCTGGCGAAGCACGCCAGCATTGTGCCGCACTGCGCAGAGGTCTTTGCGCACCTGGTGCGTGAAGCGGGTGCACCGGAAGGGGCGTGGGCGAATCTGTACATCTCGCAGGATCAGGTGGCCAACATTATTGCCGACGACCGCGTGCAGGGTGCAGCGCTGACCGGCTCCGAAAAAACGGGCAGCGTGGTGGCGGCACAGGCGGCGAAGCACATTAAGAAATCGACCCTTGAGCTGGGCGGTAACGATGTCTTCGTGGTGCTGGACGATGCCAACCTCGATAAAGCGGTGAAAATCGGCGTCAATGCCCGCCTTAACAACGCCGGGCAGGTCTGTACCGCGGCAAAACGTTTTGTGCTGCATGAGAAAATTGCCGATGCTTTCCTGAGCAAGTTTACCGAAGCGTTTAAGCAGGCAAAAATTGGCGACCCGCTGGATGAAAGCACCACGCTTGGCCCGCTGTCGTCAAAAGACGCGCTGGAGACGCTGACCAAACAGGTCAACGAAGCAGTGAAAAACGGCGCGAAGCTGCATCTCGGCGGTAAGCCGGTGCAGCGTGACGGCAGCTTCTTCGAGCCCACCATCCTGACCCACATTTCCTGCGATAACCCGGCGTATTTCGAAGAGTTCTTCGGCCCTGTCGCGCAGATTTACGTGGTGAAGAGCGATGATGAAGCGGTAGCTCTGGCCAATGATTCCCACTACGGGCTGGGCGGCGCGGTCTTTAGCCAGGATATTGAACGGGCGAAGAAAATGGCCTCGCGCATTGAGACCGGGATGGTGTACATCAACTGGCTCACCGATACCGCGGCTGAACTGCCGTTTGGCGGAGTGAAGCGTTCCGGCTACGGGCGCGAGCTGTCGGATCTGGGGATCAAAGAGTTTGTGAACCAGAAGCTGGTGGTAGTGCGCCAATAGCGGCAGCCAATAAAAAAAACCTGCCATCTGGCAGGTTTTTTGGGAAGTGGGTAACGTTAGAAGTTTACGCCGCCGCCAATGTAAGCGCCGTCAATCAGCGTGTGGTTTGGACGGCCGTCTTTGCCGTCAACGCTGACGTGGCGATAGCCCACTTTCAGAGTGACCAGTGAAATTGGCGACCAGCTTACGCCACCATTGGCTTCAACGTAGTTTTTCACGCTGTTGTTCAGGCCTTCCGGCGCGGCATAGCCTTCGCCAAAGACGCGGATGCTGTCGGTCAGGGCTACGCTAACGCCGCCGCCGATAGGGAATGCCACGCCGTTATCGCCTTTTTTCGGGCCGATGTAGATAGCTTTCGCGCCTGCGTTCAGCATCACTGGGCCGACTTCCAGGTTATAGCCTGCGCCCACGCCGCCGGTCTGGGTGCCGTCGTCGGTGTTTTTCAGCCAGTTGCTTTCTGCGTACAGGCCGGATGAGGATTTACCCATTTCCAGATTCAGGTTGGTAAAGTTTTTACCCTGCTCAAGGCTACCGCCCATCGCCAGTGCGGAACCGGATACGGCGGTCAGAGCGGAAAGGAGCAGGATATTAAGCTTTTTCATGGTTTATTCCTCGTCATAAAATTAATCTGAGGACACCTTAACAACTGGATTTTACTTCTGCAAATGTGACTCATGTCGATTTTTAATACTGGAATTGTAGTGGGCATGGTATTTTTTTGTTGCTTGTCTGTTTGTTTTTACCAGCGTCAATGATTAGCGTTTTGATGTTTAGCGCCCGTTTAGTTTTTGGCTAAACGTACCTTGAACGGAGCGGGGGATATTGGTTGGCAGTGAATTAATTGTCTTTCTAATAGTTTCCAAAAGTATTCCAATTGTCATGAATAAAAATGGATATTTACATTTCTACGCATTTAATTACCCCTTCCGGGCGGAGGGGGCGTGATTCAGGCAGGGCTACGGGCTATTTTTTCAGGCTGGCGAATGCCGCGCGAATTTCTGCTTCCGGCAGTTGAATGCCAATAAACACCAGCGTGCTGTGCGGCGCTTCATCGCCCCACGGCCTGTCCCAGTCGGCGCTGTACAGACGCTGTACGCCCTGGAAGAGCAGGCGGTTCGGTTCGCCGTCAATCCACAGCATCCCTTTGTAGCGCAGCAGCTTGTCGGCGAAGTCCAGCAGCAGGTTTTCCATCACCCGGGAGACGTCGCTGATATCCACCGGGTAATCCAGTTCGACCACAATCGACGACACGTCGTTTTGCTGGTCGGCCATAAAGTGGAAACGCGGCTTCGAGGTTACGTTCTCTTCCAGCATAAAGCCGTTGGTGTTGAACAGCAGATTCAGGTCGATATCGCCGTGGGTGACGGTGTAAATCGGCGCGCGGGCGTTGATGCGGGCCAGACGCTCGCGCAGCTTTTCGGCCTCACCGGCGACGTCGGTTTTGGTCAGCAGAATACGGTCGGCGTAGCCAACCTGCGACTGGGCGATGGTGAACTGGTTCATCTGCTCGTCGGCATGCACCGCGTCGACCAGCGCAATTACGCCATCCAGCAGATAGCGTTCACACAGCACCTCGTGGGAGAAAAAGGTCTGGATGATGGGGCCGGGGTCGGCCATACCGGTACATTCAATCACCAGGCGGTCGAAACTGATGTTGCCTTGGTCGAGGTTATCGAGCAGGTCTAACAGCGCGTCTTCCAGTTCGTTAGAGCGGGTGCAGCAGATGCAGCCGTTGGTCAGGGTTTTAATCTGCGTGGCGCGGTCGCCAATTAGCTGATCGTCGACGGAGACTTCGCCGAATTCGTTTTCAATCACGGCAATTTTAAAGCCGTGCTGTTCATTGAGGATGTGGCGCAGCAGGGTGGTTTTGCCCGCGCCGAGGAAACCGGTAAGTAGGGTAACTGCAATCGGTGCCATGATGTCTCCTTTAACAGCAGCGCATGCCGCCTTTTCCATCGCCGCCGTAGCGCGCCTGCTGGCGCTCGCGGAAGAACTCTTCGTAGGTCATGTACGGTTTATCCGGATGGTTGGTCTGCATATGTTCGACGTAGTTGTCGTAATCCGGAATGCCAATCAGCATTTTTGCCGCCTGACCGAGGTATTTTTTTGCCTGACCTAAGTTACCAAACATTGTCTCTTCCAGATATGAATAAAGCCGGATGGCGGCTAGCGCCTCATCCGGCCTACATTAATGCACTTTTTGTAGGCCGGATAAGCGCAGCGCCATCCGGCATAGAGGTTAGTGATGTGAAGAGGTCTTCACGCCGCCTTCCGGTACTGGCACATACGGTGTTTCTTTGTCGGTACGTTTATCGCTATTGCGCACCTGCATCCAGGTTTTGAAACCGTAGAAGATGATGCTGTACACCACCACCAGGAACAGAATACTCAGGCCTGCGTTGGTGTAGTTGTTGATAACGATGTGGTTCATGTTAGCAATCTGCTGTGCAGTCAGTTCACCACCAGCAGCAATCTTCTCTTTGTACTGGCTAGCCATGAAGAAGAAGCCTTCCATCTGCGGGTTGGTGCTGAACAGTTTCAGGCCCAGCGCCCAGGTGGTGCAGATCAGCAGCCATACTGCCGGAATGATGGTCACCCACACGTACTTGCTGCGTTTCATTTTCACGAGGATGACGGTACCAAGCACCAGCGCCACGGCGGCCAGCATCTGGTTAGAGATACCGAACAGCGGCCACAGGCTCTTCACGCCGCCCAGTGGGTCGACTACGCCTTGATACAGCAGATAACCCCACAGACCGACACAGCCTGCCGTCGCAACCACGCCAGCGACCAGCGAGTCGGTTTTCTTCAGGAACGGCACGAAATTACCGAGCAAATCTTGCAGCATAAAGCGACCCGCACGGGTACCGGCGTCCAGCGCGGTGAGGATGAACAGCGCTTCGAACAGAATACCGAAGTGGTACCAGAAGCCCATATCCGCCCACGGCAGCACTTTGTGGAACACGTGCGCAATACCCACCGCCAGGGTTGGCGCGCCGCCTGCGCGGTTCAATACGGAAGGCTCGCCGATGTCTTTCGCGGTTTGCAGGATCTGCTCTGGCGAAATCACGAAGCCCCAGGAGCTGACGGTGGCGGCAGCGTGAATGGTCACATCTTTTAGCTGTGCGGCAATTAGCGCCGCGTTCTCGCCGCCCATCTCATGCAGGTTTGGCATGGTGATGCCGAGGCCCGCCGGAGGCGTGTTCATCGCGAAGTAGAGGCCCGGTTCGATGATGGACGCCGCAACCAGCGCCATAATCGCCACGAAGGACTCCATCAGCATCGCGCCATAACCAATCAAGCGCGCATCGTTTTCGTTCGCCAGCAGCTTCGGCGTGGTGCCGGAGGAGATCAGCGCGTGGAAGCCAGAAACGGCGCCACAGGCGATGGTGATAAACAGGAACGGGAACAGCGCGCCTTTCCACAGTGGACCGGTACCGTCGATGTACTGGGTCACGGCTGGCATTTTCAGATCTGGGTTGAGTATCACGATGCCGAGCGCCAGGCCAACGATAACGCCGATTTTCAGGAAGGTCGCGAGGTAGTCGCGTGGTGCCAGAATCAGCCATACCGGCAGCAGAGCAGAGATAAAGGCGTAGCCAATCAGCGCGAAGGTGATGGTGGTGTCTTTAAAGGTCAGCGCCGGGCCCCAGTACGGGTCGTGGGCAATCACGCCGCCGAAGTAGATAGAGGCGACCAGCAGCACGATACCCATCACCGACACTTCGCCGACGCGGCCCGGGCGGATAAAGCGCATGTAGATACCCATAAACAGCGCAATCGGCACGGTGGAGCAGACGGTAAACACGCCCCACGGGCTTTCTGCCAGGGCTTTCACCACGATCAGCGCCAGCACCGCCAGGATGATTATCATAATCAGGAAGCAGCCGAACAGGGCAATGGAGCCCGGCACGCGGCCCATCTCTTCTTTGACCATTTCGCCCAGCGACGAACCGTTACGGCGTGTGGAGATAAACAGCACCATAAAGTCCTGCACCGCGCCCGCGAGCACCACGCCCGCCAGCAGCCAGAGCGTACCCGGCAGGTAGCCCATCTGCGCGGCCAGCACCGGCCCAACCAGCGGGCCTGCACCGGCGATAGCGGCGAAGTGGTGGCCGAACAGCACGTAGCGGTTGGTCGGCACGTAGTTCAGGCCATCGTTGTTAATGACCGCTGGCGTCGCGCGCGTGGGGTCGAGCTTCATCACCTTCTGGGCGATGTACAGGCTGTAGTAGCGGTACGCCACCAGATAAACAGAAACCGACGCGACGACGATCCACAGGGCACTGACGTGCTCACCGCGGCGCAGGGCGACGACCGAGAGGCAAAATGCACCGATGATTCCGAGAATCACCCAGGGTATGTGCTTGAATAGCTTTTTCGTATCCATAGTAAAACCTGGTTCTAATAGGATGAATAATCAGCCGAAGCTGCCGTTGTTTTGAGTTTGGTTTGAGGAGGTATTGACCGTTATGCTGATGACAAGCTTGCCAGAGATACGCGCGCGTAAAGTTGGGTAAATGGGTGAGCGGTTGAAAGCGATGGCTAAGCGGTCAGAAATGACGGTGAGTGGTTTCTATCGTGACGGGATAACGGTGAAAATGTGATGTATATCACTATGTTAAGCTGATTAAATTTCTCGCATCCGTCTACCCTATACGCCAGCCCTACAATATGGAGAACAACAATGACAACTATCAACATCGCGCTCAAGGATGCCTACCAACAGGCTTTCGACGTCCTCATTTCAAACGGGTTTTCAGCCCCTCATGCCGATGCCATTGCGCGCAACGTGACCGCGGGCGAACGCGACGGCTGCGCTTCGCACGGCCTGTGGCGACTGCTGGGCATTGTGGAAACCCTGCGCAAAGGTAAGGTGTCGCCGGATGCGGAGCCAACGGTCGTCGACCAGGCACCTGCAATCGTGAAGGCGGATGCCAACGGGGCGTATTCGCTTTGCGCCTATGAAAAGGCGCTGCCTCTCCTGATTGAAAAGGCCCGCCAGTGCGGGATTGCGGCGCTGGCGATTAACCGCTGCGTGCACTTCTCCGCACTGTTTGCCGACGTGGAACCGCTGACCGACGTAGGGCTGGTGGGTTATGCCTGCACGCCAAGCCACGCGTGGGTGGCCCCGGCGGGCGGCACCCAGCCGCTGTTTGGCACCAACCCGATTGCGTTTGGCTGGCCGCGCGGCGAAAAGCCGCCGTTTATTTTTGATATGGCGACCAGCGCGGCGGCGCGCGGTGAGATTCAGCTGCATCAGCGGGCGGGAAAAGCGATTCCGCAAGGGTGGGGAATTGATAGCGACGGTCAGCCGACCACCGATCCACAGGCGGTGCTGGACGGGGCGATGCTGACCTTCGGCGGCCATAAGGGCTCGGCGCTGGCGGCGATGGTGGAGCTGTTCGCCGGTCCGCTGATTGGCGATATGACCAGCGCCGAATCGCTGGCGTGGGATAACGGCGCGGGCGGCCTGCCGTACGGCGGTGAGCTGATTCTGGCGCTGGACCCGCAGCGTTTCCTGGGCGGTGAGGCCGAGGCGCATCTGGCGCGCGCCGAGACGCTGTTTAGCGGCATGCAATCACAGGGCGCACGATTGCCGGGCGAGCGACGCTATCTGGCGCGTGAGCAAAGTGAGAAGCAGGGGCTGGAAGTGTCCCGCGGACTGTACGATGAGATTTGCGCGCTGCGCGGATAACGAGTCTCCCCGGCGGCGCTCCGCCTGGCCGGACTACCATGTTTCTGTAGCCCGGGCGAGGCGTTTACGCCGACCCCGGGGAATACCGACCACTGATGCAAAATCGTGCCACTACCCGTATTAATAGTCACAATTTCTATAAAGTTTTTCTTTTCCACGCCGAAAACTCGTTATTCGTCCGGAGGAAAGAGAAACATGTTAAAACGTATAAAAATCGTCACTAGCCTTGTGCTGGTTTTGGTGTTGTTTGGCCTGTTACAGCTGGCATCAGGGGGCCTGTTCTTTAACTCTTTAAAGCACGACAAAGAGAACTTCACCATTTTGCAAACCGTGCGTCAGCAGCAGTCAGGGCTGAATGGGAGCTGGGTGGCTTTGCTGCAAACCCGTAACACCCTGAACCGCGCCGGGATCCGATACATGATGGATCAGAACAATATCGGCAGCGGTTCCACCGTTGCTGAACTGATGCAGATTGCCACGAAATCGCTGTCAGAAGCGGAAAAACGCTGGGCTGAGTACGAAGCGATGCCGCGTGACCCGCGTCAAAGCGAAGCCGCGGCGCTGGAAATTCAGCGTAACTACGATATTTACCACGGCGCGCTGGCCGAGCTCATCAAGCTGCTGGGTGCCGGTAAAATCAACGACTTCTTTGACCAGCCGACCCAGGGCTATCAGGACGGTTTTGAGAAGGCTTACGTCAACTATCTGCAGCAGAACGACAGCCTGTACGATCTGGCGGTCAACGACAGCAACGCCTCTTACACTCAGGCCATGTGGATCCTGTTCAGCGTGATGATCGCCGTACTGGCGGTGATTATCTCCGTCTGGCTTGGCGTACGTAAAACGCTTATCGCACCACTGAATCGTTTAATCGACAGCATTCGCCACATTGCGGGCGGTGACCTGGTCAAACGCATCGACGTGGAAAGCGACAACGAAATGGGCGAGCTGGCACATTCTCTGCGTCATATGCAGGGCGAGCTGGCACGTACCGTGGGCGAAGTTCGTCAGGGGGCCGACGCGATTTACAGCGGCGCGAGCGAGATCGCCATGGGTAACAACGACCTTTCTTCACGTACCGAGCAGCAGGCGGCTTCTCTGGAGGAAACGGCAGCGAGTATGGAAGAGCTGACCGCGACCGTGAAGCAGAACGCCGAAAACGCCCGTCAGGCGAGTCATCTGGCGCTGAGCGCGTCGGAAACCGCGCAGAAGGGCGGAAAAGTAGTGGATAACGTGGTGCAAACCATGCGTGATATCACCGCCAGTTCGCAGAAAATTGCCGATATTATCAGCGTGATTGACGGCATTGCCTTCCAGACTAACATTCTGGCGCTGAACGCCGCGGTGGAAGCCGCACGCGCCGGTGAGCAGGGGCGCGGTTTTGCGGTGGTCGCAGGTGAAGTCCGTAACCTGGCGCAGCGCAGCGCCCAGGCAGCGCGGGAAATTAAGAGTCTGATTGAAGACTCGGTAAACCGCGTCGACCTCGGTTCTACGCTGGTAGAAAGCGCGGGCGAAACCATGGATGAAATCGTTAACGCGGTGACCCGCGTGACCGATATTATGGGCGAAATTGCTTCCGCATCGGATGAACAGAGCCGCGGTATCGACCAGGTGGGTCTGGCCGTATCGGAAATGGATCGTGTGACTCAGCAAAACGCTTCGCTGGTGGAAGAGTCCGCCGCCGCCGCCGCCGCGCTGGAAGAACAGGCCAGCCGACTGACTCAGGCGGTTGCCGTATTCCGTATCCAGCAAAGCCAGGCAAGCGCCGCACGCGAACCCGTCAGCGCGGTGAATGCGCCGGTAGCTGGCAGCCTGCGTAAAGCCGCAGCGACCGATACCGGGGAAAACTGGGAAACCTTCTGATATAACATGCGCCTCTGTCCGGGCGCATTAGTTCAGCATCAGGCGCATGGCGCAGCGTGATTCATACGCCATGCCGTGCGCCACTTCCTGCATCAGTTTCTGCCGAAGCGCGGTACTCAGCGAGTCTTCCTGCAGTATCTCAAACCCCATTCGGGCATACCACGGCGCGTTCCAGGGCACATCCCGGAAGGTCGTCAGCGTCAGCGACGTGAAACCTTGTGCCTTAGCCTGTGCGGCGACATAGCTTATAAGCTGGCGGCCTAACCCCAATCCCTGACAGGCCTGATGCACGGATATTTCGACAATAAAGAGCGTTGAACTCTGCGCTTGTGCTAGCAGAAAACCACAGGGTTGATCGTTGTGCTCTACCACCCAGCTCATCTTTTGCTGCGCGTAATGCTGATGGCAATCCACAGAAATGACGGGACCTTGTGCAATCCATTGTAGTCCGGGCGCCTGCTGAAAGCGCTGCCCGGCGGCGCGTTCAATTACAGGTAGTGCGGGAATATCCGCAGAGGTTGTCGGGCGAACGGTATTTATCATGGAAGGAAGTATAGCCCGCCGTTAACCTGCACAAACGAGAATCGGCGAATAAAAATTACTGATAATCATCGCATTATCCGGTGTTTTGCGGATGCTCAACAGCCGTTTCTGGCCCGGGGTAATACCCAGCGCGTATTTTTCAAAGACTCCCGCTGGCACGTTGTCGTGACCAAGCTTTTCAAGTTGCTTGATGTGCAGTTCGTAAAACGTTTCATGTACGTAGTGCCAGTCAAAGCTCTCCTGGCGCGAAACTTTAGCATGTTGCCCATCGTTAAATACTTCGCCGTTCATGTTGATATAGCCGGTGCCATCCGGCGCGAAGTGCATGACCACCATTCCTTCAAATGAAAAATGGTTGTCCTGATGGCTGTCTTTATAGGTAAGGCTGCCCTGACAGGTCATAGAGAGGCGCGTGGTGCTACCTACCCACAGTGACGTCACAAGGATAATCAGCAGGTTAAGTAAGATAAAGCCGAAGAGTCGTTTGTGCTTTTTCACTTTTGCCACTCGTAGTAATAGAGCGTCTGGCAGGCGCTGGCTTTGCCGAGAAACTGGGAGCATTGGGAGAGCACCAGGCGGCCTTCATCGCCATACAGTAAAGGCTCCTGAATATGGGCATAAAAAATGGAGTGATTCAGACAGGAAAAGGCCCCGTCTTTTTGAATCTGCGCGATAAGCTTTTTAGCCTGCTCCCTGAAGACATCCGCCAGCGGCGCGAGGGTATAGACTGGGCAGTTGCCGATATGCTCTAACAAATAGAGATCGGCCTGCTGTTGCCGGTTTTTCCAGACGATCGCCGTGCTGCAAAGCGCCAGTACGATGAGGGTGACTATCGCGTATACGGCGGTGCATTTTCTCGGACGGGGGGCTTTTTCACGCGTTAACACCGGTGGCGCCGGGAGGGGAGTGAGCGGCGTGAGAGTAACATCCGCGCTGAGCATAAACCCGACTTTTGGCACGGTGACAATAAACAGGCTGTCGGGCACCAGCGTGGCGAAAATCTTACGCAAAATACTGATGTACTGATTGAGCGAGTTGCTGGAACCACGCAGCCCGCGCTCGTCCCAGACTTGTTCAAGGAACGTTTCGCGTTCGACCACCATGCCGTGGTGGGCAATCAGCAGATTGAGGATAGTTTGCGCCGTACAGGTTAACACCTGGCTTTCCGGGTCGGGATCGTTTTGTAATGTCAGTGAACCATCCTCGTTGTCATAAACGAGGACGTTCGCGAGCAGATATTTCATGGTTTTCAGGCGATCCGGATCGGGTAAAAAAACGACGTTAACGTAGGTATAGACATTTTAGCTTGATTTGTTATCGGTAACATTGATCCGGCTCGCCCAATTTTTGATTAATAAGTAAGCGTAATCACGACGTCGTCACTGAACAGGCCAGTGCCACTCAGCGTTTGTGGAGGCACGGTGCCGTAGACGGTGAAGTTCTGCACGTTTCCGTCCTCGTGCGTGACCTCCAGCGTGTTGCTGCCCGTCTGCTCTCCCCACGGTATGGTTGTGCCAGCATCCTGCCACAGCGCGTACTGTAGGCACTGATGACTATCGTTACAGAGCTGCCGCTGGCTCCCTGAAGCGTGTTCACCTGCGCTTATCCCCAATGAGTAATGCGTGCCGACCGGGCAGCGGGAGCGAATGGTGGCCGTTGAGGAGATGCGTGACATCAGTGAGGTGCTGTTGACTGTACCGAAATCGAGCGGCGTCACGCTCTGGATAAAACAGCTGTCAGACAGCGTAGCACTGGCGCTGGACGAGTTGTCGATGGCTTCCCCTTCATTCTCGCCATCCTGACAGCCGGGCAGCGAAGCTGTGCTCGTTGCGCTGTTCCAGGTCAGTCTCAAGCCCATCGTATAGTTAAAATAGCTGCGTACCGGCAGGTTGCTCTGCCCGGCCGGTATGGACGCCAGCAGTGGAAACGTCCCGCTGACGACCTGGTTTCCCTCCGCCGTCAGCGAGGTTTGTAGCGCGCGTCCCGATGCCTGTGAGGTCAGTTCCTGGCTGGTATCAAGCGCGCTGTAGAGGCGAAACAGTATCGTGTATTGCTTACCTTCTTCATCGCCGTTTGAGGTCATTTTAAACGGCGAGGTATCTAGGCTGCTCAGGCAGACCTTAAAGTAACGCGTTTCGCCATAATCGGCATAACAGCTGAATTTAACGTTCGCGTGCGTCGTGCTGCCGCTGCCGGTGACCAGCGTGCCAAATGCGGAGGTTTCCCCCTGGGTTATCCAGCAATTTGAGGCGTGAGCGGGGCGGCACAGAAAACCCGCGCAAAGGAGAAGGACTAAGGCGAGGGGGATTTTTAATGACACAGCAAGGTTCCCAGATTGATTGTTGTTCTGCCCTCTACCGCGGGGAGGGCGACTTCACAGCGCCCTGATGGGGTTTGGATTTGCAGTGCGCCAGGCATCGGTGGGCTTTCCAGCCAGATAAAGCCGTCGCGACCGACGATGGATTGGTGATCGCCAAAGGTGACGAGGCTGCCGACGGGCAGTGGCCTGTGCTGTTGATCCACAACCTGGGCACTGACCAGAGATGAGCGATGAACCTGAAAATCGACTTTTACGGCTTCACTCTGCCCGGGCGTTGCGCGCATTTCCGTCAGCGGCGTGACGACTTCAGGCGGCAAATCCAGCGGGTCGAGCGAAATTTTACTCTTTTGATAACGGGGCAAATCCGTCAGCAGTAAGAAGCCGTTGTCATCCGTTTTGCCAGCCGGACGGTTTTCGACCGCAATGGGGACACCGCTGATGCCATCGGTGGTGATGAGCGCAATTCCCTGGCGGTTGTAGCGTAAGGCGTAGGGGTGTGAGTCCAGCAATATGAAGGAACCTTCTCCGCTGAGGTAGCGATTATTGCTTTGATTATCGCGGTCCATACCCACATGCCACTCGCCGTATTGGCTCAGATAGCCAAGGTCAGCGTGCTGCTGTCGGGTGCTGGCGTTATTCTGGCTGACCTGCCATGACCAGCCGCCTGACTGATAATCCGGCTGATGGCGATAGTCCGCGCGCGTTGATTGATTGCTCATCTGCAGTGAAACCGTGTCTTTACGGCCAAGCGGAACCGATAGCATCAGTTGAATCGTTTTGTCGCCAGAGCTCAGCGCATGCGTAAAAGCGAACGTGGTGGAGACGCGGTTGTTAAAGGATTTTGACCAACTGGCATTCAGGTAACGTGCGCTATCCTGTCGCACCCATCCTGCTCCTAGCGTTCCCCAACCTGACAGCGTCTGGCTGAGCCAAATGTTGTCAGTGCGCCTCACCGGCAGGCTACCGGAAAGACGCGCAATATCCGTCCATTGCTCGCTGCTGCGGCTGGTGCTGGCGGCAAGCCCTAGCCCTTGTCCGTTCCACTGGTAGCCGAACCCCCACTTTACGCCTTCTCCCTGCGGGCTTTGGCTGCCCGCAAGATGACTGCTGACAATGCCCGCGAGTGGAGAGAGCAGCCAGTCTCCCGACGCGCCCAGATTATGTACGTCACGGTGTTGTTCGGTGTGGGCGCTGAGGGTCAGACTGTTGTTGAGGCCGTAGCGCCAGCCCGCATCCAGCATGGGTGAGGCGGCGTAGTCGTTTGAACGCTCGGCATAGCGTTGACGCAGCCAACCGATATCCAGCGAACTGCTGCTGATACCCTGTGCCAGCATATTTGGCGCACCATATAAATCGAGCGTAACTTCCCGGCGCTGACCGTTTATATCGGTGATCACCACCTGAGCCTGGCCGCTACCTGAGAAGGTAGGGAGCGTATTGAGTATGTAGTTCCCAGGCGTCACCTGCTGATGGCTTTGTTGCAGCCCATCAATATACAAATCGACCGTAGACGGTAGCGCGACGCTATCGCTGAACGCCGTGCGTGGCGCGGTATTCAGCTGCGGATCGAGTTGAAAATTTCGTGCCAGATGCAGCCCGCCAAATCGCACCTGACGACTCCAGCTCACCCCTGTCGTCACGCTATCGCCAATGGCTATGCTGGCGAGCCAGGTGGGGAAATCATACTGCCAGGTTGTCATGAGCCGGGTATGCGTGGCTGCCTCTGCATTGTCTCCGCGTTGAAAACGGCTATTTGTGCTGTTGCTGAGCTGACCCGGAAGCCAACCGGAGGTCTGGAGCTGGCTCTGTAAGCTGGTTTGCTTGAGCGTGGCGGTTTCACTGGAATAGAGCGAGTAATCCAGCGTGAGATTGCCCATCTCCTCGGCCTGAGGGAGCGCATCGCGGGCATGATTTGGCTGTGCGTCCAGGTGCTGGACATGGGTGAGTTCGCTTTCGGGAAGCGTCAGGGCTAGCTGTTGTTGTAGGCTATCGTAGTTGACATGAATGTGCTTTGCCGTCGAAAGATTAATCCACGACGCGTTCGCTTTCGGCGCTGATATTCCCAGCCTGACGGCATCCTCAGCGCTCATCCACAACGCGCCGTTGTCTACACGGACGGGCCATAGCCCGTCGTACAGATAGCGGTTAACGGTAATGGAGAGATACTGCGTGGATTCAGCGGGCGGCTCAGCGTGGAGCGGCATTGCGATTAACCACAGCAGCAGGATGCACGCTGAGCTGACTGGCTTGAGTATGTTCATTCAGATAAGCGCGCAGAGAGGAGAGCGAATCGCGGTGGCTGCGTTTGAACGGCAGCGCAAACTGTTTTCCTGGAAGCACATACCCTGCCAGACCTGAGAGCGTATCGACGACCTGCCCGTTATCGGCAATGGCCTGGACGTTGCTCATACGGATATGGCTATTGCCCGTGTTCTGACACCACACGCCCTGGTTTTCCTGTTGGCAGGAGAGTTGCGCCGTTTCGTCTACTTTGGTGGGTTCCTGTGGAGCGATAAAGAGCGGTATGGAGTAACGCAAAAGGAAATGGACGCCGTTTTGACTGAGGGCGTTGAGGTGGTCGCGGGGAAGCTCATCAACCAGCAGGCGAAAGCTCTGCTCTTGAGGATGGGCAACGGGATTGAGAACTACAATGCGTACCAACTGGCGCTGCCCAGGCGCTAACGACGTCACCGCTGGGCTACTGACGATTTCATTGGTCAGCGTCAGGACATCTTTTCCTGAGGACTGCGTCCAGTCGTAGACACGAATTTGCGCATGAATAGCCTGGTCCCCGGTATTGGTGAGATACAGCGCGCCGGCGCGTTGGGAGGCCGTAAGATTCAGCATCACCGGCGCTACCTGTAGGGTGGCGCAGTGCGCGTAGTGGGTGAACAAGGAAAGAATGGCCAGCCAGAATAGGGCAAAGAGAGAGAAACGGCGCATGTTTAATACACCAGATTCAGGGTGACATCATCGCTGTACAACCCGGCTTTGGCGTTGGTCAGTGCGCCCGCCTCAATAACGCCGACAATGGTTTCGGATTGTGTTTGCCCAGTGCCGGTGCCTTCAATTCCTCCGCTGGCGTTCACCGGCGTTTTCTTACTTTCGTCAGCATAAAGTTTATAGGCGATGTTTTGTGCCCCAACGCTGCTGTCTTCAGGTTTCAGCCAGAAGGTACCGTCGCTTTCGCTATCGCTGCTTGCCGCTGAAAGGGTAAACGGCGTACCGTTGGTGCACAGCACGCTAAGCTGGGTGGAGGTATTGATTTCACTGGATTCGTCAGAACCGTGACTGGCGAAATTCAGATCGTTGGTCTGCAGCGTACAGGACTTCAATACTTCCAGCGAAACATGCATGGTTGCGGTAGCAGGGCTGTCTGCCAGCGCGGCGTGCGGAATAATGCAAAACAAGCTGAAAATGACGATAGGCATCTTTTTCATAGATAAGCTCCAATAGATAAATTGATGCAGTCATGGAATAAGCATATTTCTGAATGGTATTCGCGCAGATACTAAAATCAGCCCCTACAGAAGGATACTTTTATCCGTTAAATCTCAGCCTATTCCGAATAATGTAATTAAAATGTTCATTGCACGTTTCCGGTTTATTTCCGTCGGGAAACGCCGTGGTAATCTTTACTTCTCATTGCTTATGATTTCTTTAAGTCATTACTGATGCAGTGAACTGTTATTCATTATGCGAATTTTTCGATGTAATTCAGCCAGCGAATTACAGTGAAATTTCGTCATCGCATTGCGGCGATGGGTATAAATTGTCTTCGGTGATTTATGCAGCATATTGGCAATGTCTGAGGGTGAATATCCCATGATTATCAACAAGCAAACGTGGATTTCAGCGTGCGTTAGCGGTGCTTCTCTGCGTAGCGTTCGGCGAAACTCCGGTTTTTTAAGCTGCTGGCTCATCATTTTTAGCGAGAGCTTGTCGCTGAAGACGCAAGCCCGTTCCGGCGGTAGACATTGTTGAACTTCCTCTACCCGATTGTGCTCGGTCACGATCAGCCATTTTGATTCGCTATTATCGTTGAGGATCTTCTCGCGTAATTTAAATACGCTGTCATCGTTCTCTAGATTAAACCATTGGGGCGTTGGGGCAGGGTTAATCATAAAAGGCAGGGCATGCTTTAAACCAAGCCAGAGGAAATAGTTGTTGCTCAAGATAACCAGTTGATACGGTGGGTACATCATGACGATTTATTCCATAAAAATCCCTGGCCATAATTAGCATGTGAATCTCGGGCTAATTGATAGTCGGCAAGGGTTTCAATTCCCTCGACAAGGACTTCATCGGCTATGTTTTTGCATAACCGGGCAAGTTTGAGAAACGGCTCTTTGCATTCGCGACTTGTCCAGAACGCATGTTTATCGATTTTGGCCCCAGAGAAGCGATAATCCTGTTCGACCAGGCAGGGCAGAATGTCGTCATGAACATCATCAGCCCAGACCGCGATACCCATTTCTCGCAGTGCGGCAATACGCATGCGGAGCTGCTGGCTTTCAGCCGGTGAAAGCTGGGGCAGTTGCTCCAGGTCAGTCAGCTCAATTGCAATGTTCTCGAGCGTGCTGCGCTGTTCGCTGAGGCGCTGTAAAAAATCGGGCGTAAGCAGAACATCGGCATTGGCATTCAGGTAGTACTTGCCAGAAGCGGGAGTGCTGAGCACGTGCTTCAGTTGGGCAAAGAAAAGCGTGATCCTGGCTTCCAGCGCCATTGTGCTGAAAAAATGCTCAAGGTTAATTTGCGACGGTGCGGTGGAAAGGACTTCCCAGGCGACGATATTTTCATCATCTAAGAAGCGAATGGATTCGAATTTATACCCTGTGAGCATGATTACGCAGCAATGTTTACCAATAATTTGTGTGTTGGTAAATGCTAGATAATCTTATTTTGTTGGTATATTTATAAATATAAATTGAATTTATATGGTTATTTGAACTGGTATATAAATGATATAAAGCTTTATATGCTTTCATAAGGGGCGGTATGCCCCCTATGAAAGTGCACTGATTTTACCCTTCGGCGTTAATCACCTTAATCTCGACCATGCCAATCCCCAACTGACGTGGTGAATGGCCGAGGATATTCCCCTCATTGGTTGACTGCGGGTCGGGCGGCACAATCACCAGCGTGTTGGCGTCAGCAGGGTTATCAAAGTGCAGGGTGGTGGTGGTGACGTCGTGGCCCAGCGTCAGCGTTTGCTCGCTGTTACCGACGCGGACCGGGATAGGCTTATCGGCATTTGGACCGAAAGCTTTGGCGGTAATAACCAGGTCGAAACGCTTCGGCAGCGGGTGCTGGTATTCAATCTTCACTTCCTGGCCAAGCTGGGCGTTAGACCAGCGCCCCCATGATTCAGGGCGAGAAATCCCGCTGAAGGTTTTCACCTCTTCCGGTGCGCCCGCGACGTTGAAGATAAAGCTGTCTGCTTTATAGCGAATATCGTTATCGACGGTTTTGAGCGAGTCGACGTTACCTTTGTAGCGCACCATGTCGATCACCGTGTCTTTAAACTCGGTTTTGCCTTTCCACTGCGTTTTATCAACGTGCTGCACTTTCTGCTCGCCGCCAAGCTGACCCTGAGATACGCACCAGTCGGTAGAGAGCGACAGGTTTTGCGACCACAGTTGGCCCATTTTGTAGCAACGGTCGACCCAGACGAAGTTATCGCGCGGGGCGAAATCTGCCAACTGATAGCGCAGCGGTGCGGAATACTCACTTTCCGGCAACGGCTCAACGCGGTTATCCGAAACGCGTAGCAGCAGCGGCAGACGGAAATGGCTGCCGGAGAACGCAATCATGTTTTTCTGGGTATCGATAGAGAAATTTTTGATCTCTTTCGGGAAGTTCCACAGGCGAATAACGTCCGGCTTCCAGGCCAGCACCTTTTCTTTCATATTGAGGAATACTTCCGAGAGCGACTGCCCAGAAAGGCTGCTGCGGCCAAGGCCGATAAAGTTATCGCCGCCGAGCAGATCCAGCACCGTCGCGCCGTTATCCATGGTATTGCGCTTCATTGCCAGCACGTCCTGCTCGTCCGGCTGGTCGCTGCGAATTACAAAGAACAGGTTGCTACGGTCCTGCTTGTTGAGGTAATCCCAGGCGGTATTTTTCATCGCCAGATGGTCAGAAGAGACGACGATAATGGTGTTCTTAAAATACGGCGACGCTTTGATCTTATTGATGAATTCCGCGATGTTTTCCTGGCTACAGGTTACTGCGCTGAACGACTGGTTCGCTTTGCCGCCGATCTCATATTTTTTACGGTTGCAGGTGCGTGAGATAAAGCCGTCCGGGTGGTGGGTATCCACGGTCAGGGTAAACAGAGAGAAGCGCTTGCCTTCACGGGAGAGCGATTCGAATTTCTTCCATGCTTCATCCAGCACGGTGTCATCGTAATAGCCCCAGTCGTTCTTATAGCTCGGGTCGGCGACGGTGGTTTTCAGCTCTTCTGCGCCATACAGATAGTCAAAGCCGTGCGACTTCAGGAACACATCTTTTCCGGCAAAGCGCAGGTTGGCACCCTGCACGAAGTAGTTTTCGTAGCCGGAGTTTTTCAGGATATCGCCAAGGCAGATATTCTGCGGGAAGAAGCTCGACAGCGAGGCGGAGGCGTTGCCTTCGAACGGTGCAAACAGCGGAATGCCACACTGTGAAGCGACCATACCGGCGATGGTGTAGTCGGTTCCGGGCAACTGCATGGTGTGGCTAAAATCGAGGCTCGCATTTTTTAGCGCACCCAGCTCAGGCGTCAGGTTGGGGAAGGCTTCATCGTCGAAGTAGGTTCGCTCCAGGCTTTCGCCGTAGATATAAACCAGATTCAGCTTCGGCTTAGGAATCGTTTTCGATGGCTCTTTGTAGTAGGCCGAGAAGTCAGGGTCGCCGTCGCGTGATTGGGATTTCACCAGTTCGCTAATCTGGCGAAACGCCGGGCTGGCATCCACCGAGCCGACGGCCAGAACCAGCGCTATCAGGCTGTAGCCAAAATGGTGAGGATGATGTCGACGACGGCGAAGCACCCAACCGAGCGCGCTGAAGACAGCGACAAGCCCAACTACAAGGCCAACACCCGGCAGGATATATTTCCCAACGCCAGCGCCCGTCAGGCTGTTTGTTAATGTGTAGAGAACGGCGTCATTAATCCCATCACCGGTGAAATAGTCACTGGCGTACAGGGTGATATTCAGGACCACAAACAGGCCCAGTACCGTTAAGGTAGCGGCAAACCACCATTTATTTCGTCCCGCTTTCCACGCATAGATTGCAATGGAAGCAAGAAAAAGTACGAGGGATAACAACTCTGACACTACACGTCCTCAACTGCGCCAGATGTGCTGGCTGAACAGAAATTAACTTCACAATGTAATTGTGCCGTCATCTGTCTGCAATTCTATCGTAGCGAAAGTGTGCTGTTATTCGGAATTGGTTTAGAAATGAGCGTTTTTTGTGCAGGTAATTTTGCGGCGAGCGGGCGCTCGCCGCAGAGATAATATTAAGAAATGAAGCTAACACCTTGTTTCAGTACAAAATCACAGGCTTTTGCTTTCACTTTTTTGCCCAGTTCGGTGTTGCCCAGGCTATCAAGGTCCAGTTTCTGGCCATCTTTCGCGTTCAGCAGACCCTGAATACCGTCCATATAGCCGGTATCCTGTTTCTGTTCTGCCTGCGTGTTGAGGCCCAGTTTATCCAGTACCTGGTTTTTCACGTTGTCCACGTTGGTCACGGAAGCCAGTTTTTCTTTCGCGCAGTAGCCCATGATCCCGGCGGCATTGTTCATGCTGCTGGAGCTCAGAGACTGGCTACCGCCGTTAAGCAGGCTGGTGAGCGAAGAGAGAGACGTGCCGCCAGTCTGCGACGTGCTGCTACCGCCGGTAAGCTGGGTAGCCGCGCTGCTCAGATCATTTAACGATACGGCGCCCGCAGCGGTTGAAACAAACGCGCTGGCAATAATAACTCGGCAAAGCATCGATTTTACTGATTTCATGGGTGTACTCGTGTGTGCTATTAAAAGTTGGCGTGATGAGTATACGCCTATCATTCGCCGGATTTATCTTAATACTCTTTGCCAGTGACGCGGCTGCGATAACTGTCCCAGTTGAAAATGACCCACAGGCTGTTACCAAGACGCATGCGGTCCATCACACGCTCGCCCAGCATCTTATTCATTTCATCAAGGTTGCTGTTCGTCAGCATGCCGGTCGGGCGTTTAGACGAAGAGCGTCGATCGACAATCTGATTGATGATCACTTTTTCATACCGCGATTCGGTTTGCATGCCGATCTCATCGATCACCAACAGATCGACATTGCTGAGATCGCTTAGCAGCTGCTCTTCGCTGGTTTCCCGATTGCCGAAGGTTTCTTTCATCGCCGACATAATGTCGGCAACGGTGATGATCAGCACCGATTTTCCACGCAGCAGCAGCTCATTACAGATGGCTGCGGCAAGATGGTTTTTTCCGGTTCCCGGTTTGCCAGAGAAGATAAAGCTCGCGATATTACCGTCGAACTCCTCCACGTACTGTCGCGCTTTTGCCAGCGCGTTCATCTGGCCTTCATTTTCAACACGGTAGTTATCAAATGAACAGTTCTGATGCAGCGGACGAATACCAGAGCGGTTAAAAGTGCGCTGCATTTTCATGGCGCGGTTCTCACGCGCCAGCGCTGCGGCGCGGATTTCGCCCTGCTCTTTTTGCCAGGCCAATAGTTCTTCGCCGGTTTTAAATGCCGGTTCGATATGCGCCGGCATCATTTTCTGCAGGCGCTTCATTAATTCACCAACGTCTTTCATGCTCAACCTCTGAAACCCGGTGGAATATGACTGTCAGGCTCGCTGACGGTGTTGATATCACGGCGCGTCTGGCCGTTATTATTGGCTCGGCCCATCTGTACGCTGCGCGCCAGCTTTTGCTGCCATTGTACATGATGGAACACTTTCCCTTCAGCCTGCCAGTAGGCGACGAAAGCGGCCAGCTCTTCCGGCGTAACGGGCTCGCTTAAAGCGATACCCCACAGCGCGGAAAGGCGCAGGAACTCGGCATCGGGCTGCCAGCCTGCGTACATCGCAAATTTCCCCATTGGAACCGCAATCGGGGTTGGCGTCGGCTCTTCAAAAAATTGTGCGTCCAGCGTCACGTCGCTACCCGGTCGGGATAGCTTTTCTTCCAGCGCCAGGAGTTGCGCCAGACGTTCCTGCGTAATGGCATAGAACGCAGGCTGATTATTGGCAAACACGGCGAGCGCGCCGCCCTGTGTTTGCGCAAGAATCGCTGCAGGATCGGCGACGAAAGCGTCAATTCCGATCACGTTAGGCGTTAAAATACGAGAAGACATAACACAATCTCAATACTGAAAAAACAACGGGAAGGGGGCGGGATAACCGCCGTAATACTGCACATAGTAGCACAAGGTACGCGATGGGCGGCACTTCCCGTACCGCCGTTTTCCTTACACCCGCGGACGCTTGCGGTAGAGCCACAGCCCTGGAATGGATAGCCCGATGGAGAGCGCGCCGACGATGGATGATGCCTTAAGGAAGTTGCTCAGCAGCATGATCATCAGATCTTCGGAATAGCCAAAGTGGCTGATTTTTACAGCAGAAATCATCGCGGTATAGGCCGATATCCCCGGGAACATGGGGATGACGGCAGCGACGGTAAAGATTTTCGGATGCGCCAGATACCAGCGTGACCACTGAATGCCGATGCTGCCTACCAGCATCGCCGCCAGGAAGGTGGCCCATTCGATATTAAACCCGGCGGTCATCATGGCAAATCTCGAGGTATGGCCGATAGCCCCAAGTAGCGCACACCAGCGCAGAGCGCGCTGCGGGACGTTAAAGACCATCGCAAACCCGACGGCAGGAATGGCTGACAGCAACGCATCCTGCGCCAGCAAGTAAATAAAATGAATCACACCCATCCGCGAAGCCCCCATAAGGTCATGGCCATCACCACGCCAACGCAGGTGGCGAGCGTGAGTAAGCTCGCAATCGCCCAGCGGGCCAGACCGGTGTTGATGTGGCCTTTGAACATGTCGGCGACGGCGTTAATCAACGGAAAACCCGGCACCAGCAGCAGCACGCTCGCCGCCATGGCAACCGTTGAGGTCTGGTGGAATGCGGGGAGTTGCAGCATAAGCCCCGATACCGTGGTGGCCACAAAGGCGGTCAAGCCAAAGTTAATCTGGGGATGCATCGAACGGTGCGTGAGTAGCTGGCGAATATACATGGCGATGGTGCTGGCGCAGAAGGTGATGAACGCGCCGTCCCAGCCGCCGTTGTTGAGCTTGCAGAAGCAGGCGCAGGAGAGGCCAACCATCAGTACAACCAGCCAGCGCGGGTAGCGCAGCGGCTTAATCTGCGCAAAGCGCTTGCCGACATCTTTATGGTCCAGCAATTTGTGCTCGGCCATAATAACGATGTGCTGCACTTCGGTTACCACGTGCATGTTGATGCCGCGGTCGCTATTTTTGCGCGTAGAGGTCAGACATAGCCCGTCTTTAATCGTCGTCAGCACGATGGCGTTCGACGAGATTGCGCTTTCGACGCTGTCCATACCAAGTGCGCGTCCCAGGCGCGTTGATAGCTCTTCGACCAGGGCGCTTTCCGCCCCATGCTGCAATAAAAAAAGACCGCATTGAATGCATAGCCGCGTAACGATGCGTTGTTCTGACTGATCTACTTCCATAATGGCCCTGGTATCGAGTACGCCTGTGTCATGACCTACTTTTACCCGAAGAGCGCGGGAGGGCTATCCGGTCAGGATCAAGTAATGTGCAAAAATTCAGCGGCACACCGCTTTTGTCTGAGAGTTGATATTGCCCACACTTTCGTAAAACTGTTCAAAAGTGCAATTTTTGAACGGATTATGGCCTTCTTTTTCCGCACTGACTTATCAAAAATGCATTCTGAAACTTTATTGATACACAAAATAAACAAATAATTAACCAGAATGTGAGGTCTCCCATGAACACGCAAGTTGCCATTATCGGTGCTGGGCCTTCAGGGCTGCTGTTAGGTCAACTGTTACATAACGCCGGTATAAAAACCGTTATCCTGGAACGTCAGACGCCTGAATACGTATTGGGTCGCATTCGTGCCGGGATTCTGGAGAACGGTACCGTTGAGCTACTGCGTGAAGCGGGCGTTTCCCGCCGTATGGATACCGAAGGGTTGGTCCATCATGGCGTCGAGTTCCTGTTTGCGGGACAGCGTATTCCGGTACCGCTGAGTGAGCTGACCGGCGGCAAGAGCGTGATGGTTTATGGGCAGACGGAGGTCACGCGCGATTTGATGGAAGCGCGACAGGCCAGCGGAGCGCAGACGATTTATGGCGTTGAGCAGGTGGAATTACATGACCTTAAAAGTGATAAGCCATTTGTCACCTTTGTGAAAAACGGTGAGCTTTGCCGTCTGGATTGTGATTTTGTGGCGGGTTGCGATGGTTTCCACGGTGTTTCTCGTCAAAGCATTCCGCGAGACATCCTGCGTGAATACGAAAGCATCTGGCCGTTTGGCTGGTTGGGGTTGTTATCCGATACCCCACCGGTTAATTCTGAGCTGATTTATGCGCACCACGAACGCGGGTTTGTATTGTGTAGTCAGCGCTCACTAACTAGAAGCCGTTATTATCTGCAGGTGCCGCTAACCGAGAGCGTTGACCAATGGTCTGATGAACGTTTCTGGGAGGAGTTAAAGCGGCGCCTGCCGGAGGAACTGGGGAAAAAGTTAGTGACTGGTCACTCACTTGAGAAAAGCATTGCCCCGCTGCGCAGCTATGTTGTGGAGCCTATGCAGTATGGGCGAATGTTCCTCGTGGGCGACGCGGCGCATATCGTACCGCCAACCGGGGCAAAAGGGCTGAATCTTGCCGTTTCAGATGTCAATTACCTGTGGCGAATTTTGCGCCAGTACTATCAACATGGGCGTACCGATCTGCTCAGCTGCTACTCTCAACTGGCGTTGAACCGGGTATGGAAAGGCGAGCGCTTTAGCTGGTTTATGACGCATTTGCTGCACGATTTTCAGGATAAGAGTGCGTTTGATAGAAAAATGCAGGAAGCCGATCGTCAGTACTACCTGGGTTCGCGAGCCGGCCTGACGACCATTGCCGAAAATTATGTCGGTCTACCTTATGAGCGGGTGGAGTAAAGAATGAAACGAACGGGTGTCGATGCAAAGCTGCCGGATGCAGTGCCGGTTTTTAAGCTTTATGGTGAGCATATTGGCTGGCCGACACCTGATTTGTTGCATTGTGAGTCAATTCTTAAACGTAGCAGTCTTTATGAATGGCATATCCGCGTGCATCAGCATGCTGAGCTGGTGCAACTGCTTTATCTACATAAAGGACAGGCTGAAATTGAGATAGAGGGCGTTCGCCGAGTGGTTAATGAGTCTTCTATCCAGGTTATCCCCGCACTTTGTGTGCACGGTTTTCGTTTTTCGCCGGGAACACAAGGCTACGTACTTTCTCTGGCACTGCCGCTGTTAAACCGCCTGGAGGCACAGTTTGGTCGACAACTGGACATTCTGAGCCGACCTGACTGCGTTCCCGTTAAGCGCTCCAGCCATCATATTCGCTCCGTGTTCTCCACGCTTTTAGATGAATACATTCAGGACCATGATGCACGTGAGATGATGCTCTACTCGCTTTTAAGCGCTCTGCTGGTCTGGCTTAATCGGCAGGGAACGCTGGGCGTAATGGCAGAGGATAAAAGCGAGCGAAAGCGACAGGTGTTACGTCAGTTCAGTCGATTGATTGAGAGCCACTATCGGGAGCACTTATCGTTAGCTGAATATGCGCAAAAGCTGCGTATTTCCACGACGCATTTGAACTGCTTATGTCGCGAGTTTCATGGAGCCAGCGCATTGAGTGTTTTACACCAACGCCTATTGCTTGAAGCAAAACGAAGCCTGCAGTACACCAGCATGACAATCACTCAAGTATCTGATTATTTAGGCTTTACTGATGTTACTTATTTTTCTCGTTTCTTCCGCAAACGAGGTGGGATGACGCCTAAAGAATTTAAGACGAGAATGGTACAGCCGAAATAGGCATATACTCGTGATTATTTAATTTTTCTTATAGGCACGTTAATATTTTCTAAGTTACTTGTTTAGAATTGCAGGATTATACTCATATAGCTAATCATGTTAGTTAGCAAAATATCTCACATCAGTAATATCATGCAGCGGTATGATTCATCGGATCGTTACCATCAGCAGTATGCCGCTATTTACAGGAAATCGAAATGGATTCGTTCATTTCCTATGAATACATCTTTTGTTTTAAATTAAAATATATTCAGGAAATGAATCTTCGAAAGGATACGGAGGTTATATGTTGCCAGAGTACTGCAAGTTTGCGGTGATTATCAGCAAGATACCGGTTATGCAATCCGGGCTGAAAAGCATCATGCAAATGAATTTTCCTGATTACGAACTCAATTTTTGCCTATCACTAGAGCAGTTAACGCTGCTTCAGCTTCGTCGTACCGATGTTGTTATTGTTGATTTCTCCGGAGACATCGGCAATCCGCGTAGTCTCTATGAGCAATATTATACGCTGCTCTCACAATACCGTGATATTCATTGGATATTTATGATCAGCCGGCAACACTACGCGTTGGCCGTTGAGTTCTTAATGCGACCGGAAAGTACGCTGCTTTCTGATTCAGAGTCCGTTGAGCGCGTGATTAAAGCTATTCAGCAGGGCAGTTTGTATGCCGGTGGCGTGAGTGAGTCCCTGCTGATCCTAAGCCAGGACGATGCCGATATCGAAGACGATAGCAACCGATTAGCCATGCTAACGCTTTCTGAGCGAAAGGTTCTGCGTCTACTCGCAAAGGGATGGGGTATTAATCAGATCGCCACTTTGCTGAAAAAGAGTAATAAGACAGTGAGTGCGCAAAAGAATAGTGCGATGCGTCGCCTTTCTTTACGGAGTAACGCAGAAATGTATGCCTGGCTCAACAGCAATCAGGGTATGAAGGAACTCAACCTCTATTCAGCGTATGGGGAACAAATCGAATGGAAAAGCGCGCCGGGAAGCAGTGCATTGCTATCATAGAACCGTGCATTATGACAGCAGTCGGATTACGTCATCTATTAATGTCTTCTCATAGACAGCATATTATTTTCCATTTTTTTCGCACTATTACCGAATTTAAGCAGGCGGCAGAGCAAAACAGGTTTGATGCCGTGATGTGCTGTCTTTCTGGAACCCGTGAGCTTCGTATTGAAGGTTTGCAGGCCATGGGGGATATTGCTCAGAATTATCCGGCAATGAAGCGCTTGATTCTGGCTGATGATAATGAGGAGGCCTCGCTTATTCAGCTCCTGTCGCCAACCTATATGCACGGTATTTTGAGCAAGTCTGATACGTTGAGTGAACTGCAACAACGCATATTGGCAGTACTGATGGAAAAAGAAGAGTCCTCTGACGACATCGAGCTGCACTTTTCCATACGCAGAAATCATGTTCTTAGCCCAACCGAGAATTTGATTCTGCGTTACATGACCTATGGATACTCGTTGATGGACATTTCTCAGCAGCTGGGTCGGAATATCAAAACTATCCGCGCGCATAAATTTAATGCGATGAGTAAGCTGGGGGTGAATTCTGATATTGAGCTACTGAGCGCCGCCGATCTGTTGGTCTCTCTTCACGATATCAACACTGCCGTTACGCCATCGGCTTGCTAAAGACACACATCAACCCATGTTGCTGCGGTAAGGCTGGCCATTCTTTCCGGTGAGATACGTACCGCGCTATGAATGGCACCTGCGGCAGGGAGGACCTCGTCGTATTGTTGCAGGGAAACATCGCAGTAAACATCCAGCGGGTTTTCGAGACCAAATGGGCACACGCCACCGACGGGGTGACCCGTCAGGATAACCACCTCATCACTGCTCAACATGCGTGCTTTTGCGCCAAAGGTCTCTTTGAGTTTCTTGTTGTCCAGGCGGGCATCACCTTTAGCAACGACCAGAATCACACGATCTTTCACCTTCAGAGAAAGCGTTTTGGCAATTTGTCCTGGCTCAACGCGATGAGCAGCAGCGGCAAGCGCAACGGTCGCTGTACTTTGCTCAAGCTCGATGATGTTGATGTCGGGCGCATGCTCGGCAAAGAAATCTCTGACAGACTGCAGGCTCATGGTGCTCTCCTCAAAATTCGGCGAGTCACTCTGTCATAAAGCTACCTTGGTTGTAAATAAACGGACGAAGTTGTGCAAAAATTGTTTGTTTTTTGGATCTCCTTCACAATCAATGCAACCGGTTACTGTAACCGGTTGCTGTTCTTCATCAGGCGATTGATACTGCAGAGGTAACTTCCTTTGTATCTATAATAAGAGCCGTGTATGAACTGTATCTATACGAACATCATCATTGCTGGTCGCAGACCCGTAACTCCTGATGCTTCACAGTATGCCCAGTTGTATTTCGGCAAAATCGTTGTTGCTGTGCTTACGTCTAAAGCCTGTCAGGAGGGCTGCTATGTCTGCTAATCACGCTGCATTTAATCTGATATTTCGCTTTGTAGAAAATTACGTTAGTCCGGTTGCGGGACGCATTTCCTCTCAGCGCCACGTTATGGCGATTCGTGATGGCTTTATTTCTGCGATGCCATTCATGATTGTAGGATCATTTTTGCTGGTTTTCGCCTATCCGCCGTTTTCTCCCGACACCACCTGGGGCTTTGCCCGGGCGTGGTTAGATCTTGCTAAAGAGTTTGAAGGCCGTATTTTGACGCCGTTCGACATGACGATGGGCATTATGTCTATCTATATCTGTGCGGCTATCTCCTATAACCTCGGCAAACACTACGAAAAGAGCAACCAGCTCGATCCGTTCATGTGTTCAATGCTGTCTATCATGGCATTCCTGTTGGTTGCGGCACCAAAAACTAGCGGCCATCTGCCGGTCGACAGCCTGGGCGGAACGGGGATCTTTACTGCGATCCTGGTTGCTGTCTACTGCGTGGAGATGATGCGTTTTCTGAAAGTTCGCAACATCGGGATCCGTCTGCCGGATCAGGTGCCGCCGATGATCAAAAACTCTTTCGATCTCTTGATTCCGGTACTGGTCGTGGTACTGACGCTGTATCCGCTGAGCCTGTTTATCCAGAGCCAGTTCGATATGCTGATTCCACAGGCCATCATGTCCGTATTCAAACCACTGGTTTCTGCTGCGGACTCCTTACCGGCCATTCTGCTGGCTGTACTGATTGGTCACCTGCTGTGGTTTGCAGGGATCCACGGGGCGGCAATTGTCTCTGGTATGCTGCAAATGTTCTGGCTGACCAACCTTGGTCTGAACCAGACTGCGCTGGCACAGGGAGCTCCGCTGCCGCACATCTTCATGGAAGCATTCTGGACCTTCTTTATCGTGGTCGGGGGCTCCGGTGCAACGATGGGGCTGGTGTTCTGCTATCTGCGTAGCCGTTCAGCACACCTGCGTTCAATTGGCCGTCTGAGCGTGGTGCCAAGCCTGTTTAACATTAACGAACCGGTTATTTTTGGTACCCCAATCGTGATGAACCCGGTGTTCTTTATTCCGTTCCTGCTGGCGCCGATGGTCAACGCCATTCTGGCCTGGGCGGCGATGAAGCTGGATCTGATTGGTCGTGTGATTTCCGTTGTACCGTGGACTGCTCCTGCACCGATTGGTGGTGCATGGGCATTAGGCTGGGACTTCCGTGCAGCGATTCTGGTTGTGCTGTTGGCCTGCGTTTCCGCGGTTATCTACTATCCGTTCTTCAAAGTGTATGAAAAACAGTTGTTAGAACAGGAGAATGAAGAAGCACAGCGTGCGGCTGAAGAGAGCGAGCAGGCTGCTTAAGACAGTAAATAAATAACGGGGCGAAAGCCCCGTTATTTATTTCAGCGTGCAGTCACCGCACTGTTGAACGTCCGGGAGGCGGTAACGCTGACAGCAGGTACGACGTACCAGAAGCCCGTCACGTAATACGACGGTGCGCCATAAAGGGTTGTCCTGACCATCACCCAACGTTTTGGCGAAGAAGCAGCGTTGGCGTAGCTCGTTAACCTGCTCTTCACCCAACAACGTTTTCATTTCACCGAGATACCAGTTAATCAGATACCCGGTATTGCTCCAGATGAGCTTGCCGTTGATGTCCCCCGTGGCTTCCAGCGCCTGGACCACCGGCATTAATGCCTGAATGACCAGGTCATCCATGCGGTCGATGGCGGGCTTCTGGCTGATGCGCAGGTCGGGTTCAACGTCAATCCAGAAGCAGGCTGCACGGCCCGTTTCGTGAAACTCAACGTGGAAGTTATCAGAGCTAAGCGACAGGGCTGATTTTTCCGTCAGCAGCGCGAGCATTAAAGGGGGGACCAGCAGGCCGATATACCACTGCGCCCAGAGGGAAATCAGCGGTTTATTTTCTCGTGGCTGAGTGGGCTGATTTCGATAAATATGGTCGGAATACACCGCCAGCAACGAACTTAACTCCGTTGGCTTAGCCCATTCATTGAGCGTTTTGGCGCAATCAGGCGCCGTTTCATCCAGGCGGAACAGTTCCAGCAAATGCGGGCGCAGTTCAGTTATCTTGGCACGCACCGACTCAGCGAACGTGCTTTCCTTTGCAGGAAGCGGTGTGCGCCAGATAAGGTCATCAGCAATCGGTGCGGAGCGATAGGCCATAGATAAGCTAGTTATAAATCTAAATGATAATGATTAGCAATCCTAGCTATAGATAAAAGTTAGCGCAAGAAGTTTGTCTCTTGCGCTGGCTTTTTGTGAACTTAAACGGCAGGAGCCTGCTCGTAGGTCAGGATGTTGTTGCGGCCCATGTTCTTCGCCTCATACAGCGCTTTATCCGCTCTCTGCATGGCCAGTTCGATATTGCTATCTTCCAGTGGCGCGACCCCTATGCTGATGGTGACGTGTGTGGCGACGCTTGCGTTAAACATATGTGGAATACGGAGGTCGTACACCTGCTGACGAATGCGCTCAGCGGTTTGCATGGCGGTATCAACATCACAATGCGGTAGAACCACCATAAACTCTTCACCACCAAAGCGCGTCACAATATCCCTTGAGCGAACGGCGTTACGAATAGCCGCTGAAACGCGCATCAGAGCCTGGTCACCCATCATATGGCCGTAGTGATCGTTATAGGCCTTGAAATGGTCGATATCCAGCAGCAGGACGGAGTGCCGTGCCTCCCCGATAGACATCAGCGAGTCCAGGCGGAACTGAAACCCACGACGGTTATAGAGCCCAGTAAGCGGGTCGAGCATGCTCAGACCATTCAGGGTCTCCCGCTCTTCCAGCAGTTTATACATCAATCCTTGAGCAAACTTATCGTTTCGTCGCTGAATGACGTGCTGAATAGCAATACCTATTAATGGTAGCGCCATACAGTAAGCCATCCTCCACCACTCATTTGTTGGGCTTGTTATCAGGCAAACAATAAATGTTGGCAACGAATGTAGGGTGAAAGCAACGATATTATTTGAAAACGCAATTGTTCCGACAAATATCACGCTAAATAGCGCAATCATTTGAAAATTGTCATTTGGTAAAGCGAGTACCAAAGTTTTACTTAAAATATGCCAGCCCCACAGGCAGCCGAATACAGCCGAAATTATTGGTAGATTCGGCCGGATACTGGCATATCGCCAATTCCACACTAGCAGCACGCAGCTGCCCACCGCTATCAGCATTGCGGGTAGAGGAAAAATATTAACGTCATAAATCGGGCTGAAGACAGAGAGCGTCGACGAGACCAGATTCAAAAACAAAAATAGCCGGAACGTTAGCTGATATTTTTGCGCACGCAGGGTGCGCCAGGATTGTACAGTCATTGTTGAATGTTGTAGTCAGCCTTTAATATATAAGTAAGTGCATCAAAAACAAGAATAAAGCATGAGTAAAAGCGCGCAAATTCTTTATATTAGACATGATATTTTTGTACACGTTATCACCATACAATATACATGTCATTAATGATTATGAAACCTTAGCTTATAAGCAGACAAATAACAAAAAATGTCATATGATATTGGTAATCATTATCATTTATGTGGGCGCAATCATGTTGCAAAGAACGCTAGGCAGTGGCTGGGGAGGACTGATTTCTGGGGGAGCTATCGCCATTCTCAGTACGATGGGGCTATCCGTCGATGTATGGCGTGGGATGATCGTGTGTGGGCTGCTGCTGAGCGGAGCGATGATCTGGCATCGTCGTTTGCGACATTTTGTACTACTGCCATCATGCATTGCATTTGTTGGCGGTCTTGTATTGATTACGATGAATTTAAAGCTAATGGGATGAATGCAGGAAAGGGAAAATCAGAGAGGGAACGAGGAGTCTGGTGCGAGGGGGGGGACTCGAACCCCCACATCCTAAGGACACTAACACCTGAAGCTAGCGCGTCTACCAATTCCGCCACCTTCGCACAGATTATCTCGTTTCTT
>NZ_JMPL01000022.1 GCF_000735365.1 Kluyvera ascorbata ATCC 33433 | reverse complement strand
AACTACACCGTGGTGTTCACCATTAACGCTGACGTTCCACCGCCTCCACCGCCTCCACCGCCTCCGGTTGTGGCTAAGCGAGTGGAAACGCCAATGGTGACGCCTGTACCTGTGCAGCCTGGACGCAATCCGTTCAGCGGCAGCCGTAACGGCAGCAGCACGACTAGCGGAAACGACAGCGGCAGCTTCAGCGGCGAGCGCCAGCCAGCGATTGCCAGCACGGTGACGCCAACGCCACGTCCGTCTTCCCGCGCGCGCAGCGTCTCGGGTGATAAAGTGATTATCGCCATTGATGCCGGTCACGGCGGTCAGGACCCTGGGGCGATTGGCCCTGGCGGCACGCGTGAGAAAAACGTCACCATTGCCATTGCGCGCAAACTGCGTGCGCTGCTGAATGATGATCCGATGTTCAAAGGCGTGCTGACCCGTGACGGAGACTACTTTATTTCGGTGATGGGCCGTTCCGACGTGGCGCGTAAGCAGAACGCTTCTTTCCTGGTGTCGATTCACGCGGATGCCGCGCCGAACCGCGATGCGACCGGTGCATCCGTGTGGGTGCTCTCTAACCGTCGCGCGAATAGCGAAATGGCGGGCTGGCTCGAACAGCACGAGAAACAGTCTGAGCTGCTCGGCGGCGCGGGCGACGTACTGGCCAACAGCCAGGCCGACCCGTACCTGAGCCAGGCGGTGCTGGATCTGCAGTTCGGTCATTCCCAGCGTGTAGGGTATGATGTCGCAACCAGCGTGATAAGCCAGCTTCAGCAGGTAGGGAATCTGCATAAACGCCGCCCTGAACATGCCAGCCTTGGCGTGCTGCGTTCGCCGGATATTCCGTCCATTCTGGTCGAGACCGGCTTTATCAGTAACAGCAGCGAAGAGCGCCTGCTGGGCAGCGACGATTATCAACAGAAGATCGCGGAAGCCATTTATAACGGTTTACGTAACTATTTCACGGCGCATCCGATACAATCCGGCCCTCGTGACGAACAGTCGCAGACCGCCAGCGCCGCGTCATCATCCAGGACGCTCGTTAACTAAGGAGTTTTCATGCCGATACAGGTTTTACCGCCGCAGCTTGCGAACCAGATTGCCGCGGGTGAAGTGGTTGAGCGGCCTGCATCGGTAGTGAAAGAGCTGGTGGAGAACAGTCTCGATGCGGGGGCAACCCGCATCGATATTGATATTGAACGCGGCGGCGCCAAGCTTATCCGCATTCGTGATAACGGCTGCGGCATCAAAAAAGACGAACTAGCGCTATCGCTGGCGCGTCACGCCACCAGTAAAATCGCCACGCTTGACGACCTTGAGGCGATTATCAGCTTAGGTTTTCGCGGCGAAGCGCTGGCGAGCATCAGCTCGGTCTCGCGTCTGACTATCACCTCTCGTACCGCAGAGCAGCAAGAAGCGTGGCAGGCCTACGCGGAAGGCCGTAATCAGGACGTCACGGTGAAACCTGCGGCGCACCCGGTAGGGACGACGCTGGAAGTGCTGGACCTGTTCTACAACACCCCGGCGCGTCGCAAATTTATGCGCACCGAGAAAACCGAATTCAACCATATCGATGAGATTATCCGCCGCATTGCGCTGGCGCGCTTCGATGTGAGCATTAACCTGACCCATAACGGCAAAGCGGTTCGCCAGTATCGCGCGGTCGCCGAAGGCGCACCGAAAGAGCGTCGGCTGGGAGCGATTTGCGGTGTGCCTTTCCTTGAACACGCGCTGGCCATTGAGTGGCAGCATGGCGACCTGGCGCTGCACGGCTGGGTGGCAGACCCGAAACACACCACGCCTGCGCTGGCTGAAATTCAGTACTGCTACGTGAACGGCCGCATGATGCGCGATAGGCTCATCAACCATGCGATTCGTCAGGCGTGTGAAGATAAACTCGGTGCCGATCAACAGCCCGCGTTTGTTCTTTATCTTGAGATAGACCCGCATCAGGTAGATGTGAACGTGCATCCGGCGAAGCACGAGGTGCGTTTCCATCAGTCGCGCCTGGTGCATGATTTTATCTATCAAGGGGTGCTTAGCGTGCTGCAACAGCAGCTCGATACGCCTCTGCCGCTGGCGGAAGATGATGAGCCCGCGCCGCGATCCTTGCCGGAAAACCGTATTGCCGCCGGGCGCAACCAGTTTGCTGAACCAGCGGTGGCGCGCGAACCTGATATGCCGCGCTATCAAACGCCAACCGGCGGCGGTAGCGCCAGTCGGAGCAGTGGTGGTGCCAACGGCAGCTGGCCGAACGCCCAGCCGGGATATCAGAAGCAGCAGGGGGCGCTTTATCGCCAATTGCTGAATACGCCGGAAAAAACGCCGGAACCGGTGAAAGCGCCAGTGGCGGATAATCTTGCCGGGCATAACCAGAGCTTTGGTCGCGTGCTGGCGATTGTCGCTGATACCTGCGCGTTGCTGGAGCGCGGCGGCCAATTAAGCCTGCTGGCGCTGCCGGTGGCGGAACGCTGGTTACGCCAGGCGCAGCTGACGCCGGGCGAAGCGACCATCTGCGCGCAGCCGCTGTTGATTCCGCTGCGTCTTAAAGTGACCGACGGCGAGCGTCAGACGCTGGAACGCGCGCAGGAAGCGCTGAATCTGCTCGGCATTGAAATACTGCTCGAAGGGCAGCACGCTACGATTCGCGCCGTGCCTTTACCCTTACGACAACAAAATTTACAAATCTTGATTCCTGAACTGATAGGCTACCTGGTGGAGCAAAGTATCGTTGACGCCGGGAACGTTGCGCAGTGGCTGGCCCGAAATCTGGCAAGCGATCACGCGCAGTGGAACATGGCGCAGGCAATTTCCATGCTGGCAGACGTTGAACGTCTTTGCCCACAGCTGGTCAAAGCTCCGCCGGGTGGTCTGTTACAACCCGTTGATTTAGATTCTGCGATGAACGCCCTGAGACATGAGTGAAGTAACCGAGGCGAGCCTGCCTAAGGCAATTTTTTTGATGGGGCCAACCGCTTCGGGCAAGACGGCGCTGGCGATTGAATTACGTAAAGTTTTGCCAGTAGAGTTGATTAGTGTTGATTCAGCCCTCATTTATCGGGGAATGGATATCGGCACCGCTAAGCCGAGTGCGGAAGAGCTAGAAGCCGCGCCGCATCGACTGTTAGATATTCTCGATCCGTCGCAGGCATACTCTGCGGCGGACTTCCGCCGCGATGCGCTTGCGCAGATGGCGGAAATCACCGCCGCAGGGAAAATTCCGCTGCTGGTCGGTGGGACGATGTTGTATTTCAAGGCGTTGCTTGAAGGTTTATCACCGTTGCCCTCAGCCGACCTGGACGTTCGGGCGCGGATTGAGCAGCAGGCGGCAGAGCAAGGATGGATGGCGCTGCATCAGCAGCTGCGGGAAATTGACCCCGTCGCGGCCGAGCGTATTCATCCGAATGATCCGCAAAGACTTTCCCGAGCACTGGAAGTTTTTTTCATTTCGGGTAAAACTTTAACGGAGCTGACACAAACGTCAGGAGACGCTCTGCCCTACAAGGTGCATCAGTTCGCCATCGCCCCGGCGAGCCGTGAACTGCTCCATCAGCGCATTGAGCAGCGTTTTCATCAGATGTTAGCTTCAGGTTTTGAAGCAGAAGTGCGGGCGCTATTTGCCCGTGGAGATTTGCATACGGATATGCCTTCCATTCGTTGTGTGGGATACCGCCAGATGTGGTCATACCTTGAAGGCGAGATTTCATATGATGAAATGGTTTATAGAGGAGTTTGTGCCACGAGACAGCTAGCGAAGCGCCAGGTGACGTGGTTACGCGGTTGGGAAGGGGTTCACTGGTTAGATAGTGAGCAGCCGGAGCAGGCGTTTAGCCAATTATTACAGGTAGTGGGTGCTAGTGTAGACTGAATGTGTAAAATTGAGTCGTATCGTGCGCAATTTTCAGAATCGTAAGGTTCATACGCAACATCGCTCAAGTTGCCGCAACGCGGCTTGAAAGACGAAGTGTATAAGTACAAATAAGCATATAAGGAAAAGAGAGAATGGCTAAGGGGCAATCTTTACAAGATCCGTTCCTGAACGCATTGCGTCGGGAACGTGTTCCAGTTTCTATTTATTTGGTGAATGGTATTAAGCTGCAAGGGCAAATTGAGTCTTTCGATCAGTTCGTGATCCTGTTGAAAAACACGGTCAGCCAGATGGTCTATAAGCACGCAATTTCTACCGTAGTTCCGTCTCGTCCAGTTTCCCATCACAGCAATAACGCTGGCGGCGGCACTGGCAGCAACTACCACCACGGTAGCAACGCGCAGGGTTCTGCGCCGCAAGACAGCGAAGAAACCGAATAAGGTTGATGGCTGTTTATCCATGTCGGGGAGCCGGATTATCCAGGTTCCCCGCTGGTATTTCAGGAGATATAACGCTTGTTTGACCGTTATGACGCCGGTGAGCAGGCGGTGCTGGTACACATCTATTTTACGCAAGACAAAGATATGGAAGACCTCCAGGAGTTTGAATCTCTGGTCTCTTCCGCCGGTGTCGAAGCAATGCAGGTGATTACCGGTAGCCGTAAAGCGCCGCACCCAAAATATTTTGTTGGTGAAGGTAAGGCTGTCGAGATTGCGGAAGCCGTCAAAGCGACAGGTGCTTCCGTTGTGCTGTTCGATCATGCACTTAGCCCAGCGCAGGAGCGAAACCTTGAAGCCCTGTGTCAATGCCGGGTTATCGACCGTACCGGTCTGATCTTAGATATTTTCGCCCAACGTGCGCGTACCCATGAAGGTAAGCTGCAGGTTGAGCTGGCGCAGCTGCGCCATCTGGCCACGCGACTGGTGCGCGGCTGGACGCACCTTGAAAGACAAAAAGGCGGTATTGGTTTACGCGGCCCGGGTGAAACCCAGCTCGAAACCGACCGTCGTTTACTGCGTAACCGTATTATGCAGATCCTCTCGCGCATTGAGCGCGTGGAGAAACAGCGTGAGCAGGGGCGTCGTGCCCGCGTGAAGGCCGATGTGCCAACGGTTTCGCTGGTGGGTTACACCAACGCCGGCAAATCGACGCTGTTTAACCATATTACGCAGGCGGAGGTTTACGCCGCCGACCAGCTGTTTGCGACCCTTGACCCGACGCTGCGCCGTATTGACGTGGCTGACGTGGGCGAAACGGTGCTGGCGGATACCGTAGGCTTTATTCGTCACCTGCCGCACGATCTGGTGGCGGCCTTTAAAGCCACCTTGCAGGAAACCCGCGAAGCGACGCTGTTGCTTCACGTGATTGATGCAGCGGACGTTCGGGTACAGGAAAACATCGACGCGGTGAACACGGTTCTCGAAGAGATCGACGCGCACGAGATTCCAACCCTGCTGGTGATGAACAAAATCGATATGCTGGATGATTTCGAACCGCGTATCGACCGTGATGAAGAAAACAAACCTATCCGGGTGTGGCTGTCTGCACAAACCGGGGTAGGCATACCACTCCTTTTTCAGGCGTTAACCGAACGCTTAGCCGGCGAAGTCGCGCAGCACACGCTGCGTTTACCTCCGCAGGCGGGGCGTTTGCGTAGCCGCTTTTATCAGCTTCAGGCAATTGAAAAAGAGTGGATGGAGGAGGACGGCTGCGTCAATTTGCAGGTTCGTATGCCGATTGTCGACTGGCGTCGCCTCTGTAAACAAGAACCGACACTGGCAGACTACGTCGTCTGACCGTGCAGCTTGCCTGAACATTAGCCCTTTGGGCACCCAGCGGTTCAGATTGCCTCAACGCGACCGTCGCCACCAGGAAGGGTAGGACGGTTAACCGCGAAAAAATCTGGACTGGGAAAAGGTATATCACCGCATAACAAATATGGAGCATAAACATGGCGTGGAATCAGCCCGGTAATAACGGACAAGACCGCGACCCGTGGGGAAGCAGCAATAATCAAGGCGGCAACTCCGGGGGGAATGGAAATAAAGGCGGTCGCGATCAGGGGCCGCCGGATTTGGATGATATCTTCCGTAAGCTGAGCAAAAAGCTCGGTGGATTTGGGGGCGGTAAAGGGGGCTCCGGCAACGGTAGTTCAACCCAAGGGCCGCGTAGCCCTATGGGCGGACGCATTGTCGGTATCGCTGCCGCAGCCGTTGTGGTTATCTGGGCGGCTAGCGGGTTCTATACCATTAAAGAAGCCGAGCGCGGCGTAGTCACGCGCTTTGGTAAGTTCAGCCACCTGGTTGAGCCGGGTCTGAACTGGAAGCCGACCTTCGTTGACGAAGTCACTCCGGTGAACGTTGAAGCCGTGCGCGAACTGGCCGCGTCTGGCGTGATGCTGACCTCCGACGAGAACGTGGTGCGCGTAGAAATGAACGTGCAGTACCGCGTGACTGACCCGCAGAAATACCTGTTCAGCGTCACCAGCGCTGACGACAGCCTGCGTCAGGCCACCGACAGCGCCCTGCGTGGGGTTATCGGTAAATACACCATGGACCGTATTTTGACCGAAGGTCGTACCGTTATTCGTAGCGATACCCAGCGCGAGCTGGAAGAGACCATTCGTCCATACAACATGGGTATCACCCTGCTGGACGTCAACTTCCAGGCCGCTCGTCCGCCGGAAGAGGTAAAAGCCGCGTTTGATGATGCGATTGCCGCACGTGAGAACGAGCAGCAGTACATCCGTGAAGCGGAAGCGTACACCAACGAAGTGCAGCCACGTGCGAACGGTCAGGCGCAGCGTATTCTGGAAGAAGCGCGTGCGTATAAGACTCAGACCGTCCTGGAAGCTCAGGGTGAAGTGGCTCGCTTTGCGAAAATCCTGCCGGAATATAAAGCCGCACCGCAGATTACCCGCGAGCGTCTCTATATCGAGACCATGGAAAAAGTACTGAGCCATACCCGCAAAGTGCTGGTTAGCGACAACAAGAATGGCAACCTGATGGTACTGCCGCTGGATCAAATGCTGAAAGGCGGTAACGCCCCGGCAGCAAAGAGCGATAGCAGTGGTGCGAACAACCTGTTGCGCCTGCCGCCTGCGTCCTCTTCCAGCAGCAGCGCAAGCAACACGTCGTCTGCCAGTCAGGGCAATATCATGGACCAACGCCGCGCTAACGCGCAGCGTAACGACTACCAGCGTCAGGGGGAATAACGATGCGTAAGTCAGTTATTGCGATTATCATCATCGTGCTGGTAGTGCTTTACACCTCTATCTTCGTGGTTAAAGAAGGCGAGCGTGGGATCAAGTTCCAGTTCAGCAGCGTCGTGCGTGACGCTGATAAGAAGCCGCTGATTTATGAGCCGGGCCTGCACTTCAAGGTGCCGTTCATTCAGTCGGTGAAAATGCTCGATGCCCGTATCCAGACCATGGATAACCAGGCCGACCGTTTCGTGACCAAAGAGAAAAAAGACCTGATCGTCGACTCTTACATCAAGTGGCGCATCAGCGACTTTAGCCGTTACTTCCTGGCGACCGGCGGCGGTGACGTCTCTCAGGCCGAAGTACTGCTGAAACGTAAGTTCTCTGACCGTCTGCGTTCTGAGATTGGTCGTCTGGACGTGAAAGACATCGTTACCGACTCCCGTGGTCGTCTGACGCTGGAAGTTCGCGACGCCCTGAACTCCGGTTCTTCCGGTGCTGAAGACGAAGTCGCTACGCCAGCCGCGGATAACGCGATTGCCGAAGCCGCAGAGCGCGTAGAGCAGCAAGCAAACATCAAAGGGCCAACCATTAACCCGAACAGTATGGCGGCGTTAGGGATTGAAGTTGTCGATGTGCGCATTAAGCAGATCAACCTGCCTGCTGAGGTTTCCGAAGCTATCTACAACCGTATGCGTGCCGAGCGTGAAGCCGTTGCTCGTCGTCACCGTTCGCAGGGTCAGGAAGAGGCAGAAAAACTGCGCGCTACCGCTGACTATGAAGTGACGAAGACGCTGGCAGAAGCTGAACGTCAGGGCCGTATCATGCGCGGTGAAGGTGATGCAGAAGCTGCTAAGCTGTTTGCCGATGCCTTCAGCCAGGATCCAGACTTCTATGCCTTCATCCGTAGCCTGCGTGCGTACGAAGCAAGCTTCGATAGCAACCAGGACGTGATGGTACTGAGCCCGGATAGCGACTTCTTCCGCTACATGAAAAACCCGGGTACCACGACACGTTAATCGCGCGAAAGCCTGAATAAAACCACCGCCTCCTCAGGGAGCCGGTGGTTTTCTTTTTATAAGGACGATGAATGAATTCCACCATCTGGCTGGCGCTTGCGCTGGTTTTAGTGTTTGAAGGCCTGGGGCCGATGCTTTATCCGAAAGCCTGGCGCAAGATGATTGCTACGATGACTCAATTACCCGATACGATGTTACGTCGATTTGGTGGCGGTCTTGTGGTCGCAGGAGTCGTAATCTACTACATGTTGACGAAAACGATTGGCTGATTAAAAAACAGACTCAGAAGCACGATTTTGTGGGTAAAAAGTGCTGTATATCTGAAAAAGCGATGGTAGAATCCATTTTTAAGCAATCGGTGATTTTGAAAAATGGGTAACAACGTCGTCGTACTGGGCACCCAATGGGGTGACGAAGGTAAAGGGAAGATCGTCGATCTTCTTACTGAGCGTGCAAAATATGTTGTTCGCTATCAGGGTGGTCACAACGCAGGCCATACTCTCGTAATCAACGGTGAAAAAACCGTCCTCCATCTTATTCCATCAGGTATTCTCCGTGAGAATGTAACCAGCATCATCGGTAACGGTGTTGTGCTGTCTCCGGCTGCGCTGATGAAAGAGATGAAAGGCCTGGAAGACCGTGGTATCCCGGTTCGCGAACGTCTGCTGCTTTCCGAAGCATGCCCGTTAATCCTCGACTATCACGTCGCGCTGGATAACGCTCGCGAGAAAGCGCGCGGTGCGAAAGCTATCGGTACTACCGGTCGTGGTATCGGTCCTGCTTACGAAGATAAAGTTGCTCGTCGCGGCCTGCGCGTGGGTGACCTCTTCGACAAAGCGACCTTCGCCGACAAACTGAAAGAAGTGATGGAATATCACAACTTCCAGCTGGTGAACTTCTACAAAGTTGACGCGGTTGACTACCAGAAAGTGCTGGACGATGTGATGGCGGTTGCCGACATCCTGACCAGCATGGTTGTTGACGTTTCTGACCTGCTGGATCAGGCTCGTCAGCGCGGTGACTTCGTGATGTTCGAAGGCGCGCAGGGTACACTGCTGGATATCGACCACGGTACCTATCCGTACGTGACCTCTTCCAACACCACCGCAGGTGGCGTAGCAACCGGTTCTGGCCTTGGCCCGCGCTATGTTGACTACGTACTGGGCATCATCAAAGCGTACTCCACTCGCGTGGGTGCCGGTCCATTCCCGACCGAACTGTTTGATGAAACCGGTGAGTTCCTGTGCAAGCAGGGTAACGAATACGGCGCCACTACCGGCCGTCGTCGTCGTACCGGCTGGCTGGACTCCGTTGCCGTGCGTCGTGCTGTACAGATCAACTCCCTGTCTGGCTTCTGCCTGACCAAGCTGGACGTTCTGGACGGCTTGAAAGAAGTGAAAATCTGCGTGGGCTACCGCATGCCGGATGGCCGCGAAGTGACGACCACTCCGCTGGCAGCTGATGATTGGGAAGGTATCGAGCCAATCTATGAAACCATGCCGGGCTGGTCTGAAACCACCTTTGGCGTGAAGGAACGTAGCGGCCTGCCACAGGCAGCGCTGGACTACATCAAGCGTATTGAAGAACTGACCGGCGTGCCGATCGATATTATCTCGACTGGCCCAGACCGTACCGAAACCATGATCCTGCGCGACCCGTTCGACGCATAATTCTGGTTCGTCGTGCAGCGCCATCAGGCGCTGCGCTTATCAGGCCTACTCACTCTGTAGGCCGGATAAGACGCAAAGCGTCACCATCCGGCTTAATCGTGCGTTAAATCCTCGCTTTTTCCTTCCCGAACTGAAATAAATTAGCGGCGCAGTCGCTGGCTGGTTTATCATCAATATAATTAATATCAACAGGCTCACCCTGTTTTTCCCCTTTTTCCTGAGGTTGATGTGCAGTTAACAAGTTTTACCGATTATGGACTACGTGCGCTGATCTATATGGCGTCGCTGCCGGAAGGCAACATGACCAGTATCTCGGAGGTAACCGAGGTCTACGGCGTGTCGCGTAACCATATGGTTAAAATTATCAACCAGCTCAGCCGCGCCGGATACGTGATGGCCGTGCGGGGAAAAAACGGCGGGATCCGCCTGGGTAAACCAGCTAAGGACATCCGCGTCGGAGACGTGGTGCGTGAACTCGAACCGTTATCGCTGGTGAACTGCAGCAGCGAATTTTGCCATATTACGCCTGCCTGTCGTTTGAAACAGGCGCTTGCTCAAGCCGTGCAATGTTTTCTCAAGGAGTTGGATAACTACACACTGGCTGATTTGGTTGAAAAGAATCAACCACTATATAAATTATTGCTGGTGGAGTAACGACTCCCGCCAGCAGCGATGATGACGGAGGAACCGACATGTCAAAAGATCCTTTCCAGGAACGCGAAGCAGAGAAATATTCGAATCCTATCCCAAGCCGGGAATTTATCCTCGAACACTTAACAAAACGCGAAAAACCGGCTAACCGTGAAGAACTGGCCGTTGAACTCAATATTGAAGGCGAAGAGCAGATTGAAGCGCTGCGCCGTCGCCTGCGCGCTATGGAGCGCGATGGGCAATTAGTCTTTACCCGCCGCCAGTGCTATGCGCTGCCGGAACGTCTCGACCTGCTGAAAGGCATGGTTATCGGTCACCGCGATGGCTTCGGCTTCCTGCGTGTTGAAGGCCGTAAAGACGACCTGTATCTGTCGAGCGAACAGATGAAAATGTGCATGCACGGCGATGAAGTGCTAGCACAGCCGCTGGGCGCGGACCGTAAAGGCCGCCGCGAAGCGCGTATCGTCCGCGTACTGGTGCCGCGCAATGCGCAGATCGTTGGTCGCTACTTTACCGATGCTGGCGTGGGCTTTGTGGTTCCGGACGACAGCCGCCTGAGCTTTGATATCCTCATCCCGCCTGAGTCGGTGATGGGCGCGCGCATGGGCTTTGTGGTGGTGGTCGAACTGACCCAGCGCCCAACCCGCCGCACCAAAGCGATTGGTAAAATCGTTGAAGTGCTGGGCGACAACATGGGTACCGGCATGGCCGTTGAGATGGCGCTGCGTACCCATGAAATTCCATACGTCTGGCCGCCAGCGGTTGAAGCGCAGGTTGCCGGGCTGAAAGAGCAGGTGCCTGAAGAGGCGAAAGTGGGTCGTGTCGACCTGCGCGATCTGCCGCTCGTCACCATTGATGGCGAAGACGCCCGTGACTTCGATGATGCGGTCTACTGCGAGAAAAAACGCGGCGGCGGCTGGCGCCTATGGGTTGCCATTGCCGACGTGAGCTACTACGTGCGCCCGCCAACGCCGCTGGACGGCGAAGCGCGCAACCGCGGCACCTCGGTCTACTTCCCAACGCAGGTTGTTCCGATGCTGCCGGAAGTGCTCTCCAACGGCCTATGCTCGTTGAACCCGCAGGTTGACCGCCTGTGTATGGTCTGTGAAATGACCATTTCGTCGAAGGGCCGCCTAACCGGCTTCAAATTCTACGAAGCGGTGATGAGCTCCCACGCGCGTCTGACCTACACCAAGGTCTGGCATATGCTGCAGGGTGACCAGGAGCTGCGCGAGCAGTACGCGCCGCTGGTGAAACACATTGAAGAGCTGCATAACCTCTACAAAGTGCTGGATCAGGCTCGCGCTGAGCGCGGCGGGATCTCGTTTGAGAGCGAAGAAGCGAAGTTCATCTTCAACGCTGAACGCCGCATTGAGCGTATCGAACAGACCCAGCGTAACGACGCGCACAAACTGATCGAAGAGTGCATGATCATGGCGAACATTTCGGCGGCGCGTTTCGTCGAGAAAGCTCAGGAGCCTGCGCTGTTCCGTATTCACGACAAGCCAACGACCGAAGCGATTACCGCATTCCGTTCGGTGCTGTCTGAACTCGGTCTTGAACTGCCAGGCGGCAACAAACCGGAGCCGCGCGACTACGCTGAGCTTCTGGAATCCGTGGCTGACCGTCCTGACGCCGAAATGTTGCAAACCATGCTGCTGCGTTCAATGAAGCAGGCTATCTATGATCCGGAAAACCGCGGTCACTTTGGCCTGGCGCTGCAGTCCTATGCGCATTTTACCTCGCCGATTCGTCGTTATCCTGACCTGTCGCTGCACCGCGCCATTAAGTATCTGTTGGCGAAAGAGCAGGGCCATAAAGGTAACAGCACCGACACCGGCGGCTATCATTATTCGATGGAAGAGATGCTGCAACTGGGCCAGCACTGTTCGATGACCGAACGCCGCGCTGATGAAGCGACTCGCGATGTTGCTGACTGGCTGAAGTGCGACTTCATGCAGGATCAGGTGGGTAACGTCTTTAAAGGCGTGATTGCGAGCGTGACCGGCTTTGGCTTCTTCGTACGTCTGGACGAGCTGTTCATCGATGGCCTGGTCCACGTCTCCTCGCTGGATAACGACTACTATCGCTTTGACCAGGTTGGTCAGCGTCTGATTGGTGAATCCGGCGGCCAGACCTACCGTCTTGGCGACCGCGTGGAAGTTCGCGTGGAAGCGGTCAACATGGACGAGCGTAAAATCGACTTCTCCCTGATTTCCAGCGAACGTGCCCCGCGCAACGTCGGTAAAACCGAGCGCGAAAGAACGAAAAAAGAAGCGGGCGCTAAACCGGGTGGTAAACGCCGTCAGGTTGGCAAGCGCGTGAACTTCGAACCGGACAGCGCCTTCCGCGGCGAGAAGAAAGGTAAGGCGAAAGCTAAACCGGCTTCTACCGAGAAAGGGGCAGCGAAGAAGGCCAAAAAGCCTTCAACCAAAACGCAGAAAATCGCCGCAGCGACCAAAGCTAAGCGCGCCGCGAAGAAGAACACCGAGAAGTAACCTTCTCCAATAACCCCTTCCAACCGGAAGGGGTTATTCTTTTTAGATGTAAGTCATTCCTTAAAAGCCTGAATGTTCTCACAACCTGCCCTTATTTCCTGCTTAGTTATTTTTGTGAAATCCTTATTTATTCTTTTTGATTAGCCATATTCTCCAGATGTGTATAGTGAATTTCACGATTCAGATTTTCCTCTTATTGAGCAAGGAATATATATGCATTTGGCCCGCTTTCCGAGAGTTTCTCTTGGCCATTTTCCTACGCCGCTTGAGCCATTAAATAATTTAAGCAAGCTCCTCGGTGGCCCCCAAATATGGATCAAACGTGACGATGCGACGGGTCTGGCGAGTGGGGGAAATAAAACCCGTAAGCTGGAGTTTTTACTGGCTGACGCATTGGCGAAGCGCGCTGATGTGGTGATCACCCAGGGCGCAACGCAGTCAAACCATGTGCGCCAGACCATAGCCGGTGCGGCGCGTCTGGGCCTAAAAGCCAAAGCGCTGCTGGAAAAGCGCGTTTCTGATTTTGGTGACGATTATCAGCATAACGGTAACGTCCTCCTCGACACGCTGCTCGGTGGCGAAATTGTTGCTCATTTGCCCGGCGGCACTGACATGCAGCAGGTGATGGAAGATTACGCGGCAACGCTTCGTGAGCAGGGGCATAACCCTTATGTGATCCCTGGTGGCGGGTCTAACCCTATTGGGGCACTGGGCTACGTTGCCTGCGCCGAAGAGTTGCTTTACCAGTCATCGCAACAGCGTCTGCGTATTGACCACGTCGTACACGCCACCGGCAGTACCGGCACGCAGGCGGGTCTGGTGGCGGGTTTCACCGCGACCAACAGCCATATCCCGGTACTGGGGATCAGCGTTCGTGCGCCTAAGGCGAAACAGGAAGAGAACGTCTGGAACCTGGCATCAAGAACACTGGAACTACTGGGCGTGGCGGGTGGGCTGTCGCGCGATGCGGTGGCGGCCAACAGCGACTATGTGGGCGATGGCTACGGTCTACCGACCGCCGGTACGCTGGAGGCGTTGACGCTGCTGGCGCGCCACGAAGGTATTCTGCTCGATCCGGTGTATTCAGGAAAAGGGATGGCAGGGCTTATCGACCTTATCCGCCAGGGACATTTTCGTAAGGACGAGAACGTGGTGTTTATCCACACAGGCGGCTCGGCGGGATTGTTTGGCTATCGCCAGGTGCTGGAGCATGTCTAATTCGTTCCTGTTGGGCGTGCTCGGTGGTATGGGACCGCTTGCCACACTCGACTTTCAGCGTCGTCTGCTGGAGGCGACACCTGCGCGTAACGATCAGCAGCAACTGCCGTCTGTGGTGTGGAATGTGCCGCAAATTGCCGACCGGCAGAAGGCGCTGGCGGGCCTGGGGCCTTCGCCATTACCGCAGTTGGTTTATGGTATCAAGAAGCTTAATGAGGCGGGCGCGAGTCATATTGCGATTCCCTGTAACACTGCGCACCACTGGTACGCTGCGCTAGCAGAAGCTAGCAATGCGCCTATCCTGCATATTGTTGATACTACGCTTGATGCGCTGGCAAAGCAGGTAGTTCGTCCGCAGCGAGTGGGGATTGTTGCCACAGAAGGGACGCTAAAAGCAGGCTGGTATCAGCAAAGGCTGGCTGCGCAAAACATTGAGCCGCTGGAGCCAACGGCAGAGGAGCTGCGGGAATGGTTTGTTCCCGGCTGCTATGCCGTCAAGCGCGGGGCGCTGCGAGAAGGTGGGGAGCTACTGGCGCGTCAGGCTAGCGCATTGTTTGCTCGTGGGGCACAGAAGCTGGTGCTGGCCTGTACCGAAGTGCCGGTAGCCCTGGAAGCGGTGCGTGCGCCGTTTCTGCATTTGACCTACGACCCATCGCAGGCGCTGGCGGAGCGATGTTCGTCTTTATGGCTGGCCCATCAATAAAATTTTGATTACCTACTTTCCGGCTTGGTGTCGGGTTAAAAAGACTATTTTAAAAGGACAAATAAAATGAAAAAAGCACTCAGCTTATTAATTGCTGCGGGTGGTTTATGGGCCAATATTAGCTTCGCCGAAAATCCGGCTGAAGTTCGCGTGGCATATAGCGGTGGTTCTCAGGTATTAATGCTGGCAAAAGCCGACGGCTCTTTAGATAAAGCGCTAAACAGTAAAGTGAAATGGGTTCAGTTTGCTTCTGGCGCTGATGCATTAAATTATTTCGCCAGTAACGCCATTGATATTGCCAATTTTGGTTCGAGCCCGGCAACCGCCGGTATTGTGCGCAAATTACCGGTAGAGATTATTGGCGTATCGGGCGTTATTGCCAGCTATGAACGACTGATTGGCAAAGAGGGAATCAGCAAAATCAGTGATATCGTAGGTAAACGCGTAGCCTATCCGCCAAACTCCACGGCGCAGTATGCCCTTGAGGCCGCCATCAGCGTCAATAAGTTAGACCGCAGCAAAATTACGCTGCTGCCGCTGCGTCCGGCGGAAATGGTGGCAGCATGGAAACGGGGTGATATTGATGCTGGCTATGTCTGGGCTCCATTTGCTCAGGAACTGGAGGCCTCTGGCGGTCATCAGGTGTTCGCCACTAAAGATCTGCAAAAAGATGGCTACCTGATTTACAACAACTATGTGGTGCGTAAAGCCTTTGCTGAGCAGTACCCGCAGGCGGTGAGCGCGTTCCTGCGCGTGCATCAGCAGAAAGTTGACGAGTTCAAGAAGGACCCTGAGCGCGCTGCGGCCATTGTGGCAAAAGAGGTTGGTGCACCGGTGACCACGGCGGCGAATACGCTGGGCGGTCTGGAATATCCAACGCTGGCACAGCAGGGTACCGCTGCCTGGTTGGGTAACGGCACACAAACCTCTGACAGCGGCATCGGCAAAGCGCTGACCAAAACATCGAACTTCCTCGCCGGTATTGGTGAGATTCGTCAGCGTGATATTCCGACAAACTGGGATACCGCGATTAATTCCCGCTACATTCGAGATGCGGCGGTGACGGCGCAATGAGATTAAGCCAGCATATCGCCATTAGCGTGCTGTCGGTGGCGGTCTTCTTTACCCTTTGGCAGGTAGCGGCAACGCGGCAGTGGGTTGACCCGCTGCTGTTGCCCTCACTCACCGATATCGGTCTGACCACCGAAGAGCTGCTGGCTGATGGTTACCGCCAGGTGCCGCTGTGGGAGCACATCGCCGTTAGCCTGGCGCGAGCGCTTAGCGCGTTTGCGGCGGCGATTATCATCGGGATTCCGCTTGGGTTGTTAATGGGGCTGTCAGAAGGACTATCGGCGGTGCTGAACCCGTTTGTTCAGTTCCTGCGACCGTTGCCTAAGATTGCGTTGATCCCACTCGCGGTGGTCTGGCTGGGAATCGGCGAATCGTCGAAATTCTTCCTGATCTTTATCGCTACATTTTTGAGCGTGGTGGTGGGGGCATCGGCGGCGGTTGAGCGTATTGGGCGAGCGCGTATCCGTGTGGCGCAAACACTGGGGGCATCGCGTAAGCAAATCTTCCTGAAGGTGGTGATGCCGGATGCGCTGCCGGATCTCTTTACCACCGTCCGGCTCTCTATTGGCATCGGCTGGACATCGCTGATTGCCGCTGAGATGGTGGCGGCCAGTTCGGGTCTGGGGTGGATGGTGATCAACGCCAGTTCCTACTTGCGAACCGATATCGTCATGCTCGGTATCCTGCTGCTGGGCGGCATTGGCTATCTTCTGGATCTGCTGCTGCTTGGGCTGCAGCGTCTGTTTGTACCCTGGGCGGGGAAAGAATAATGAGCGCAATTACGCTGGAAAACGTTTCACTCACCTTTGCGGCAAAACCACAGCCGTTTACGGTGCTGGAGGATATTAACCTCTCTTTGCATCAAGGTGAATTTGTGGTGCTGCTTGGCCCTTCTGGCTGCGGAAAATCGACCATCCTCAATCTGGTTGCTGGTTTCAATAAACCGGATCGTGGACGCGTAGCGGCAAGTGGGAAAACCGTCCGCCAGCCTGGTCCCGATCGTGGAATGATCTTCCAGCAGCCAAACCTGTTTCCATGGCTGTCGGTGTCAGAAAACGTCACCTTTGGACCGCGGCTAGGTAAGCATCGCAAAGAGGAGACGAATGCTGAAGCGCAAATGTGGCTTGAGCGGGTAGGGTTAAAAGGTTTTGAGCATCATGCTCCCTGGCAGCTTTCCGGAGGCATGAAACAGCGGGTTGCGCTGGCTCGTGCCTGGCTTCCCGGTCCGGAGGTCCTGTTGCTGGATGAACCTTTTGGCGCGCTGGATGCGCAGACGCGTCTGATGATGCAAGAACTGCTACGCGAAGCCTGGCTCTCTACCGGTACCACGCTGCTCTTTGTGACCCACGACGTGGAAGAGGCGCTGTTTTTAGCTGACCGCATTCTTATTATGTCGGCAAAACCGGGCAAGATTGTTGAAGAGATCGTGCTGCCGTTTGAGCGGGAACGTGATATTGAAACCCTGGCAGAACATCCGCAGTACAGTGATATTAAGCACCGTGTCCTGCATCGGGTGAGGCAGGAGGCAAAGCGGCATTTGGCTTAATTGCCCGTTACGGGGCGGACAAAAGTCGATTTGAGCGCTTTGTCGGTTATAATAGGCGCAAGTGACCTTGATTCACGGCCTAATTTAACCCGGCGCACACCGCCCCAAACGAGTATGTTCAATGAGTGAAATGATTTACGGCATCCACGCAGTGCAGGCACTGCTGGAGCGCGCGCCTGAACGTTTTCAGGAAGTTTTTATTCTGAAAGGTCGCGACGATAAGCGCCTGATGCCGCTGATCCATGCGCTTGAAGCGCAGGGCGTGGTGATTCAGTTAGCGAACCGTCAGTTCCTGGATGAGAAAAGCGAAGGTGCCGTGCACCAGGGCATTATTGCGCGCGTGAAACCGGGCCGTCAGTATCAGGAAAACGATCTGCCGGATCTGATCGCTTCACTCGACAGCCCGTTCTTGCTGATCCTCGACGGCGTGACCGACCCGCACAACCTCGGTGCCTGCCTGCGTAGCGCCGATGCTGCTGGCGTGCACGCGGTTATCGTCCCGAAAGACCGCTCGGCGCAGCTGAATGCGACGGCGAAAAAAGTGGCCTGTGGCGCAGCCGAGAGCGTACCGCTGATCCGCGTGACCAACCTGGCGCGCACCATGCGTATGCTGCAGGAAGAGAGCGTATGGATTGTGGGTACCGCTGGTGAAGCGACCCACACGCTGTATCAGAGCAAAATGACCGGTGCTATGGCGCTGGTAATGGGGGCGGAAGGTGAAGGTATGCGCCGTCTGACCCGTGAACATTGCGATGAACTGATCAGTATTCCGATGGCGGGCACCGTGTCGTCGCTGAACGTCTCCGTAGCAACCGGCATCTGCCTGTTTGAAGCGGTACGTCAGCGCAGCTAACACACCGCTCCCGGGGTCGGCGCCAAACCATACGCTGTATGACCTAAGCCACCCTTTCGGGTGGCTTTTTTATTGTGCATCTCCCCCGACCGTCCATACTTAAAAGGTTGCCCATTGACGGAGGGAGACACAATGAATTGGCAAACACACACCGTTTTTAATCAACCTATTCCCTTAAATAACAGTAACCTGTTTTTATCTGACGTTGCGCTGCGTGATGCGGTGACCCGCTATGACGCCGGTTGGGACAGCGAACTGCTGGCGAGCATCGGCCAACAGCTCGGCACCGCCGAATCGCTGGAGCTCGGCAGGCTCGCCAACGCTCATCCCCCTGAATTATTACGCTATGACCCGCAAGGGCAGCGGCTTGACGACGTTCGCTTTCACCCCGCCTGGCATCTGCTGATGCAGGGGCTTTGCGCCAACCGGGTGCATAACCTTCCCTGGGAGGAAGAGGCGCGGAGCGGCGCATTCGTTGCCCGTGCCGCGCGCTTCATGCTGCATGCGCAGGTAGAAGCCGGCACGCTGTGCCCCATCACCATGACTTTTGCCGCCACGCCGCTGCTGCTAAAAACGCTGCCGCCGCTTTTTACCGACTGGCGCTCGGCGTTGCTTAGCGATCGTTATGACCCGCACCAGCTACCCGGCGCGCAGAAGCGCGGACTGCTGATTGGCATGGGGATGACCGAAAAACAGGGCGGCTCCGACGTGCTGAGCAACAGCACACGGGCGGAACGGCTGGAAGACGGTAGCTATCAGCTTACCGGGCATAAATGGTTCTATTCTGTGCCACAGAGCGACGCGCATCTGGTGCTGGCGCAGGCCAGCGGCGGGTTAACCTGCTTCTTCGTACCGCGTCTGCTGCCCGACGGCACCCGTAATGCCATTCGCCTTGAGCGGTTGAAAGACAAACTCGGCAATCGCGCCAACGCTAGCGGCGAAGTGGAGTTCCAGCAGGCGCTTGGTTGGCCGCTGGGTGAGGAGGGAGACGGTATCCGGCAAATCCTCAAAATGGGCGGACTGACGCGCTTTGACTGTGCGCTGGGCAGCCACAGCCTGATGCGTCGTGCGCTGTCGGTGGCGCTGTACCACGCTTTCCAGCGCCAGGCCTTCGGCCATAATCTGGTCGACCTGCCGCTGATGCGTCAAGTGCTGGGGAAAATGGCGCTGCAGCTGGAAGGGCAGACCGCGTTTATGTTTCGTCTTGCCAGCGCCTGGGGACAGAATCACCAGCCGCAGGAAGCGCTGTGGGCGCGTCTGTTCACCCCTGCGGCCAAGTTTGCCATCTGCAAGGCGGGCATTCCGTTCGTGGCGGAGGCGATGGAGGTGCTGGGCGGGATTGGCTACTGCGAAGAGAGCGAGCTACCGCGCCTGTACCGGGAGATGCCGGTGAACAGTATCTGGGAGGGCTCGGGCAATATCATGTGCCTCGACGTGCTGCGCGTGCTGGTGAAGCAACCGGACGCCGTGGCGCTGCTGCTGGCGGAATGTAACGAGGTTAAGGGACAGGATCGCCACTTTGATCGGCACTGGCGGCAGTTACAGCAGCGGCTGCGCAAGCCTTCTGAATCACAGGGACGCGAGATAACGCATCAGCTTTACCTGCTGGGCGTCGGTGCGCAGATGCTGCGTCATGCGTCGCCGCCGATGGCTCAGGCCTGGTGTCGAATGATGCTGGACTCGCGAGGCGGTGCGTTGCTGAGTGAACCGGTGATTAATGACCTGCTGTGTCGAGCGACGGGCGGGGGAAGATAGGCAATAGAAGCGGGTGGAAGAGGCGTGACAAGCGTAACGCTTCTTCCACTAGAGGCGGGTATCAAGCATAGAGAATCGCCTGTGCTCGCCAGTTGTCCTGCTGAGGTTCTTCATACATCTGAACGATGCGATACCAGGATGCGCCTTGTTCATCCGCTTTGCGTGCGATGACCTGTTCGACATCTTCCAGGCTTCCGGTGATGTTATTCACCGAAATCAGCCCGATCTCATTCAGCCCGGTTACGCAGTCTGCGCTGGCGAACTCTGCAGATTGTGCCGCCGCCGTATGGCCGCCGCCTGACAAAAGCAGGGTAGATAAGGTAAGTGTTTGTTTCATCGTCAGCTCCATTTCACATAACCCAGTGGGGGCAATCCATAGCAGACGCATATCCTGTATCCAGACAGAGGCGCCATTGTGCATCAGGGAAACGTGAAACGGTGCAAAGCTGCGTAAAGCTAGTAAAACTACTTACGGTAGAGAATCGCCTGCGAGTACCACTGGCCCGGCACGACGGTGTCATCAATCATGACTATCACGTAGTAATCCGCTTTCCGCGCGGTAACTTTCTCTTTGATAGATGCTTCAACATCCATCGGCGAACCGTACACCAGCGAGCTAACCGTGCCTATGCGCTGCAAGCCTGCCGTCTGGTTGCGGCGTATTTCCTGTGGATGGTCGGTGACCGGTGGAGGCGCTTCAGGAGTGCCTTCCAGAATGGTACAACCGCTCAACAAGAGCGCCAGCAACAGTGGGATAAACCGTCGTTTAGCCATTTCCCGTTTCCTGATAGTCATAGTGTAGTGGGGAAAGCATTTCGCTTTAGGCGAATGTTCCTGATTTGTTAACCATAGCGCTATTTTCGAATGAAAATATCACGATTTCGTAACGAGGTTCTCAATGTTATAAATCAGGGGTATTGTCGTCATCATACTGCATCAATTTTCGTATGCCATCTCAGCATAGCTAAAGGAGATAACCCATGATTGAACTGGAAATGCGCACCCTGGCAGGACAGCAAGTTTTGCACGCTTACCCAAGGGGATGTAGTGAAAAGGCGCTTCCCAGCATAGTGTTTTATCACGGTTTTACCTCGTCGAACGTTGTTTATAGCTATTTTGCCGTGGCGCTGGCGCAGGCAGGTTTCCGGGTGGTGATGCCTAACGCCGCCGAGCACGGGGAGCGCTTCAACGGCGATGGGGCCGAACGTCTTCAGCACTTCTGGCAGATTCTGGTGCAGAACTTTACCGAGTTCCCGGCGCTGCGCGATGCGCTGCTGGCAAGTGGGCTGGTGAGCGAAGGGCGCTTAGCGGTGGCTGGTGCCTCAATGGGCGGCATGACCGCGCTGGGGCTGATGGCGCAGCATCCGGAGCTGAAATGTGTGGCGAGCCTGATGGGGTCGGGCTATTTCACTTCACTTTCTGAGACACTCTTCCCACCGTCTGCAGCAAACGGCATCGAGAAGGCGCGCTTGCTGGCACCGCTAGCGAAGTGGGATGTTGGACATCAACTGGTGCGTCTGGCGGACAGGCCGCTGCTGCTATGGCATGGGGAAGAGGACGACGTGGTACCGGCGGGTGAGACGTTCCGGCTTCAGCAAGCGTTGCGGGAGGCTGAACTGGATGAGCATCTCACCTGCGTCTGGCAGGCGGGCGTCCGCCACCGTATTACGCCTGAAGCGTTGGACAGCACGGTGGCCTTTTTCCGCCAGCATCTTTAAACGCGGATAACCTTCACGCCCTGATCCTCAAGCTTCTTGAGGATCTCCGGGTCAGCCTGTTTGCCGGTAATCAGCAGATCGATCTCATCAGCGCGGCTAAACAGCATTCCTGCCCGTTCGCCAACCTTGCTGCTATCGACCAGTACGACAAGTTTACCCACCACGTTCAGCATTTTCTGTTCTGCCATCGCGGTGAGCATGTCGGTTTTATATAACCCTTCCGCCGTCAGCCCTTTGCCGCTGGTAAACATCCAGTGCCCGGCGTACAGGCTGTTTTCGCTGCCCTGTGGGCTGAGTGTGATGGCGTGGCTGCGGTTGTACTGCCCGCCCATAATGATCACGCTGTCGTGCTCTTGATCGATAAGGTAGTTAGCCAGCGGCAGGTAGTTGGTGATTATTTGCACCGGTTTGCCGCAGATCTCCTGGCCGACCAGAAAAGCCGTCGAACCACAGTTGATCACCACGCTTTCACCGGGCATCACCAGCTGCGACGCCGCTTTCGCGATGCGTACTTTCTCGTCGTGATTTTGTGCCTGATGAATGTTCATCGGGGACCAGCGCGGGCGCAGCTGGTTAACGGCCTCGGCGCCGTTGCGCACTTTTTTCAGCTTGCCGCTTTCATCAAGCTTGTTGATATCCCTGCGGGCCGTGGCGGGTGAGATCCCCAGACGGGAAATCACCTGCTCTACTGTTATAAAACCCGCTTGCGCCAGCAGGTCCAGTAGAATCTGATGTCTTTGCGCTTCCGTCATGAGCTAATCCGAAAAAAAATGATGATTAAAGATGATATTTGAAAAATAGCCAAAATACTAAAACTATATAGGGGTCAAGGTGGGTTTCCCGGCGTCGCTGCGCTCGGCCGGGAATACTCAATTACAAGAACGATTTAAACGGCAGATCCGGCTCAATGGTAAAGCAATCGTCGAAGCCACGCGGATAGTGATACTCGAAGTTATCTTTATCCAGTGGCCAGGTAAACTTGCCGCCAACCTGCCAGATAAACGGCTTAAATCCGTATTTCAGGCGGTCTTTTTTCATCTCCCACAGAACGCGAATTTCCTGCGGATCGGCCTGGAAGTTTGACCAGATATCGTGATGGAAAGGGATCACCACTTTGGTGTTCAGCGCCTCGGCCATACGCAGCATATCGGCGCTGGTCATTTTGTCGGTGATCCCGCGCGGGTTCTCGCCGTAGGAGCCCAGCGCCACGTCGATGTGATGCTCGTTGCCGTGTTTGGCGTAGTAGTTAGAGTAGTGGGAGTCACCGCTGTGATACAGGGTGCCGCCCGGCGTCTTGAACAGGTAGTTTACCGCGCGCGCGTCCATACCGTCCGGCAGTACCCCAGCGGCTTTTTGATCGGCTGGCAGCGTAATTAACGCTGTGCGGTCGAAAGCATCAAGCGCATGAATTTCAATATCTTTTACCTTAACCACGTCGCCCGGTTTTACCACGATGCAGCGTTCTTTCGGCACGCCCCAACCTACCCACAGGTCGACGCAGGTTTGTGGCCCGATAAACGGCACATCGTCCGCGCAGTTCTGCATGACGGCTGCTGCGACGTTCACATCGATATGATCGTTATGATCGTGAGTGGCCAGCACGGCGTCGATCTGACGGATGGCGAACGGATCCAGCACAAACGGCGTGGTGCGAAGGTTTGGCTGTAACTTTTTCACCCCCGCCATACGCTGCATCTGATGACCTTGTTTCATCAGCGGATTGCCGTGGCTTTGTTTGCCGGTGCCGCACCAGAAATCGACACAGACGTTAGTGCCGCCTTGTGATTTCAGCCAGATACCGGTGCAGCCCAGCCACCACATCGCAAAAGTACCCGGTGCGACCTGCTCCTGCTCGATCTCTTCATTCAGCCAGCTGCCCCACTCTGGAAAGGTGCTCAGGATCCAGGATTCTCGCGAAATGGTTTCAACTTTACTCATCGTGTTTTCCTCTTAAATTGTCATAAGTAATCATATTGTGATTTGTTATGATTGATATTGTCACCGTTTTTTCATTATTGCAATGATGTATTTTGGCGTGTGAGAGCACGATCTCAATGCAAAGTAACGATAGAACAATAATTGTTAATCTATGTTTTTTGGTTATTTTATTGATTTAATTGGTTTATTTTTGTTTAATTTGAATGGTTATTAATACGATTATTGAAATGTGCTTATTATTGCGGTGCGCGTCACATTTAATCAAATTGAATCTTGTTGTGATTATTTTTGATTATTAGAGTGTGTCACACCACCGCTGAGCAGGGTTGCTGGTTCAGCCACTTCATTTATCGGAGAGCGTTATGGAGATCCTCTACAACATCTTTACCGTCTTTTTTAATCAGGTGATGACCAACGCCCCGCTGTTGCTGGGTATCGTGACCTGTCTCGGTTATATCCTGCTGCGCAAAAGCGTTAGCGTGATTATCAAAGGCACCATCAAGACGATTATCGGCTTTATGCTTTTGCAGGCGGGGTCGGGCATCCTTACCAGCACCTTTAAACCGGTAGTGGCGAAGATGTCTGAGGTTTACGGCATCAATGGTGCTATCTCCGACACCTACGCCTCAATGATGGCGACCATCGAACGCATGGGTGATGCCTATAGCTGGGTGGGATATGCGGTGCTGCTCGCGCTGGCATTGAACATTTGCTACGTGGTGCTACGGCGCATTACGGGGATCCGCACCATCATGCTCACCGGGCACATCATGTTCCAGCAGGCCGGGCTGATTGCGGTGTTCTTCTATATCTGCGGCTACTCCATGTGGACCACCATTATCTGCACCGCGGTGCTGGTGTCGCTCTACTGGGGCATAACCTCCAACATGATGTACAAACCGACGCAGGAAGTGACGAACAACTGTGGTTTCTCCATCGGTCACCAGCAGCAGTTTGCTTCGTGGATTGCCTACAAGGTTGCACCGTTCCTCGGTAAGAAAGAGGAGAGCGTAGAGGACCTGAAGCTGCCGGGTTGGCTCAATATTTTCCACGACAACATCGTCTCTACCGCTATCGTCATGACGGTCTTCTTCGGTGCGATTCTGCTGTCGTTCGGTCTGGACGTGGTACAGGCAATGGCCGGTAAGACGCACTGGACTATCTACATCCTGCAAACCGGCTTCTCGTTTGCGGTGGCGATTTTCATCATCACTCAGGGCGTACGTATGTTCGTCGCCGAGCTGTCAGAAGCTTTTAACGGTATCTCTCAGCGCTTGATTCCCGGTGCCGTGCTGGCGATTGACTGCGCTGCGATTTATAGCTTCGCGCCAAACGCCGTGGTATGGGGCTTTATGTGGGGCACCATCGGCCAGCTCATTGCCGTGGGCATTCTGGTCGGCTGCGGCTCTTCCATCCTGATTATCCCGGGCTTTATCCCGATGTTCTTCTCTAACGCCACCATCGGCGTCTTTGCTAACCACTTCGGCGGCTGGCGTGCGGCGCTCAAGATTTGTCTGGTGATGGGGATGATCGAAATATTCGGCTGCGTATGGGCGGTGAAACTGACTGGCATGAGCGCCTGGATGGGGATGGCCGACTGGTCAATTCTGGCACCACCGATGATGCAGGGCTTTGCCTCCATCGGGCTGATTTTCATGGCCGTCATCATCGTGATTGCCCTGGCTTATATGTTCTTCGCTGGCCGCACCCTGCGCGCTGAAGAAGACGCGGAAAAACAAATGGCAGAAGTATCTGCTCATTAAGGAGAGTTTGATTATGACCGTACGTATTCTGGCTGTATGTGGTTGTGGGCAAGGCAGCTCCATGATTATGAAGATGAAAGTCGACCAGTTCCTCAAAGAGCAGGGCGTTGATCACACGGTGAATAGCTGCGCGGTGGGTGAATACAAAAGCGAGCTGAGCGGGGCCGACATCATTATCGCCTCCACCCATGTGGCAAGCGAAATCACCGTCTCCGGCAACAAATATGTGGTGGGCGTACGCAATATGCTCTCGGCGGCCGACTTTGGTCCGAAGCTGATGGAAGTCATCAGCGCGCATTTCCCGAAAGACATGAAGTAAGGACAACCCATGAAGCTACGTGATTCATTGGCGGAAAATAAATCCATCCGCCTGCAGGCGGAAGCCAATACCTGGCAGGAAGCGGTCAAGCTTGGCGTTGACCTGCTGGTGGAGGCAGAGGTTGTCGAGCCGCGCTACTTCCAGGCAATTCTGGATGGCGTTGAACGTTTCGGCCCTTACTTCGTCATTGCCCCTGGCTTGGCGATGCCGCACGGACGCCCTGAAGAAGGGGTGAAGAAAAACGGCTTTGCGTTAGTCACCCTGAAAACGCCAATGGTGTTTAACCACGAAGACAACGACCCGGTCGATATCCTCATCACCCTGGCGGCGGTGGATGCACGCACTCATCAGGAAGACGGCATCATGCAGATCGTCAACCTGTTTGAAGATGAAGCCAATTTCGACCGTTTACGTGCCTGCCGTACCGAGCAGGAAGTGCTGGATTTAATCGATAGCGCCACCCAGGCGGCGACAGCTTAAGAAGGAATTGAACATGTCATTACCAATGTTGCAGGTTGCGCTGGATAACCAGACCATGGACAGCGCCTATGAAACCACCCGCTTGATTGCGGAAGAGGTTGATATCATTGAAGTCGGCACCATCCTTTGTGTTGGTGAAGGCGTGCGCGCGGTGCGCGACCTCAAGGCGCTGTATCCGCATAAAATCGTGCTGGCCGATGCCAAGATTGCCGACGCGGGTAAAATCCTTTCCCGCATGTGCTTTGAAGCCAATGCTGACTGGGTCACCGTTATCTGCTGTGCGGATATCAACACCGCCAAAGGCGCGCTGGACGTGGCAAAAGAGTTTAACGGCGACGTGCAGATTGAGCTGACCGGCTACTGGACCTGGGAACAGGCCAAAGAGTGGCGCGATGCAGGCATTGGGCAGGTGGTCTATCACCGTAGCCGCGATGCGCAGGCCGCGGGCGTGGCGTGGGGGGAAGCGGATATTACCGCGATCAAGCGCTTGTCTGATATGGGCTTCAAAGTGACCGTTACCGGTGGGCTGGCGCTGGAAGACCTGCCGCTGTTCGCGGGCATCCCAATCCATGTCTTTATCGCGGGTCGTAGCATTCGTGATGCGGCATCTCCGGTGGAAGCCGCGCGTCAGTTCAAGCGCTCTATTGCTCAGCTTTGGGGCTAAGGAGCGGTTATGTTGTCGAAACAGACACCGCTTGGCATCTATGAAAAAGCGCTCCCCGCAGGGGAGTGCTGGCTGGAACGCCTGCGTCTGGCAAAAGAGCTGGGTTTTGATTTCGTTGAGATGTCGGTGGATGAGACCGACGAGCGACTGTCGCGCCTCGACTGGAGTCGCGAGCAGCGTTTAGCGCTGGTGAGCGCCATTGCGGAGACCGGCGTACGCGTGCCGTCGATGTGCCTGAGCGCGCATCGCCGCTTTCCTTTAGGCTGCGAAGATGACGACGTTCGCGACCAGGGGCTGGAGATCATGCGTAAAGCTATCCGCTTCGCGCAGGATATCGGCATCCGGGTGATTCAACTCGCGGGATACGACGTCTATTACCAGCAGGCAAATGACGAAACGCGTCGGCGCTTTCGCGACGGCCTGAAGGAGAGCGTTGAAATGGCCAGCCGCGCTCAGGTTACGCTGGCGATGGAGATAATGGATTACCCGCTGATGAACTCCATCAGCAAGGCGCTCGGCTACGCACACTACCTGAATAACCCGTGGTTCCAGCTTTATCCGGATATCGGCAACCTGTCGGCGTGGGATAACGACGTACAGATGGAATTGCAGGCCGGGATAGGGCATATCGTCGCCGTACACGTGAAAGATACTAAACCTGGCGTCTTTAAAAACGTCCCATTTGGTGAAGGCGTTGTCGATTTCGAACGCTGCTTTGAAACGCTGCGTGAGAGCGGCTACTGCGGCCCGTATCTGATTGAGATGTGGAGTGAAACCTCGGATGACCCGGCACGAGAAGTGGCAAAAGCACGCGACTGGGTGAAGGCCAGAATGGCCCGCGCTGGATTGGTGGAGGCGGCATAATGCAACAGCTAAAACAGCAGGTGTTTGACGCCAATATGGATTTACCGCGCTACGGTCTGGTGACTTTTACCTGGGGCAACGTCAGCGCTATCGACCGTGAACGGGGTCGGGTGGTGATTAAGCCGAGCGGCGTAGCCTATGAGACCATGACCGTGGATGACATGGTCGTTGTGGATATGGACGGCAACGTGGTGGAAGGGCGCTATCGTCCTTCTTCCGACACGGCGACACACCTGGCGATGTACCGCCGTTACCCATCTCTCGGCGGCGTGGTGCATACCCACTCGACCCATGCCACATCGTGGGCACAGGCAGGTCTGGCGATTCCCGCGCTTGGCACCACGCATGCGGACTATTTCTTTGGCGATATTCCCTGTACCCGTGCGTTAACGGAAGCTGAAGTGCAGGGCGAATATGAGCTGAACACCGGTAAGGTAATCATCGAGACGCTCGGTGACGTCGAGCCGCTGCATACGCCGGGAATTGTGGTGTACCAGCATGGCCCGTTCGCCTGGGGGAAAGATGCGCACGATGCGGTGCATAACGCGGTGGTGATGGAAGAAGTGGCGAAAATGGCGTGGATTGCGCGCGGTATCAACCCGGCGCTAAGCCCAATCGACAGCTACCTGATGAACAAACACTTTATGCGTAAGCATGGGCCGAACGCCTATTACGGTCAGTGATCGTTTTATCCAAAAAATATGCTCCGGGATTTGTACGCCTTCGGGATGTTACTGGTCTGATTCCGGAGCCTTTTTACGGCAGGCGTTCTTCGCCCTCGTGGAGGGGGCGAAGAACGAAGCACGGGGTTAGCGATACAGCGCAGCGCTCGCGTGGATCAAACCGTTGCTTCCGGGTTCATGTATCAGGATAGGCTGGAAGTATTTAGCCCCCTGAGCATCGCTCTCCTGACTGAGCGCCTTATCGGCCTCTTGCTCAGTGGCGATATTATGGTTGATATAGATAACCCCCAGGCTCTGTACATCGTCCATGTTACGTGCCTGATGGCCATCGATCTTAATGGCGGCCTGTGCGCTGACGCTAACCAGTAGCGCAGCCATTGCGGCAATGACGATAGTTTTCATACTCGACTCCTTACTGACAGTCCTGACGCTAACGCGGGGGCTCTCCTCTTGTTGTGGTTGACTACTGATGTAATTGCAATCGGTTTTTGGCTGCGGTATGGCGACCTTTTCTGATGCTGTTGTTCAAAAAATTGCCGCATTCGTGGCTGTTTAATTTTAAATCACTGACTTAGACCGACTTTGCCTTTTGTGTGAATTTTTTGTGCAATTCACTTGAGTTTCCTGGGGGCGGCAAGTATTATTACGCGTCATTTTTCAGCCGACCTTTAACACGTTCCTTGCCTCCATGGGCCTCGGCTGACCCAGACAGGAGGCTGAATAATCCGTAAGGAGCAATTCGATGCGTCATTACGAAATCGTTTTTATGGTCCATCCTGACCAGAGCGAACAGGTTCCGGGTATGATCGAGCGCTACACTGGTGCAATCACTGCAGCAGAAGGCACGATCCACCGTCTGGAAGACTGGGGCCGTCGTCAGCTGGCTTACCCGATCAACAAACTGCACAAAGCTCACTACGTTCTGCTGAACGTTGAAGCACCGCAGGAAGTGATCGATGAGCTGGAAACTAACTTCCGCTTCAACGATGCCGTTATCCGCAGCATGGTTATGCGTACTAAGCACGCTGTTACCGAAGCGTCTCCGATGGTTAAAGCGAAAGACGAGCGTCGTGAACGTCGCGATGATTTCGCAAACGAAACCTCAGATGATGCTGAAGCTGGGGATTCTGAAGAGTAATTTCTGATGACCAATCGTCTGGTGTTATCCGGCACAGTGTGCAGAACACCGCTTCGCAAGGTCAGCCCATCAGGAATTCCTCATTGCCAGTTCGTGCTTGAGCATCGTTCTGTGCAGGAGGAAGCCGGCTTTCACCGGCAGGCGTGGTGTCAAATGCCCGTTATTATTAGCGGACAAGAGAACCAAGCCATTACTCACAGTATAACGGTCGGTAGTGCAGTCACCGTTCAGGGTTTTATCTGTTGCCACAAAGCAAAGAATGGCCTGAGCAAAATGGTTCTGCATGCCGAGCAGATTGAATTGATAGATTCTGGAGACTAGCCATATGGCACGTTATTTCCGTCGTCGCAAGTTCTGCCGTTTCACCGCGGAAGGCGTTGTTGAGATCGATTACAAAGACATCGCAACGTTGAAAAACTACATTACCGAAAGCGGTAAAATTGTCCCGAGCCGTATCACCGGTACTCGTGCAAAATACCAGCGTCAGCTGGCTCGCTGCATCAAGCGCGCTCGCTACCTGTCCCTGCTGCCGTATACCGATCGTCATCAGTAATCGGCCGCCGTCTATTAACGACTTTAAGAGGATAAGGTAATGCAAGTTATTCTGCTTGATAAAGTAGCAAACCTGGGCACCCTGGGTGATCAAGTTAACGTTAAAGCGGGCTACGCTCGTAACTTCCTGGTACCACAGGGCAAAGCTGTTCCTGCTACCAAGAAAAACGTTGAATTCTTCGAAGCACGTCGTGCAGAACTGGAAGCCAAACTGGCTGACGTTCTGGGCGCTGCAGAAGCTCGTGCTGCACAGATCGTAGCACTGGAATCAGTAACCATCGCGTCTAAAGCAGGCGACGAAGGTAAACTGTTCGGTTCCATCGGTACTCGCGACATCGCTGATGCAGTTACTGCAGCTGGCGTTAAAGTTGCTAAGAGCGAAGTTCGTCTGCCGAACGGCGTTCTGCGTACTGTTGGCGAGCACGAAGTGGACTTCCAGGTTCACAGCGAAGTATTCGCTAAAGTTATCATCAACGTTGTTGCTGCTTAATCAGCAACCCACGTTTTGATAACAACAAACCGCCGGCCTTGTGCCGGCGTTTTGCTTTTTAGGCCCACCACTTTTCGACTGGCTATCTTTCATCCTTTTCGCGATAATCAAAAAATTAAAACAATATTTTAATTTTTGGTAAAAGAATGGAAACTCTGCGCCAGCACCCTCTGTTTTCCCGTAAAAATATCGTTTATCTCTGTGCCGCATTCTGCTGTCTGCTGTGGGGAAGTGCTTACCCGGCGATTAAGAGCGGGTATGAACTGTTTCAGATTGCCACTGATGATATTCCGAGCAAAATCGTCTTTGCGGGCTACCGCTTCCTGTTTGCCGGGGCGCTGCTGCTCCTGCTGGCGATGGCACAGCGTAAGCCAATTGCTCGTCTGAACGCGCGTCAGTTTGGCCAGCTAACCTTGCTGGGGCTCACGCAGACCTCGCTACAGTACATCTTCTTCTACATCGGCCTGGCTTTCACCACCGGGGTGAAGGGGTCAATTATGAACGCCACGGGTACCTTCTTCAGCGTGCTGCTGGCGCACTTTATCTACCAGAACGATCGGCTGAGCTATAACAAGACGCTGGGCTGTATTCTCGGCTTTGTCGGGGTGATGGTGGTGAACTTCAACAGCGGGCTGCTGGATTTTAGCTTTAGCCTGGGAGATGGCTCGGTGGTGCTGGCGGCGTTTATTCTGTCAGCGGCGTCACTCTACGGTAAGCGTATCTCTCAAACGGTCGATCCTACGGTGATGACGGGTTACCAGCTGGCTTTCGGTGGCCTGGCGTTGGTGGTCGGCGGCTATCTGAGCGGTGGCACGCTGACCTTCCACGGCTTCTCATCGGTGGCGATTCTCGGTTATCTGACGCTACTGTCATCGGTGGCCTTTGCGCTGTGGAGCATTTTGCTCAAGTACAACCGCGTGGGGATGATTGCGCCGTTTAACTTCCTGATCCCGGTATCCGGTTCGGTGCTGTCGGCGATTTTTCTCGGGGAAAATATTTTCGAGTGGAAATACGCGCTGGCGCTGGCGCTGGTCTGTTCGGGGATTTGGTGGGTGAACAAGGTGAAGCGGTAATGCCTGATGGCGCTGCGCTTATCAGGCCTACGTTCACGGTTTTGTAGGCCGGATAAGGCAAAGCCGCCATCCGGCAGTCTGCAAGTTTAACGCGCGCGAATAAAACTACCGTCCTGCTGGCGGGTGAACAGCACCTGACCGTTATCCGATTCGATGGTTAACCCGGTAACCACACCGTTGGCGTTCTTACGAATCTGCACTTTCTGGCCGTTTTTCAGGTTACTCAGCGGCTTACCCGCCCCCTCAACCTGCGCCATGGCATAGACATCGGTTGGCGGCAGGTTATTGTCGCGGAAAAGCTGCGCCAGCGTTTTACCGGCTTCAACCTGATAGGTATGCCAGTCGCTGCTGCTGCGGCTCTCCTGATAGGGCTGCGTTCGTGACGGAGCGGCCTGCTGCTCGCTCGGCTGTTCTTCCTGCACCGGTTCTGGCGCAACAGGGGCGACCTGATCTAAATCGTTAGACGGTGTGACCAGCTGAGCGTGCAACGGCTGAGCGTCTGGCTGCGGCGTTTGCGACTGTGACTGGAAGTCCAGCTGCGCGGAGCGGGTCACCTGAGGCGGCGGGCTGTCGTCAGCGGAAGGCAGCAGGAAGCCGACGATAATGGCCAGCGCAGCAACAATCACGCCGCGACGGTGGGCAGGCGGCAGCGGGTCCAGGATGCGAAGATCGTCCGGCGCATGCCAGATTTTCACCAGCAAAGGTTTTATTTCAAATCTCCCGGGCATGGCTCTCCTCCTGCTCCGTGTCGATGCTATCCAGTATAGATGGCTAACTGCCTGATGAACGTGGCAAAGCGCACTTTCATCATATCCTATAGGCAAAAGGTATTGTTTCTTTTTCCCGGTAATTTGTCATCTTTCCTGACACAAAGTTTTACCCTGTGCGGCGTGGCTGCTATGCTGCCCGCTACTTTATACCCGAAGAAAGGAAAGACGATGGCCACCCCGACTTTTGACACTATTGAAGCACAGGCAAGCTACGGTATCGGCCTGCAGGTAGGGCAGCAGCTGAGCGAGTCCGGTTTGCAGGGTTTACTGCCGGAAGCACTGGTTGCCGGTATCGCCGATGCGCTGGAAGGCAAGCAGCCTGCTGTGCCGGTAGACGTTGTTCATCGCGCGCTGCGTGAAATCCACGAACGTGCTGATGCAGTACGTCGTGAGCGTTTTGCGGCGATGGCCGAAGACGGCGTGAAATATCTGGAAGAAAACCGTGAGAAAGAAGGCGTAAACAGCACCGAATCCGGTCTGCAGTTCCGCGTTCTGACCCAGGGTGAAGGCGCAATCCCAGCGCGTACCGATCACGTTCGCGTACACTACACCGGCAAACTGATTGACGGCACCGTGTTCGATAGCTCCGTCGCACGCGGCGAACCTGCTGAATTCCCGGTTAACGGCGTTATCGCTGGCTGGATTGAAGCACTGACCCTGATGCCGGTTGGCTCTAAGTGGGAACTGACTATCCCTCATAGCCTGGCCTACGGCGAGCGCGGTGCGGGTGCTTCCATCCCTCCGTTCAGCACACTGGTCTTCGAAGTCGAGTTACTGGAAATCCTGTAATCCTCGCACTTATCCTCTCTCCGTCCGGGGAGAGGATACAAACTCCTGAAGTTAGATATATGTTGGGATTTAATCTTGCAAATACAGCAATTGCGTGTATTTTTGTGAGCTGTTTCCCATAGGTGAGGTGATATAACACTCACTTTAAACATAAAATTAACATTATATTTAAATCATAGTATTCATCCCTCCGATTCTTACCTAATATCGAGACATCCTATAGATAGGATCGTCTTGCATGACGACATAAAGGGCCAGTAGAGCCCGCACAACACAGACAGAAACAACAGGAAGAAAATCACATGGTTGATCAGATTAAAGTCGCTGCTGCCGAAGAGCAGGAGCCGGCTGAACAATCGCTACGGCGAAACCTTACAAACCGACATATTCAGCTTATTGCCATCGGCGGCGCCATTGGCACCGGGCTGTTTATGGGATCGGGCAAAACTATCAGTCTCGCTGGGCCTTCGATCATCTTCGTTTATATGATCATCGGTTTTATGCTTTTCTTCGTGATGCGTGCGATGGGCGAGCTGCTGCTCTCCAACCTCGAGTACAAATCGTTTAGTGACTTTGCGGCCGACCTGCTTGGCCCATGGGCCGGGTATTTTACCGGCTGGACCTACTGGTTCTGTTGGGTGGTGACAGGGATGGCGGACGTCGTCGCTATTACCGCCTACGCGCAGTTCTGGTTCCCCGGACTCTCTGACTGGGTGGCTTCGCTGGCGGTCGTGGTCCTGCTGCTGAGCCTCAACCTTGCCACCGTGAAGATGTTCGGTGAGATGGAGTTCTGGTTTGCGATGATCAAAATCGTCGCTATCGTCGCGCTGATCGTTGTCGGCCTGGTGATGGTGCTGATGCACTTCAAATCACCAACCGGCGTAGAAGCCTCGTTTGCTCATCTGTGGAACGACGGCGGCTGGTTCCCGAAAGGCATCAGCGGCTTCTTTGCAGGCTTCCAGATAGCGGTCTTCGCCTTCGTGGGGATTGAGCTGGTGGGCACCACCGCGGCGGAAACCAAAGATCCTGAGAAATCACTGCCGCGTGCGATTAACTCGATTCCAATCCGTATCATCATGTTCTACGTGTTCGCGCTGATTGTGATTATGTCCGTGACCCCGTGGAGCTCGGTGGTTCCGAACAAGAGCCCGTTCGTTGAACTGTTCATGCTGGTCGGTCTGCCGGCGGCGGCAAGCATCATTAACTTCGTGGTGCTGACCTCGGCAACCTCTTCCGCCAACAGCGGCGTGTTCTCAACCAGCCGCATGCTGTTCGGTCTGGCGCAGGACGGCGTAGCGCCAAGCCTGTTCGCCAAGCTCTCCAAGCGTGCGGTACCGGCGAAAGGGCTGACCTTCTCCTGTATCTGCCTGCTCGGTGGCGTGGTGATGCTGATGGTGAACCCAAGCGTGATCGCAGCCTTCACCATGATCACCACCGTATCGGCGATTCTGTTTATGTTCGTCTGGACGATTATCCTGTGCTCTTACCTGGTATACCGTAAGAAGCGTCCACACCTGCATGAAAAATCCATCTACAAAATGCCGCTGGGCAAAGTGATGTGCTGGGTCTGCATGGCGTTCTTCGCCTTCGTTCTGGTGCTGCTGACTCTGGAAGCGGATACCCGTGAAGCGCTGATGGTGACGCCAATCTGGTTCATCGTGCTGGGGCTGGGTTGGATGTTCCTGCGTAAGAACAAGCTGGCTAAGTAAGAGAATTTCGCTCCTCACCCTCTCCCCTGGAGGAGAAGGTGAGGAGGAAACGACACAAAGCGCCCATCGTGGCGCTTTCTTCGTTTTTGAGCCTCACTTCGTAGTCCCCCCATTCTTAACGTGCTACTTTCCCCGCCACAAACGAAAAGCGTATGGAGATGAAATGCGTCAGAGAACGATTGTCTGCCCGGTGATTCAAAACGAGGGCGAATACCTGCTGTGTAAAATGGCCGATGACCGCGGCGTTTTCCCTGGGCAATGGGCGATTTCCGGCGGCGGTATGGAGCCGGGCGAAACCATGGAAGAAGCGCTGAGACGCGAGATAGGTGAAGAGCTGGGTGATGCGCTGGAGATTACCGAAGTGAAGCCGTGGACCTTTCGCGATGACGTACGGGTGAAAACCTACGCCGACGGGACGACCGAGCAGATCTACATGATTTATCTCATCTTTGACTGCGTGAGCGCCAACCGGGATATTACTTTCAACGAGGAGTTTCAGGAGGTCGCCTGGGTGAAACCCGAAGCGCTGGCCGATATGGACCTCAACGTCGCGACGCGAGAAACCTTCCGCCAGAAAGGTCTGCTGTAAAAAAACGCCTCCCGCAAGAGGAGGCGCTTAGTCATCTTATTCGCCTTTGAGCGCGCGTGGGAACAGCACGTTATTCTCGAGGCTGATGTGCTCCATCAGGTCGTCGATCATTTCGTTGATGCCGTTATACATTGCCTTCCAGGTGGTGCAGGCTTCTGGCGGAATGGTGACGTTTTGAGTGGTGTGCTTGATCACTTCCAGCAGTTCCCCTGCCTCGTCATGCTCGCTTTCCATCACGCTGATTGGCCCCATCGCCTGGCTGCCCATACCTTGTTTGATCATCGGGAACAGAATCTGCTCCTCTTTCATCATGTGGCTGGAAAGCTCCTGATGCAGCATGGTCAGATATTTCGCCAGGCCTCTTGGCACGTTCGGTTTGTCGGCGTGTACACGTTCGACTTTGGTGGCCTGCAGAATCAGCTCTGGTAGCTGTTCGCGGTGACGGTCGTGGTAACGTACGATGATGTGGTCGATGATTTCAGCCAGCGGTGCTACGCGCCAGTCTTTTTCCACCGGCTGCTCGGCCAGTTTTGCCAGTTCAGCTTCAATCACGGCAACGTCGAGCTCTTTGCGGTCCGCCGCACGGGCCAGCGTCTGCTTACCGCCGCAGCAGTAATCCATATCATATTTACGGAACAGCGCGGATGCGCGTGGGATGGAGAGCGCCAGCTCGCCTAATGGTTGGTCGCGAAAGGCCATAGCAGTTACCTCGTCATCAATAATATAAGATGTATTTTAAATGCATCTTTAAATCGAAGATATACCCCTTTATAGGCAGGGGAATTCAGTGATGTTTGTCACAAAAAATTATTACGCTTTAACGTGCTGAATCTTATTAAGAATGCCTCTGGTAAGACCTGAATCGATTAAACAAGCGCGTGGCGCTGCCGATAGTGAGACTTCAGACCACCTGCACTTAAAGGCAAAAGATGTTTAAAAGAATAAAAGTGATTACCGTACTGATTGTCGTACTGGTCGCGCTGGGCGCGATGCAGCTGATTTCGGCGGGCGTATTCGTTCGTGCGCTGAATAACGACAAGCAGAATTTTACCGTCTCTCAACTCTCCAGCCAGAACGTGGCGGAGTTTACCGACGCGTGGATTAGCCTCAATCAGGCTCGTGTCACCCTCAACCGCGGCATGCTGCGTTTGCAGGGGACCATGGCAAGCAGCGTCAACGGCGGCGAGCTGAAAACGCTGGTGGATACGGCCAATAATCTGTTGGCTGAGGCGAAACGTCACTACGACACCTATTACGCGCTGCCGGAAACGCCTGGGCTGGACGGCCATCTCTCAGACAGCCTCGAGAAACAGTATGGCATCTATTCCGCGACGCTTGCGCGCATGAATGAGCTACTGGCGGAAGGCAAGTTGGAAGACATGTTCAAGCAAAACGCCGAGCAGAAACAGCAGGCGATGCAGGCGGTTTACCAGGACTGGCGTGCGGCGCAGGCATCGCTGACCAGCGCGGGGGTTAAACAAAATGAGAGCGACTACATTCGAATTTTGTGGAGCCTTGGGGTGATGCTGGCGCTGGCGCTGGCGGTTATTGTGGTGAGTTGGGTGGCGATGCAGCGCGTGCTGCTCAAGCCGCTGCATCAAGTGATGGACCACATTCGTCATATTGCCGAAGGCGACCTGACCAACAATATCAATACCGAAGGCAGCAACGAAATGGCACTGCTGGCACGTAACGTCAACGACATGCAGCAGTCGCTGGCGAAGACGGTCGGCGTGGTTCGCGAAGGCGCAGACACCATCTACACCGGTGCGGGCGAAATTTCTGCTGGCAGTAACGATCTTTCCTCGCGCACCGAGCAGCAGGCGGCCTCGCTGGAACAGACCGCCGCCAGCATGGAGCAGTTAACCGCGACGGTGAAACAGAACGCCGATAACGCGCGTCAGGCCACTCAACTGGCGCAGAACGCGTCTGAAACCGCGCAGAAGGGCGGAAACGTCGTCGACGGCGTGGTGCGTACCATGGACGAAATTGCCGCGAGTTCCAGCAAAATTGCCCAGATCACCAACGTCATTGACGGCATCGCCTTCCAGACCAATATTCTGGCGCTGAACGCGGCGGTAGAAGCGGCGCGAGCCGGCGAACAGGGACGCGGCTTTGCCGTGGTTGCCGGTGAAGTTCGCACACTGGCACAGCGCAGCGCGCAGGCTGCGAAAGAGATTAAAGGGCTGATTGATGACTCGGGCAACCGCGTCAGCGCCGGTTCCGCGCTGGTGCACGAAGCCGGAGAGACAATGGCTGAGATCGTTAACGCCGTTACTCGCGTCAGCGACATCATGGGCGAAATCGCTTCCGCTTCCGATGAGCAAAGCCGCGGCATTGATCAGGTGGGCCAGGCAGTTGCCGAGATGGACCGCGTCACCCAGCAGAACGCCTCGCTGGTGGAAGAGTCCGCCAGCGCCGCGTCAGCGCTGGAAGAACAGGCTGCACGTCTGAACGAGACGGTGGCGGTCTTTAAAATCTCCCGCCAGCAGTCCATGCAGAAAGCACCAATGAAGAAAGCCTTCGTGCCAACGGCGAAAGCCGCGCCGCTCAACGAAGCGAACTGGGAAACGTTCTAAGCCTCAGGCCTCAGAAACCGGCACCACCGCCGGTTTCTGCGGTTTTGACCGCACCGCAATCACCACGCCTATCACCAGCAGCGTAATCCCACTTAGCGTCAACATCGGCGGCATTTCCTGGCGCAGCAGGAAGGTGTACAGCAGCCCCGCCAGCGTTTCAAAGACAATCAATGGTCCAAGGATCACCGTCGGCAGCCGCTGGCTCGCCACGTTCCAGCATAGCGCGCCGACCCACGAACAGAGCACGGCGATGGCGATCATCAACCCAATAAACACCGTCGGTCGCGGGCCGAATGGCAGCGAGAAATCCGGCGTCTGGGCGTGCAGCCACAGGCAGGCCGCGATGTAGCCGATGACGGAAACCGGCAGCGTCACCAACGCCTGCGCGGTGGCCCACATCAGCGGCGGCTGGTGCGGGTTTTCTCGCAGCCAGCGGGCGTTACGCAGGGCATACCATGCCCAGCACACGACCGAAACGCTCGCCAGCGCAATCCCGGAACCGTAGCGCCAGCCGCTGAAGTCCGGTAAACCCTGGCGCAGCTCGGCGATATTCACGCACAGCAGGCCAATGCCAATCAGCACCAGTGGCGGCATCAGCCGCATCCACGACAGTTTGCCGTCGCGCTGGCTATAGAGCAGGTTAGCGAAAATCGGGATCACCACCGGCAGCGTGGCGATAATCATCGTTGAAACCGGCGCGCCGGTGCGCTGAATAGCGCTGGCAAGGCAGACGTAATAGATAAGGTTGCCGACCATGGTCAGCCCCAGCGCCGTCCACCAGTCCTGACGCGTAAGCTGACGCAGACGCGCGCGGCCCAGCCACGCCAACGGCAGGGCAATCAGCCCCAGCGCCAGATAGCGCCCCATCGACTGCAGCACCGCCGGGTAATCCGGCACGATTAACGGCCCGACAAAAATCAGCCCCCACATCAAACCCGCTAACAGGGCATACAGCACACCGCTAATCATTATGATTTCCACTTCTGTTAAACATGTTGAAAAGTGTAGGAGGGGAAAGGCGTGCAGTATTGTATGAGATTGCTGATTAGCGACGGACAACCTGTTTTTGGTAGCGCACTGGGGTAATGCCGTAGCGCTGGGTAAAGGCGCGGGTGAGATGTGACTGGTCGGTCAGCCCGGTCGCGGCGGCGACTTCGGCGGCTGGCATACCGTGGGTGAGAAACTCTTTGGCACGCCAAAGGCGTACGGCCATCAGCATCTGATGCGGCGTGACGTGGAAATGGGCCTTGAACTGGCGCTGGAAGTGCCACGGGCTCAGCGCCGCGACGTTCGCCAGCTCGTCGAGGGTAATGGGGTGCATGTAGTTGTCGTAGAGATAGTCGCGCACGTGGGCAAAGCGGTGCGCGCCTTCCGCTAGCACCGGCGCATGACAGGCCAGCGGCTGGAAGGTGTCTATCATATCCAGCAGCAGCCCTTTCTGGGCGAGCGGGTCGTCGGTATGCCACAGGGCGTGGATCTGACGGCCAATCAACAACGAACGCTGCGGGTCGTGGCGGGTGACGTCGTCAAACCACCAGTGGCGGATGCCGGTCACGTCTTCGAGCAGGTCGGGCTGGAGATAAATCATCCGGTAGCGCCAGCCGTCGGCGGTTTCCGCCTCGCCGGTGTGCAGTTCGTCGGGGTTCATGGTGACAACCGAGTGGACCGGTGCAACGTGCTGGGTTCCGCGATAGCGAAAACGCTCGGCTCCGGCTTCAATTACGCCGATGCCAAACGCTTCGTGGGTGTGGGGTTCAAAGGCGTAGCGGGAGATATGGGCATGATAAAGCTCAACGCCCGGCACCTGCGCCAGATGGCGAAAGCGGGCACTATCTTTCTCATCGCTGAACTGTTCTGGTACGCCTTGCACGTGATAATTCCCCCTGGACCATTCTTTTATTATCAGAGATGGCCCGCGGGGGCGCTACCACATTTAACCGATTTTTAACGATTACAGAATGCCTTTGACGCTCTCAGCCAGCGGCGTAGTTGGACGGCCAATCAGTTTGCTCAGCGTGTGACTGTCGTCGAACAGGCCGCCTTTTGAGGCACCAACGTCAGAGTCCGCCAGCATGTCAGCCAGCCCGGCAGGCAGGCCGACGCTTTTGAGCGCGGCGGCAAAATCGGCCTGGCTCAGGTTCTGATAAACCACCTTTTTACCGCTCTGTTTTGCCAGTTCAGCGGCCAGTTCACCGAGCGTCCAGCCGTGGTCGCCCGCCAGTTCGTAAACTTTCCCAGCGTGACCCTCTTCAGCGATGACGCGCGCGGCGGCAGCGGCGTAGTCTGCGCGGGTTGCCGAGGCGATTTTGCCTTCACCGGCTGCGCCAATAAACACGCCATGCTCCAGCGCAGCCGGTGCGCTCGCCAGATAGTTTTCGGTGTACCAGCCGTTACGCAGCAGCGCGTAAGGAATGCCAGAGTCGGCCAGCATCTTCTCGGTTTCAACGTGTTCAACGTGTAGGCCCAGCGGGGATTTATCGGCGTGCAGCAGGCTGGTGTAGGCGATAAATTTCACGCCCGCGGCTTTGGCGGCATTGATGATATTACGGTGCTGCGGCGCGCGCTGGCCGACTTCGCTAGAGGAGATAATCAGCAGCTTGTCCACGCCCTGCAGCGCTTTGGTCAGCGCCGCTTCGTCGCCGTAATCGGCCTGACGAACAACGACGCCCTTCTGGCTCAGCGCTTCGGCTTTCGCCGGGTTGCGGACAACGGCAACCAGTTGGCTGGCGGCAGTCGTGTTGAGCAGGTTAGCAATGACGTGCTGGCCAAGCTGGCCGGTGGCTCCGGTAATCGCGATCATGGGTCTTCTCCTTCGTGTTCGTATGGTGTTGTGGTAAGCTATCACCATAACTAACTTTTAGTAAGTACGTACAAAAAGGTAAGTATGAAAGAAATAAATCCGACGCTGACGCAAAAGCTGCGCAACGGCAACCTGTTTGCCGAAAGTTGCCCTTCGCGGGACGTGCTCAAACACGTGACCAGCCGTTGGGGCGTACTGATTCTGGTGGCGCTGCGTGAAGGGACGCATCGCTTTAGCGACCTGCGCCGCAAGATGGGCGGGGTCAGCGAAAAAATGCTCGCCCAGTCGCTACAGGCGCTGGAGCAGGACGGTTTTATCAACCGTATTTCCTACCCGGTGGTACCGCCGCACGTTGAGTATAGCCTGACGCCGCTGGGGGAAGAGGTGAGCGAAAAGGTAGCTGCGCTGGCAGACTGGATTGAGGTGAATTTGCCGGTAGTGATGGCGCAGCAGCTCCCGGCGTCGGCGTAAACGCCTCGGCCGGGCTACATGCTATCGTAGCCCGGCCGAGCAAAGCGACGCCGGGAAGCGCGCAGAACTTACTTACTCAAATCCAGCTGATAAATCGCAAACCCAATATCATCCGTCGCCACCTGCTTCATCGGATACTGCGCTTTCTCTTTGATAAACGCCGCGGCTTTTTCTGACGGCGAGGTTTCAAAGCGGATATCCAGTTTGGTATCGCTGTGAATCGGCGCCAGACGCCAGTTGTTGTCCGCCGCCGGGTGAATTTCTCCGGCTTTCTTCGACTGCTCGCCAATCCACGCTGCCAGTACCGAACGGTTTTCATCCGGTGAAGCAAAGGCAATGTGCGCATCGCCGGTGCCCGCGAACTTACCGCCGTAAGCGCGATAGTTGTTGGTGGCAACGAGGAACGTGGCGTTCGGGTCGATAGGCTTGCCGTTAAAGGTCAGATTCTTGATGCGCTCGGATTTCGGGTTAATGCTCTGACATTCGCCGTCGTAGCGCGCCGGTTGGGTCACATCGACCTGATAATCTACGCCGTCGATAATGTCGAAGTTATAGGTACGGAAACCGTCCCAGTTAATCAGCGACTGTGGCTTGCTGCTGTGCGGGTCAATTTGATTGAACTGCCCGGCAGAGCACTCCAGCCATTCTTTCACCTCTTTACCGCTAGCTTTCACCACCACCAGGGTGTTCGGATAGAGATAGAGGTCGGCGGCGTTGCGGAAGGTCAGTTGACCTTTTTCCACCTCAACGTAGCTTGCTGGGTCGTTCTTACGCCCGCCAACTTTAAACGGTGCGGCAGCGGAGAGCACCGGCAGTTTCGCCAGATCCGGGTCGCCCTGAATAAAGTGCTCAACGTAGGCTTTCTGCGCCATGTTGACCACCTGCACGGTTGGGTCGTCCTGCACCAGCGCAAGGTAGCTGTACATATTGTCGGAGGACTTGCCAATCGGCTTGCTGACGAATTCGCGGGTGGCGTCGTGGTCGGTCTTCAGCGCATCAACCAGCTTGTGGTCTTCTGCCGCCAGTGATTTTTTGGCGACGGCGTCGTAGATTGGGCGAGCCTGGGCCTGCGCGGAGGTCACCTGCCATTTGCCGCTGTCGTTGTTCAGCACCAGGTCAACCACGCCAAGATGGTCGCCCCACATTCCCGGCATCACCGCTGGAATACCGTTAAGCGTCCCTTTTTCGATATCCGCGCCTTTGATGCTGGCGAAGTCTTTGCTCGGGAAAACCGCGTGCGCATGACCAAACATAATGGCATCGACGCCCGGCACCTGGCTTAAGTAATAAACGGAGTTCTCCGCCATGGCCTGATACGGGTCAGCGGAAAGGCCGGAGTGGGCAATCACCACCACCACGTCGGCACCATTGGCACGCATCTCCGGCACGTAGTGACGCGCGGTTTCGGTGATATCGTTCACCGTCACTTTACCGCTCAGATTGGCCTTATCCCAGGTCATTATCTGCGGTGGCACAAAGCCGATATAGCCAATCTTCAGCGTTTGCTTATGACCGTCTTTATCGACAACCTCGGTTTCTTTAATCAGATAGGGCGTAAACAGCGGCTTTTTGGTCTTAACATCGATGATATTGGCGTTAACGTACGGGAATTTGGCGCCAGCCAGCGCTTTATGCAGATAATCCAGCCCGTAGTTGAATTCGTGGTTACCGAGGTTGCCGACGCTGTAATCGAGCAGATTCATGGCTTTATAAACCGGGTGTACATCGCCCTGTTTCAGCCCTTTGGCCGCCATGTAATCGCCCATTGGGCTGCCCTGGATAACGTCACCATTATCGACCAGTACGCTGTTTTTCACTTCGTCGCGAGCGGCATTAATCAGGCTCGCGGTGCGCACCAGGCCGAACTTCTCGGTGGCGGTATCTTTGTAGTAATCAAAATCCATCATGTTGCTATGTAAATCAGTGGTTTCCATAATGCGGAGATCCACCGTGGCGGCATTCACGCTGGCGGCAATCAGCGTCGCCAGAAGCGTTGCGCTAAACTTGATCATCAGAGGCATCCTTTTTTTAGAACTGACACACAGATTTAAATGTATTTGTATTCTGTTACTTACGAGGATGTGAATCATGCCAGAAAAGCGTGACAGGAAATCGGCAGCGGTTCACAGATATCCGGGACGATGATGGGAATAGCAGAATTAACGGCGATGCGATATAAATAAAACAATAAGTTAACGCCACTGTAATCTTAACGAGGTGGAGAATGTTAGAACAAGTCTGTCAGCTTGCGCGCGACGCAGGCGATGCCATTATGCAGGTATACGATGGAAAGCTGCCGCTGGACGTCACCAGCAAGAAAGATGATTCCCCGGTGACGGCGGCCGATATCGCGGCACATCATGTCATCATCAAAGGGCTGAAGGCGCTGACGCCGGACGTGCCAATTCTTTCAGAAGAAGACCCGCCGGGCTGGGATGTACGCCAGCACTGGCAGCGCTACTGGCTGGTGGACCCGCTCGACGGGACCAAAGAGTTCATCAAACGCAACGGTGAGTTCACGGTTAATATCGCGCTGATTGAAAACGGTAAAGCGGTGCTGGGCGTGGTGTTCGCGCCGGTACTCAAGGTGATGTACAGCGCGGAAAACGGCAAAGCGTGGAAAGAAGAGTGCGGCGTGCGTAAGCCGATTCAGGTGCGCGACGCGAACCCGCCGAAGGTGGTGGTGAGCCGCTCCCACTATGCTAACGATGATGAGTTGAAAGAGTATCTGCAGCAGTTGGGCGAGCACGATACCGCGTCTATTGGCTCATCGCTGAAGTTCTGCCTGGTAGCGGAAGGCGAAGCGCAGCTTTACCCGCGCTTCGGGCCAACCAATATCTGGGATACCGCCGCAGGGCACGCGGTGGCTGCGGCTGCCGGTGCACACGTCAACGACTGGCAGGGCAAAACGCTGGATTACACCCCGCGTGAATCGTTCCTGAACCCTGGCTTCCGGGTGTCTATTTTTTAATTCAGTAGCTTATGCAGCAGGGCAACCACCTGCTGCACTTCTGCCTGCGTCAGTGCGCCGTCTTTGGCCCACTGAACCCGTCCCTCTTTATCCAGAACCACAATCGCCGAGCTGCCTTCATCCAACTGCCAGGCTTTGCGCACCAGACCATCGCTGTCGACAATAAACTGTGACCACGGGTAGAGCTTCTTATTACTCTCAATGCTGCTACGCACGAAAATAGAGGAACCTGGAATCGCATCATCGGTGTTAACAATCGTGGTGGTCTGGTAACGGTCATGCGGCAACTGAGCTGCTTTTATCGCCTCGACCAGCGTGGCATTTTTCTCTTTTGCCGACGTACGACCGGCAATATGTTGCACCACTCTCACTTTTCCAGGCAGCTGCGCGCTGTTCCAGTTTTTATAGCTAAACTTATCATTATCGAGAATGAGTTCGCCGCGATCCGCCACGCCAACCGGGGAAACGCGCTGTCCGTTTGTAAAGTTATGTGCGGCTGCCATTAACGGCATTAACAGGCATGAAGCCGCCAGAAGGGTACGTAGGGTCATGGTTTTTCCTTTTTATATGCAGGTGATCCGACCACTTGGCCGATAGCTTTAATCATATGTGCGATCTATGTTTTTTTCCCGCAAAGGCGGTGCCAGTTTGTGGAGGAACGCACACAATCTCAAGAAATCGAAGCCTTATACTGTGTTCATCGTATGGCTGAAAAGAAAGTTCTGAATTATTGTAATAAAAAGGTAAATAAGGTCCTCTATGATAGAGGACCTCTGTTGTTATGGACTATAGTTAACAAGTACTTCACTTTGCGCCCCGGAGCGTTGAGCCAAATGTGGACAACAAGGGCGTAGTACTTGCAGGAGATTAGAATGAAAATTTTCCAACGCTACAACCCGTTTCAGGTAGCAAAATACGTTAAAACCCTGTTCCGTGGACGGTTGTACATCAAGGACGTTGGCGCTTTTGAATTTGATAAGGGCAAAATTCTTATCCCAAAAGTCAGAGACATTCAGCACCTTTCTGTGATGTCTGAAGTTAACCGCCACGTGTTACGCCTACAGACTGATATGGCGTAATCAGAACACGATGCGGCAGAATTAAAAACGGCTCCCAATGGGAGCCGTTGATGTTTCTGGCACTGGCGTTTTACGCGCCGTGCTGTTCGCTTTCTGCGATATCAGACTGCTTCGGTACCAGTACCGTTGGCTTGTTATCAATGCGCGTTACCAGCAACTGGTCGATACGGTAGTTATCGATATCCACTACTTCAAACTTGTAGCCGGAGAACTTCACCGCATCGGTACGTTTCGGGATTTTGCGCAGCATAAACATCATGAAGCCGCCGATGGTTTCGTAGTTGTCCGACTGCGGGAAATCATCGATATCCAGCACGCGCATGACGTCATCGATTGGTGTACCGCCGTCAATCAGCCAGGAGTTCTCGTCGCGTGCAACGATTTGCTCTTCCAGCCCCTGACCAACCAGGTCGCCCATCAGCGTGGTCATTACGTCGTTGAGGGTGATGATCCCCACGACCAGTGCGTATTCGTTCATGATAACCGCGAAGTCTTCCCCGGCGGTTTTGAAGCTTTCCAGCGCCTCTGAAAGGGTGAGGGTGTCCGGCACAATCAGCGTGTTGCGGATCTGCACGCCGCTGTTCAGCGCCATGCTCTGGTTAGCCAGTACGCGGTTCAGCAGGTCTTTGGAGTCGACGTAGCCAATGATGTGGTCAATGTCTTCGTTACACACCAGGAACTTGGAGTGCGGGTGTTCGGCGACTTTGTTTTTCAGACTCTGTTCGTCTTCGTGCAGATCGAACCAGATAACGTTCTCGCGCGGGGTCATGGATGACGGCACGGTACGGGATTCCAGCTCGAAGACGTTTTCAATCAGCTCATGTTCCTGCTTACGCAGCACGCCAGCCAGCGCACCGGCTTCCACTACCGCGTAGATATCGTCGGAGGTAATGTCGTCTTTACGCACCATCGGCAGTTTGAAGATGCGGAAGATAATGTTAGCCATGCCGTTGAAGAACCACACCAGCGGCCGGAAGACCGCCAGGCAGAAGCGCATCGGGTTGATGATACGCAGAGCCACGGCTTCAGGCGCAATCATACCGATGCGTTTCGGGGTTAAATCCGCGAACAGGATAAACATCCCGGTCACCAGCGAGAAGGAGAGAATAAAGCTCAACTGCTCGGAGAGTTCCGCTGACATATATTGGGAGAACAAGGAGTTGAACGCGGGAGAGAAAGCTGCGTCGCCGACGATACCGCCGAGGATGGCAACGGCGTTAAGGCCGATTTGCACCACGGTAAAGAACATACCGGGGTTTTCTTGCATTTTTAGAACACGTAGGGCGTTGATATTGCCTTCATCAGAAAGCAGTTTCAGTTTGATCTTGCGTGATGCCGCAAGTGAGATCTCAGAGATAGAGAAGAACGCACTTACAGCGATCAGACAGAGTATGATTAATATACTGTTTAACATATCTTATCCAGCCCGTCGGGCCAGATCCTCGGAAGGGGAAGTTTATAAATCCGTGTGGAATACACATTGAAAACCGCCCCGTAGGTGATGGGGCGACAATTTCAGCGGTTAGTATAGCGTAAAGCACTGTAAAGCCGCCAGAGGTCACATTTTGTTTAGATGGGGGAGCGGTAGGCCGGATGGCGCTTCACTTACCCGGCCTACGGTGTGACGTTTGTTACCTGAGGTTATCCGCTGGTGGCGAGCGATTTGCCTTTCTCGTGCCCCTGCGGCTTCGCATCCCAGACCTCGTTATACGCATATCCCGTCAATGCTATAATCACCTGACGCGTCTCTGGGTCACAGTCCTCCGCGTTTCCCCCGAGCTTCCGCCGTGCCACCTCTTTAATCAGCAGGCTGTGCGTTTTTTGCGTCAGCTTAAAGCGATAGGTCATGTAGAAGCTCACGGCCAGCATCCCGGCGGTGGCAAACACCATCAGGCCGATGATTGCATGTAGGGCGCTGGCAGGCTGTGCACCGCCGCCTTTTACGAAACCGCTCTCCTCCAGCACGATACCAATCAGCATAATCGCCAGCGCGACGGTGCTTTTGCGCGTCAGCACCATTACGCCCGCGAAAATCCCCTCACGGCGCTGGCGGGTGACAATCTCATCCACATCAGGGATAAAGCTGTAGATATTCCAGGGAATGTAGTACAGCCCGGCCTTCGCCAGCCCCAGCAGCACAAACACGGCGGAGAACAGCAGCGTCGGTACCTGTAAATTACCGATATAGATGATAAACAGGAACGCCAGCACCACCATAATGCTGCCGTACGAAAGCCTCAGCGCCGCGGAAGGGGTGAGGTTAAATTTATTCATCAGCATCATAAAGCCGAAGGTGCCGGGAATCGAAACAAAAGCGGCAATACTTAATAGCCCGGAAACCATTTCGGTATCGTGGTGTAATGCGTAAACCACGTAATAGGTAAATACCGAACCAAAAACATCCATGGCGGTAAATGAACAAATATAAATCAGAATGTGCTGACGAAATATTCTGATTTTGAATGAAGATATAAGATCAATAACCAGGTATTTTAAGTGGTTAAAAAGGCCGCCGCCGCGCTGATTATCCGGCTGGAATTCATATTCTTCACGAACGTCTTTTGCTTCCCAGGTACAAGCCCAGGTGGTAAATACCGCGACGCAATAAATGGTCGCAAAAACAATCCCGGTTAAGGTGTAGGTGAACGAATTATCTTTACCGGTGTACTGCATAATAATACCCGGCACGGAAACCGCCAGAAAACCGCCGAGCGCGGAGCACATCATACGCACGCCTGAAAGGCGCGTACGCTCGCTAAAGCGGTTGGTCATTTCGGCGGACAAGGTTTCCCACGGCACCAGCACCATTGCAGAGAGCAGTTCGATGGAAAGATAGGTGCCCAGGTAGTACCAATAGTTCATGTCGGTAATCCACACCAGCGCGTAGAGAAACATCAGCGGGGAGCTTATCAACAGGAAAAAGCGACGACGGCCAAACTTGCGGCCAAGCCAGGTATTACCAAAGTTATCCGTGATATAGCCCATCACTGGACTCAGAATAGCGTCAATAATACGAGCGATAGCAAAGATTGACCCCGCTTCTAAAACGCTCAGGCCACAATAGGTGGTGTAAAAAAATAAAAGCCAGGTTCCTATAACGGCAAATGCGCCGCCGCCAAATAAATCAGTGACGCCGTAGCCAATGGCAGTGCCATAGCCAACGCGACGTTCAGTTGGTTTAACCATAATATTATTATTCCTGTACTGGTAGGGTTTCAGTGCAGAGTTGCCTCCGCACTGTATATTATTGACAGCAGGAAAAATCGGATGACGATCGCTAGTCTATATTCACCCATTTCCTCAATAGTGACGATTGGTAAATGGCATTAACCATCTGTAATGATTTGGCCGCCTCAGCAATATCGCAGTAGTCTGCACTAGCGGGATCGTTTAATGCCTGGTAAAAGTGGAGAATGGCCAGCCGATGGCCGATTCCCCAGTAGCTTTTGCCGATGCCGTCGGGCGCAGCGTCGCTGGCAAGCTGCGTGCGTTCATCGCCGCAGACCTGCCACAGCACGTTGTCCGTCAAGCGCAGCATTCCCTGTTCAAACTCCAGCTCCAGCAGCAGCGGCGAGTCGCTGATATGGCAGTTGCTGGCGTAAAACAGCCCGCGCGCGCCGTTATTGAAACGCAGAGTGACCATGGCGCTGTCTTCGGTTTCAATCTCGTCGGCCAACAGTGTGCTGTCGACGACCCCTTTCAGACTCTTGACCCCTTCGCCAAACCACTGCATCAGATCCAGCGTATGAATCGCCTGATTAATCAACAAACTGCCGCCTTCGGTGGCAAAGCTCCCGCGCCACGGGCTGGCGGCATAGTAATCCCCGGATCGTGACCAGGTGAGCACCGCCTTGATGGCACGCAGGCGGCCCAGCGTACCGTCGGCAATGCAGCGCTCAATGGCCAGGCTAGTGGGGTTCAGGCGATTCTGGTAGCAGACGCCGACGCGGCTCTGGTGGCGTTCAGCCGCAACCTGTATCTCAATCACCTCCTGCGGGTTCATCACCACCGGTTTTTCGCAGAAAACCTGTTTTCCGGCCGCCAGCGCGGCAAGGATCATTGGTTTATGCAGGTAGTGCGGCGTGCAGATATGCACCACGTCAATGGCGTCATCCAGCAGCATCTCGCGGTAGTCCTGATAAAAATGACAGCCGTAGTTGGCCGCAAGCTGGCTTCCTTTGGCACTATCACTATCCACAATCGCCCGCAGGACAACGCCCGGTACATGGCGCAGCGCGTCTACGTGGCAGGTATGGATAGCACCGCAGCCGATAATGGCGACATGACGTGTGTTCATTGGTGCCTCCCGTTATTCCACCGCGTTTGCCAGCATTTGCGCTTTGACGCATAGCTCGGCCGCTTTAAAGGTGTGCGCCTGGGTCATGGCGTTTTCGGTGCGGTTCAGGCAGTCCCGGATAAGCTCACCGAAATAAGGGAAGCCCACTTTGCCCGCCACCGGATAGCGGAACTCGCCCTCTTTGTTGACCAGATACACCACGTCCTGCTCGCCGTGGGTGATGTCGACGTATTTACGGATTTCGATATAGCCGTCGGTGCCGAGCAGGGTTAAGCGGCCGTCGCCCCAACTGGAGAGGCCATCTGGCGTAAACCAGTCGCAGCGGAAATAGCCGGTGGCGCCGTTGTCGCCCGCCAGCATGGCATCGCCGAAATCTTCAAACTGCGGATACTGTGGATGGTTTACGTTGCGAACCTGACTTGCCACGATGCGCGCATCGCTGTTGCCGGTATAAAACAGGAACTGCTCAATCTGGTGGCTGCCGATGTCGCACAGAATGCCGCCGAAGAATTCTTTCTCGTAGAACCAGTCAGGGCGACCGGTACCTTCGCGGTGCGGACCAACGCCCAGCGTCTGCATGACGCGGCCAATTGCGCCCTCGGCAACTAACTGCCCGGCAAAGACCGCGCTTTCCACGTGCAGGCGTTCGCTGTAGTACACCGCATATTTGCGGCCGGTTTCCGCCACTTTGCGCTTCGCGGCTTCGAGCTGCGCCAGCGTGGTCAGCGGGGCTTTATCGGTGAAGTAGTCTTTCCCGGCATCCATCACTTTCAGCCCCAGCGCGCAGCGCTCGGACGGAATCGCCGCCCCGGCAACAAGCTGGACGCTGCCGTCGTTTAAAATCGTTTCCAGCGTTGGCGCAATCTGCGCCTGCGGGTACTGCTGCACAAACTTGTCGACCTTCGCCGGGTCTGGGTCATAAACCCATTTTAGCGTCGCACCGGCTTCTATCAGGCCATTACACATCCCGTAGATATGGCCGTGGTCTAACGCCGCCGCCGCAATAATAAACTCACCCTGGCCAACAACTGGCTGTGGTTTGC
>NZ_JMPL01000021.1 GCF_000735365.1 Kluyvera ascorbata ATCC 33433 | reverse complement strand
CGGTTGCCTGCGCCGCCGCCGATAGCCAGACGCTACGCACGGTACTCACAGGCAGCAGCTCCCCCACGTATGCGGTACAAACCGCCGACCAACCGGCTCGTGTTCGTAACGCGCACGGAGGTGTCTGATGGCTATTATTATCGCGTTTCTCGGCGGGATGTTAACGCTGCTAAGCCCCTGCACGCTGCCGGTGATCCCCTTCCTGTTTGCCAGCGTGAAAGGCCAGAAGCGACATCTTTTCGCCATGCTCGCGGGTATGGTTGTGATGTTTACCGCACTGTCGCTGCTGGTGACGGTTGCCAGCGCCTGGGTCGTACACGTGGCGCAGGCAGGCCGCTGGCTGGCGCTCGTGTTTCTTGGCGCGGTGGCCCTGTCGCTTATCTCCCCGCGCATCGCCCAGCGCCTGATGGCTCCGGTGGTGCGATTAGGAAACCGGGTAAACGACAAAAGTCTGAGCCGTCGCGGCGAGATGGCTGCATTGTTGGCGGGCATTGCTACCGGGCTTTTATGGGCGCCATGTGCAGGCCCGGTGCTGGGCGCTATCCTGAGTCTTGGCGTTGTTCAGGGCAGTAGCGCCTCCAGCGGCGTGCTCCTCGCCGCCTACGGGAGCGGCTGTGCCGCCATGCTGGGGCTGCTTTGGCTTGGCGGGCAGCGCGTGCTGCATTGGTTACGCAACAGGACAGCCGTGATCGAGCGCCTAAAACAGTTGGCCGGAATGACGATGCTGGCGTCGGTGGTGCTGATTGCATCCGGCACCACCAGCGTACTGCAAGGCGCGACGGGTCTCTCGGCGCAGCTTGAGCAGCATCTGGTCAGTTGGCTTCCTGTCACCCCGGTGAAGCTTCAGCCGGTAGCCGATAGCGCCCTGCCGCCGCTGGACGGCGGTACCGGTTGGATCAACAGCGCCCCTCTCTCCAGCGAGTCGCTCAAAGGCAAAGTGGTGCTGATAGATTTCTGGACCTTCGACTGTATAAACTGCCAGCACACGCTGCCACACGTGCGTGAATGGGCAGAAAAATATCGGCCGCAGGGTCTGGAGGTCATTGGCGTACATACGCCGGAATATCCACATGAGAAAAACGTCAACGCGGTGCAAGACGCGGTAAAAAAATGGCACATCACCTATCCCGTCGTCACCGACAATAATTACCAAATCTGGAGCGCTTTTGGGAATCAATACTGGCCAGCGCACTATCTTTTCGACGCGCGAGGTCAGTTACGATATACCTTCTTCGGTGAGGGAAATTATGCGGAGCAAGATGCGGCGATTGCCGCGCTTTTAAAAGAAGCAAAAATCTGAATAAATAAAATAAGGGCGGCACCTGAGTGTCGCCCTCTATTATTCATCACGCCAAAGTAAAATTATTTCTGCGATGGATCGAATTTAACCGCATCAATCGCCATATCATCAATCACCTGTTTCAACGTATCCAGCGTCAGCTGAGCGTTGGAGTTAGACAGGTCTTTACCTTCGCCTTTACGCACCACTTTAATGACCGGCTTGTTGGTCGCCGCGTCAATCAGCTCACCTTCAAAGTAGAGGTTGGTATTCATAGTGCGGTGGCCAGTGGCGGCTTCAGTACCCGCAACCACCATCGCGATTGGAATCACTTCATAGAACTGCAGGCCTTCTTTGCTGGAGTCAACGGCGGTAATCGCGCCACGGAAGATCAGGCTATGTGGGCCAGCTGTGGTTGCCAGCGGCTTACGCTCGCTGATGGCTTTTTTCAGTTCGGTGTTGGTGTAGTTCAGAATGTCGGTCAGCGCTTTCTGCCCAACCTGGGTCGTCGGCTTCGGTACCGGATAATACGTTACCGGGTTGTAGACGACGTTCGCGTAGTTAGCCGGGTTGTAGTCCGGAGAGATCCAACGCAGTTCCGTTTTTCCTGACGCCGTTGTTGCTTCCTTCAGGCCAGAATAGTCTTTTAAAATCCTGAGTATTGCTGAGGAGTTGTGGTCTTTGATGCACAGCCTGCTAATGCCAGAACGCCCACGAGGGCCGCCGCTTTGAAAAACGCTTGAGTACGCATGAGAATAATCCCTGATAAATGCACAAATGCCAGTAAGTTATAGCAAATGAATCAGGAGTTTGTCGCGGCAAAAATAGAGAGTGCTCGCATTATTCAAAAATAACATTCACAGCATAACGGGCTTGCGCCCGTTATATAAATATTAATTATGAATTCTTACGTGCCAGCATCGTAGCGAAGCGTAATTTAATACGATTGCCGTTTTCGTCGGTACGATGAAGTTCGCCGACATCCTCGTTATATTTCAGCAAATCCCACCCCTCATAATAGTTTTTCAGCTCACCGGCTTTAAACGCAAACGGGAAACCGACCGTGCAAGGGAAATCATCGGTATCCATCGCGGCAACGATCAGGTTGTAGCCGCCCGGTTTGGTGCAGCGCTGCATATTCGGGATCAAGCGCGGAATGGTGTTCGCATCAAGGAACATCATCACCACCGTCGACAGAATAAAATCGTACTCACCGTCAAAGGTCAGCGTATTCAGGTCCTTCACCGCCGCCTGTAGATTTTCCAGCCCTTCAGACTCACGAATCGAGAGCAGATTCTGAATGCTCATCGGATTCTTGTCCCACGCCGTGACGTCATAGCCGTTTGCTGCCAGATAGAGGCTGTTACGCCCGTTGCCACAGCCAAGATCTAACGTTTTACCTGGTTTAATCAGCGATGCCGCGTGAAGCACATCGGAATGGGTGCGGGTCAGGCCATATTTTTCGGTGAAGTAGTTTTCGTCACGAGTTGTCATTGTTCATCCTTCGGTTTCATCAGTGTTGACCGCGCAACACGGGTCAAAAGTTTACCCTGAAGCAGCAATAGCAGCGTTTTAATCAGCAGCAGGCCGATCACGATATTGGTGAATATAAACAGCGGCAGCGCCAGGTTATGGAAAAAACCAGAACCGCTGGCGTGCCCAAGATGCAGCCCGGTGGAGGCCAGTGCGGAAATACCGAACGAGAAGCTCCAGAACGAGGCGTTAAACGCCTGGCGCAGATACCAGGGCATCAGGCGCAGCATAAACAGTAGCTGCAATAGCCCGTAGCCGAACAGCATTTTGGCGAACACATCCGCATGACCGCCGTTGATGCTCAGCCACGCATTACAGGCCACCAGCGCCGGGGCCAATTGAATGCCAAGTGAGGTTCGTAGCGGTACGGAGAGCACGCCGCCGCTGCGCAAACGCTGGACGATGGCTGGCTCGAGGGTAATCCACGAGATAACCCCAGCACCAAGAAACACCAGCCCGGCATCGTTAAAGCCCAGCGCGCCGCAGGCCATTGCGCTAATAAAGTTGTTAGCAACGGTAGGGAGATAGAGCCCCGGCGTTGTCGCATCCGCAGGATGCTCCCCTCGCCACAGTCCGGCGGTTTGCCAGGCAGCGTAACCGAGCTGCAACGTCACCCCGATACAAAACAATGCCAGCGCCAGCGGTCTTACCCACGGCGTTACGCCAATCGACACCAGCATGGTAGTGGCCGGAAACAGGCTGACAAAGCTGCTGGCAATGGGATGATTCATCTCCTGCCAGACGCTGTACGGAAAGCGCACCGCCCGTGTCAGGAAGGCCAGCGTCAGCAAGCCCCACATCATGATGGCGAGCACCACCAGCGCATCACCAATAGAATGACTTACCGGCATAATCGTGCTGGCATAACGCCAGGCAAAGCCCATACCAATGGTGCCCAGTACCATCCCAAAGTAGCCTACGGGCAGATTAAGGACCCGTGCTTCATTATCGTTATTATGCATTTAGTTTAATTAATCAAATTTAGTTAAGTTGCATTTTAAATGATTCTTTTATGCCGCGCTAGCGCGAAAAGGAAGTATAGACGAACTTCAGTCTGTGAAATCCCCGCTCATATTTCACTTCTGCCGCGCATAGAGATAAGCCGTGGCTCGGGATATTCCCAGATGCTGCGCCACTGTCTCCATAGACTTACGTAGCTCAAGCAATCCTTCCGCTCGCAGCGCCTGAATCACCGATTTTCGGTCATCAGGGCTCAGCGCTCGTGCGGTCGTGGCCCGCTTCGCGGCGAAACGGTCAATCCGCAGGCGGATGGTCTCAAGCCCCGACGGCTCAAGATGCTCTTCTACCGGGGCGTTCTCCACCGAGGTAAACTGCGCCAATGCGCTTTGCATTCCGCGAAACAGCGTCATGTCGACGTTCAGACACAGCGCCGCAACGTACTGTCCCGAGGTATCTTTAATACCAATAGAGGTGCTTTTCACCGGGCGACCGTCAGCAAACTGATTCGCGTAGTTGGCAACCAGCGCCGGGAAGTCCGGTGAGGAGATACGCGCAAGCCCCATTTCCGTCGTGGGTTCGCCCACCTTACGACCGGATAAATTATTGTGGATCGCCAGTATCGAGTGTTCCGGGTGCGTCAGGTCATGCACCACCACTTCACAAAACGGCGCAAAGGTGTCGCTGAGCCCTTTTGCAATGGTCTCAATCTGCTTTAGCAGGGAGTGGTCATCATGATTTGCCATCTGTTGCGCCTTGTCTTCCATAAGATGATGCCGCCTGTCAGGACAGGCGACTCGATGCTAGCCCGCCAGCAAGGCGGCATAGCGGCTGATATCCACATTACCACCGCTGATGATAATGCCCACCTTCTTACCCTGTAACGTAGCTTTTCGCGCCCGCGCGGCGGCAAATCCCAGGCACCCGGTTGGCTCAACCACCATTTTCATGCGCTCAGCGAAGAAGGTCATCGCCGCGATCAGTTCATCATCGCTGGCCGTCAGAATGTCATCAACATTCTGCTGAATTAACGGGAAGGTGATCGCCCCAAGATGCTGGGTCTGTGCGCCGTCGGCGATGGTTTTAGGGGTGTCGATATGAACAATCTTCCCGCTGCGAAACGATTGCTGACCGTCATTCCCCGCCTCTGGCTCAACGCCGTAAATGGCGCATTCCGGCGACAAATGACGAGCCGCCAGCGCAGAACCCGAAAGCAGCCCACCGCCGCCAAGGCAGACAAACAGCGCATCCAGTGGGCCGACTTCTTCAATCAGCTCTTTAGCCGCTGTCCCCTGACCGGCAATCACGTGTGGATGGTCATACGGCGGGATCAGCGTCAGGCCGTATTTTTGCGCCAGGTCACGGCCAATTTGCTCTCGGTCTTCGGTATAGCGATCGTAAGTGACAACCTTAGCGCCATAGCCCTTCGTCGCGGTCACCTTAACTGCAGGAGCATCCAGCGGCATCACGATGGTGGCCGGAATGCCTAGCAACTTCGCCGACAGGGCAATTGCCTGCGCGTGGTTGCCGGATGAAAACGCTACGACCCCTGCCGTACGCTGGGCAGGCGTAAACTGCAGCAGCGCATTCATCGCTCCGCGAAATTTGAACGCCCCCATACGCTGAAAGTTCTCACATTTGAAAAAGACTTCAGCACCGAACGCCTCATTAACCGTCCGTGAGGTCATCACCGGCGTTCGGTTCGCGTAGCCCGCAATGCGTTCTGCCGCGGCCACTACGTCGCCGTAATCAGGGAGCTTTTGTTCACTCATTTCATCACCTCAATACACTTTGTATTAAATAATACTATTCGTTTAACTGTGGGTTATACACCGGTTCGCTCGCGATTCACAATGGTTTGCTACATTTACTCTATCTGCATACCTGTGAGGCCATCATGAAAAAATACCGTCTCAGCGATGAAACGCGCAGCGTTCAAATTGGCGAACCCGGCGCCAGAGAGAGCGTGGTGGTACGCCAGATTATTGCCCTACAGGATTTTGCCGATGTCAGCGCTGGCAGCCTCGGAGGCTGGGTAGAAAACGAGCTGTCGCTCAGCCACGATGGTGAATGCTGGATCTACGATCAAAACAGCCTGGTGTACGCCGGGGCCCGGGTCACCGAAAACGCCAGAATTACGCAACCCTGCGAAATTAGCCATCAGGCAGAAGTTGGCGGTAACGCATGGGTGCAAGCCAGCCGCATCAGCCATTACGCTAGAGTCAACGGCGATGCGGCCGTACATGATTCCCAGGTTCATGGCCACTGCCATCTGTTCGGCTATGCCTACATTGCGGAACAGTCGCAAATTGTCGGGGCCAGAGGGTTAACCGCCGATAGCGAGCAACTCCTGCAAATCTACGACGCCGCGCAGCTTCGCCACTGCCGGGTAGTGCATCAGGCGCAAATCTTCGGCAAAGCCATGCTGATTCATGCCTTTGTTGAACACCGTGCAGAAATCTTCGATAGCGCTCGTCTGGATGGGAATGAGGAGAACAACATTTGGGTGTGCGACTGCGCTAAAGTTTACGGCAATGCGCGCATTATCGCCGGGCGCGGCGAAGATGAGATCCCAACGATTCGTTACAGCTCGCAGGTGGCTGAACATGCGGTAGTAGAAGGTAATTGCGTGCTGAAGCACCACGTGATGGTTGGCGGCAACGCGCGCTTACAGGGCGGGCCGATATTACTCGACGATCACGTGCTTATTCAGGGCGATGCGCGGGTGATTGGCGATGTGCTGATCGAGTATCACATTGATATCACCGATAGCGTGGTGGTGGAGGCTTTGCCTGGAGAGGCGATCCATCTGCGCGGGCGTAAAGCACTGACCGGGGCGCAGCATATTACCCGCACCCCGCTGTTTGGCGCGCTATAGCGCCGCGTCGTCAACAATCAGGGCATAAATGTTCTGGTCGTAATAAACACCGTTGAGAAACTCGGCCTGGCGCAAGCACCCTTCCAGCGCAAACCCGTTGCGCAGCGCGACTTGATTACTGCGCAGGTTATCGACCCGGCACTTAATGACGAAGCGGCGAATCTCGCCGCGTTCGGCATAGTAGCGAACAAACGCCTGTAATGACGCCGACAAAATCCCTTTTCCCTGCACGTCTTCATCCAGCCAGTAGCCGATATAGCCCGTTTTGTTCGAGGGTTCAATCTGGTTAAAAGACAGGACGCCAGCCATCGTATCATCGACAAAAATCAGGAACATTTTGGCGATACCGCGCTGGTGCAGCATCATATTACCCTGCACGTTCTGGCGAGAATCCTGTTCACTGTTGACGAACTGCGGCCAATTCAGCGTTTGCTGTAGCCAGACTTTATTACGCATCACCAGTTCAAAGAGACCGGTAACGTGGCTTTCATTCACCGCATGAAGGGTAACGGTGTCATTGACGGTGATAATTTCAGCGGTAGTCATTCTGGTGCCTCAATTGGCGGAAGTCGAGTAGGCCTGATAAGCGCAGCGTCATCAGGCATAACGGCGCAGAGTGCCGGATGGCGGCTATGCCTTATCCGGCCTACACGATGACAGGCAAATTATTTCATTACGCGGTCATCAACATACTGACGTTTATCCGGCGCTGGCGGGAAATACTGATACAACCAGGTTTCACTGATGGCATCGCCACGACAGCGCAGGAACAGGCGCATATCTACCGGGTCGGTGGAATCAGAGGTTGGATACCAGTCGAAGAGAATGCGATAGCCGTCGAACGGTTCAACGTAGAGGATCTCAATCTGCTTAGCCTCCCCGCTGGAGAGCGTAATGACCGGTTCGATCCCTTTCGGTGCAGCGGCTTTGAGGTCGCCACCAACAAAATCGATAGCGAAGCGACGGGACCATTTTTCCGGGTAATGCTCGCCCGGTGCCCAGCCTTCCGGGAAGCTGCCCATACCGGTACGGGTTGCCAGCACGCGCGCCAGTGGGGAACGTACCGGCGGCATTGCGCTCCAGTATAAGCGGTAGCTGAAGTTCAGCGTATCGCCCGCCTTCATCGGTTTTTCCGGCTGCCAGAAGCAGACGATGTTATCGAGCGTTTCGCCGGTGGTTGGGATTTCCATCAGGCTGACGGCCCCTTTCCCCCACTGATTACGCGGCTCCACCCACAGGCTTGGACGTTTATTGTACCAACCCATGACGTCCTGATAGTGGGTGAAATCGCGGTCGAGCTGCAACAGCCCGAAGCCTTTCGGGTTTTTGTCCTGGTAGGCGTTGAACTGTAGCTTCTGCGGGTTGTTCAGCGGACGACACACCCACTCACCGTTGCCAAGCCACATCGCCAGACGATCGGAGTCGTGGATTTGCGGGTGGATGGTGTCGCAGACCCGGCGCTCGTTGTTGCCGCAGCTGAACATACTGGTCATCGGTGCAATGCCGAGCTGCTTGATGTCTTTACGCGCATAGATATGGTTCTCCACATCCATGATCACCTGCGCTTTTTCGCAGTGCACGACGAATTTGTACGCTCCGGTGACGCTGGCACTATCCAGCAGCGCGTACACGGTAAAGGAGGTGTCGCCCGGCTTCGCGGTTTCGAACCAGAAAGAGGTGAAGTCCGGGAACTCTTCCAGCGAGTCGGTATAGGTATCAATCGCCAGGCCGCGCGCGGACAGGCCGTACTGATAGGTGCTGTCTACCGCACGGAAGTAGCTCGCGCCAAGGAACGCCACGATATCGCGGCGCGCCAGTTCCGGCGCTTTAAACACGCGGAAACCGGCGAAACCGAGGTCGGTCTGCCCTTCCAGCTGTTTGGTGTCTACGCCAGCATTGTTGTACTGGAACAGTTCCGGGCGAAAGTGAATTTCACGCGCCTGGTGACTTGACGGGTCCAGCGAGAACATCCGTACGCGACGGCGGAAGCCCATCCCGACATGGAAAAACTGCACGTCCAGCTGGCGCTCTTTGACGTTGTTCCACAGCGAATGTTCGGCGTCATACTGAATGCTGTTGTAGGCCTGCGGCGTCAGGTTAGCCAGGGTATCCGGCAGCGGGCGTGGCGCGCCGCTCCACGGCTGGCGGGAGAGATCGTGCGCCATAGATTGCAGTACGCCGAAATCAAAGCGACGCGTCTGGCCGTCGGCAATGCCGGAGTCCTCTGCCATCGCGGCCTGGGAGAATAGCGATGCGAAACCGGAAGTTCCGCACACGGCGGCAACAGCCATTGAAGATTTAAGAAAGTGTCTGCGGTTCATGCCTGGCAAAGCGTCCTTTTAAAGTCGGAATGCTGCAAAATAAAAACGGCGTTATTGCCGCCCACTCTAGACAAAATTGATTGATAATCCAATTGCTAGCGCAACAAAATCTGTCAATCCAGACTCACATGATGCTTCATGACGCGTTTGAACAGCGCCAGCCGCGCACGCATAAAGCGATTTTCCACGTGGAACCCGGCGTGCTTGCGTAAACCAATGCGCAAAAGCCGGTCGCGACCGCGCACGCAGGCGGGCCAGCGCACCGGTCCCGGCAGCACGGTATGGCGCGCGTTGGCATCACGGGCGAAGCTGACCCAGTAGTCCGCCACTTGAGACGCCACCTTGAGATCGCGCGGCGTAGCGTACTCGCGCGAGGGCATGATTTGCCCCAGCGTGTCGAAGACATAGGGCACCTCATTGCCGTGCCACGCGCCGTGATAATAGGTGTCGTGTTCGGCTTCAGCGACGTAATCAAACCAGTAACGCCAGCAGGGTTGATTCACTCGCTGTTGCGCCTGCATCACCACATAGCCCAGGGTAGTGAACGCCATATCACGGCAGACCTGACGGCCCAGTTCTTCATCACCTTTTACCCCGGGATAGAGCAGCTTGATAAGCCCCAGACCCAGACGGCGCTCGCGGCGAAGTTTTTTAATTTCGCCCGCCAGGTCCACGCCAAATACCGCCATCACGCTGGCTTCATCGCTGTTGGAACCCACCATCACCGGCATGACGTGCTGTTTCCCGGCGAAGAAAACGTCGAGCATCGGCTGCGGCAGCACGGCGTCGCCGACGATGGGCGCGGGGCCAATATTATGGGGTGCGGTAAGCGGCCAGAATGCCTCGGCGGGAATATCACGCAGATCTTGTGCTGACGCATTCGGCAGATTGAAATGTTCGGCCAGTCGCTCACCGCGCGCCAGCGCCACGTCGCGCGGTTGGTCGGGCAAGGTATAGCCGCTTTGAATGATAGCTTTATGGAACAGCCCCACGGCTTTCGGGGAGGTCATCAATGACAGCACGCTGCGCGCGCCTGCCGATTCACCGAATAACGTGACGTTGTCACGATCGCCGCCGAAGGCTTCAATGTTTTCCTGCACCCAACGTAGCGCGGCAACCTGGTCCATCAGACCAAAATTGTAGAGCCGTTCGCCGTCTTCCCCATCAAGAGCCGGATGGGCAAAGAAGCCGAGGTGGCCCAAACGATAGTTGAGCGTAACGACAATCACGTCGCGTCGGGCCAGCGCTTTACCGTCGTAAGGCGGTAGCGCACCTGCACCAATGGTAAAGCCACCGCCGTGCAGCCAGACCATCACAGGCAGCGGCCCCTGACGTTTAGCAGGGGACCAGACGTTAAGGTAGAGGCAGTCTTCAGAAAAGCGGCCGGGGTCACCGCCGCCAAGTTCCTGGCAGTACTCCGCGCTCTGCCAACTGGCAGCAGAAAAGGCATTCGCCTGACGCACGCCCTGCCAGGGCGTCACCGGCTGCGGCGCACGCCAACGAAGCGGGCCCACCGGCGGTGCAGCATAAGGGATACCGCACCACAGATGGGTATCACCTTCGACTACGCCCGTTAACGTCCCTTGTCTGGTTTCCACCTGAATTGCGGCACTCTGCATTGATTCTCATCCTTTTTCTTTTCACTCCTGTGCAGAGTACCCGTTTCAGAGCAGACCGCAACGCCGTTTGCTGCGTAGCGAAGCCTCCTCATACAAACTGAATTCGTCCAGTACCTGTCGGCCAAGTGCCGTTTCAAAGGCATCACGACTAGCATTGCCCTGCGTGCGTGTTTGCCCGTCGCCGCCCAGGTTCGACTGGAAAATCCCGGCGGCGCTCACCGGCAGAAAATCTTCATAGGTGATGGGCTGGGCGATAATCCAGCCGCGTTCGATAAACGGCTGAGGATCATCGCCTGGGTGAATCGCCAGGCGGTGGGCGTCACCTGTCGGCGTTAGGCGATAGCGGAACCAGGCAAGCCCCTGCTGGCGCAGTAAGAACTCGCTATCCGGGAACGCTTTGAATACCTCTTGCAGATGCTGCTGATGAGTCAGGTTATCTTTGCCAACCCCCGCCTCGCTGAGCAGTTTGTCATACAGCGCACGGCCCTTAGGCGTTAACGCCACCCCACGCTGTTCAATTTCGCCAAAGCGCGCGGTGTGCGTGCCGTTCGACTCCCCGGCAAACTGCACAGGCTCTTCCAGCGCTTTAAAGCTGGTCTGGCGGAGTAGTAACGGCACCGCCCGGCGCGGCGGCCCTTCAATTACTGCTTTGGGCTCAATACCGTAATCGGACATCAGTTCCTGCACGCGATCGATATCCAGCGTCCGCGGCGTGAGATGGTTAATGTGGCAGCCGGGGAAACAGACCACATCGGCAATCAAGCGATGCTGTTGGTTCAGCGCCTGATAGGTCTCCTGGTCAACGGTGGTATGCCGATGCCAGCGGAAGGTTTCCAGCGCTTCCCGCACGAACTCCTGCGCCTGCTGAGCGGTGAATCCGCCCTGCTCATCATGCAGATTCATCAGCGCCCGGCAGCGCGGCGTGAAGATATCCCGATCGGCTAAGATCTTCGCCGCTTTCTGGCGCAGATTCGGGTCGTCGATAAGCTCAAGACGCAATAAAGAGGTAAAAATACGAAACGGATTACGCTGTAACGCCGCATCGTCCACCGGCCGAAAGGCGGTCGAGTGTACCGGAACGTTCGCCACCGACAGATCGTAATAGCCCACCGGCTCCATTCCCATTATGGCGAACATCCGGCACAGCGTGGAAAGTTCCTCTGCCGTACCCACTCGGATCGCGCCATGACGTTCAACATTAAGTCGCGCGAGCTCATCCGCATTGGCCAGCTGTTCATGCAGACGCGTGTTATTTTCCAGCACGGCCAGGTTTACGTCAGCCACTAATGCCAGCAGGGTTCCATATTGCGGAACTTCTTGCTGATACATTGCCGACATTGCTTGTGAAAATTCCTCACGAATATCATCCGCCGAAAGGGTGTGCGCCATGATGCCTTGCCTCCTGTGAATATATTTGCAGTGTAGGAAAGGCCATGACGCTATGCGGTAAGAATTTACAAACTGTGATCGCGGCAACTGACTGAACTTATTGAGTGAATGGTTCTGATTACATAACCCAGGGTTATTAAAAATATACCTTAAATTCACTTTAAATTAACAAAGTATTTACACACACTGTCTGTGGCAATAATAAAATACCCTACACGGAGCCACCTATGAGCACAAAATGGTCACCGCAAGAAGTGATTCACCGGGATTACAACAATCATCCCCCAGCCCACGCGCCGGGCTATAAAACCAGCGTGCTGCGCTCGCCGCGCAATGCCCTTATCTCGCTGCAAAATTCGCTGTCAGAAATCACCGGCCCGGTCTTCTCCCAGCAGGATCTCGGCCCGCTGGATAACGACCTGATCCTCAACTACGCCAAAGACGGTTTGCCTATTGGCGAACGCATCATCGTTCATGGCTACGTGCGCGATGGCTTCGGCCGCCCGCTGAAAAATACGCTGGTTGAAGTGTGGCAGGCCAACGCCGGGGGCCGATATCGCCATAAGAAGGACCAGTATCTGGCTCCGATTGACCCCAACTTTGGCGGCTGTGGGCGCGTTCTCACTGATGAAAATGGCTATTACTTCTTCCGCACCATCAAGCCCGGCCCATATCCGTGGCGTAACCAGGTGAGCGACTGGCGTCCTTCGCATATTCACTTCTCTATTTTTGGCGAAGCCTTCGCCCAGCGCCTGATCACCCAGATGTATTTTGAGGGTGATCCGCTTATCAAGCAGTGCCCTATCGTCAAAACCATCAATAACGATGATGCCGTACGTACGCTTATCGCCGAGCTGGATACCCATGCTGCCGTACCGCTCGACTGTCTGGCCTATCGTTTCGATCTGGTGCTGCGCGGCCAGCGCGCCACGTTGTTTGAAAATCGTACTCAGGGGGCTGCACGATGAAAGACTATTTACCGGAAACGGCGTCACAAACCGCCGGCCCTTATGTGCATATTGGCCTGGCGCCGGATGCCGCAGGCTTCCATATTTTTGAGAAGAATTTTGGTTCAACCCTGACCAACAGCCACACGCCCGGAGAGCATATTGCCATCGAGGGGCGCGTGTTCGACGGCTCCGGCACACCGGTGCGCGATGTGCTGATTGAAATATGGCAAGCCAACGCCGCCGGGCGCTATAACCATGTCGCGGACCAACAGCACGAAAAAACGCTGGATGAAGATTTTCGCGGCTGGGGTCGCGCCTGCTCCAACTTCGATAGCGGCGTCTGGCGTTTTGATACCGTTAAGCCGGGACAAGCGGTCGGCCGCGATGGGCGCATGATGGCACCGCACGTCAATCTGTGGATCGTGGCGCGCGGGATCAACATCGGTCTGAATACGCGGATGTACTTCCCGGACGAGCAAGAGGCAAACAGCAAAGATCCTGTGCTGAACCTGATTGAGTGGGAAGTGCGTCGCAAGACGCTGATTGCGCATAAAGAGACGCGCGGCAACGAGACGGTGTATCGGTTCGATATTTATTTGCAGGGCGAGAACGAAACGGTGTTTTTTGATCTGTAAGGTTAGTGCGCTTTGACCCGGCGTCGCGTTTGTACGGCCAGGTTACCTATCGCAAAGTAGCCCGGCCGTACAAACGCGACGCCGGGAACGTCTCTAATCCAACAAATCGCTTGTCTGTTAAACCGCACAAATGTTAATAATAATTTGCTAGCAAGTTATCAAATTTAAACAACATTACTTGTCACTCATGCCGCTCTGTTTTTAACATCGCTTATGGAAAAAAACGCACTCTTTAGCCAGCGCATTCGCCTGCGCCATCTGCACACATTCGTAGCCGTCGCCCAGCAAGGAACTTTGGGGCGAGCGGCTGAAACCCTTAATTTAAGCCAGCCAGCGCTCTCCAAGACGCTCAATGAACTTGAACAGCTAACCGGTACACGTCTCTTCGAACGTGGCCGTCTGGGGGCTCAACTCACCCTCGTGGGTGAACAATTTTTAACCCATGCCGTGAAGGTGCTTGATGCGCTAAATACCGCGGGTCAGGCGCTGATACGTAAAGAAGGTGTTAATAATGATGTTGTGCGCATCGGTGCCCTACCCACCGCAGCGCTCGGCGTGCTCCCTGCCGTTATCGGACAATTTCATCAGCAGCAAAAAGACGTGACGCTTCAGGTCGCCACCATGAACAATACGATGCTGCTGGCGGCGCTGAAGTCCGGTGATATCGATCTGGGCATTGGTCGCATGTCCGACCCGGAACTGATGACCGGGTTGAACTATGAGCTGTTGTTCCTGGAATCATTGAAGCTGGTCGTCCGTCCCGACCACCCGCTGCTGCATGAAAATATCACTCTGAGCCGCGTGCTGGAGTGGCCGGTAGTGGTTTCACCGAAGGGTACCGTTCCCCGCCAGAATGCGGAAACGCTGCTCCAAAGCCAGGGCTGCAAAATGCCCGCAGGCTGCATCGAGACGCTTTCCGCGTCACTTTCTCGCCAGTTGACGGTCGATTTCAACTATATCTGGTTCGTCCCTTCCGGCGCGGTGAAGGACGATTTGCGCCGCGGCGTGCTGACCGCCCTGCCGATTGCGACGCAGGGTCAGGGTGAACCCATTGGTATCCTGACGCGAGTGGATACCCCGCTTTCTTCCGGCGCGCAGACGCTATTGAGCGCCGTTCGCAAGTCAATGCCTTCCTGAAAAATCACACGGGCCCGTCGCCTGGCGGGCTAAGTTCCTTCGTTTTTCCGCGCCCTTTTACTTTTCCTCTACGCAATTAATGCGAAATTATTTATTAACAATTGCGCAATGCAATTTAACAGATCTATCATACCCATAATTTAACCAAATGGTTCATGCATAATTGCATTGATAAACCAAATACCTCATTTAGAAGCACGTTAGCATTTCATTCAAAACAAAAGCACAGAACAAAACACACCACATGGTTCAACTGTGCACATTTTGCTGTTTTAAGGAGAACGGTATGGCAACTGGCAACGTGCCACGAGGATTCCCACGAATCCTGCAGTGGCTTCTTATCGCGCTGATGTTGATCGTCGGCCTGGCTATCGGCGCGCTGGGGGCTAAGCTCGCCAGCGTTGGTGGCACCTGGTTCTTTACGCTGATGGGTATCGTGATGGTGGTCAGCGCCATTCTGATCGCACGTCAACGTCGTGCCGGGATTGTGCTGTACGCACTGGCGTTTATTGTGGCGATCGTCTGGTCTATCAGCGATGCGGGCTGGGATTTCTGGCCGCTCTTCTCGCGCCTATTTACCTTTGGCGTACTGGCCTTTCTTTGTGCGCTGGTATGGCCATTTATGTCCCACGCGCAGCCTGCGAAAAAAGGCCCGGCATTTAGCCTCGCCGGGATTATCGCCGTTATCCTGCTGGTGAGCGTTGGTGGCATGTTCAAGCCGCAAACGCTGGTCTCCGCGACGGAACCGGTGCCGGTTAAACCGGTCGCACCAGGCGAAGCACAGAAAAACTGGGAGCATTGGGGTAACACCACCCACGGCGACCGTTTTGCCGCGTTAGATCAAATCAACAAGCAGAATATCGATAAGCTGCAGGTCGCATGGGTTGCTCATACCGGTGATATTCCACAGAGCAACGGCTCCGGTGCCGAAGATCAGAACACCCCGCTGCAGATTGGCGACACGCTGTTCGTCTGTACGCCGTACAGCAAAGTGCTGGCGCTGGATGTCGATTCAGGCAAAGAGAAATGGCGTTACGATTCCAAAGCCACCGCGCCAAACTGGCAGCGCTGCCGTGGTCTCGGTTATTTTGAGGACACCCAGGCCCTGACCACGCCAGCCACGGCAACACAACCCGCCGCCTGCCCGCGTCGTCTGTTCCTGCCTACCACGGATGCCCGCCTGATTGCCATCAATGCCGATAACGGCAAAGTGTGCGACGACTTTGGCGACCACGGTGTGGTTGATCTGAGCGTTGGTATGGGCGATATCAAACCGGGTTACTACCAGCAGACCTCTACGCCATTAGTGGCGGGTAACGTGGTGGTGGTCGGCGGTCGCGTTGCCGATAACTTCTCTACCGGTGAACCCCCGGGCGTAGTTCGCGCATATGATGTCCATACCGGCAAACTTGCCTGGGCATGGGATCCGGGCAACCCGAACCTGACCGGTTTGCCACCAGAAGGCATGACCTACACGCGCGGTACGCCGAACGTCTGGTCCGCCATGTCTTACGACGCGAAGCTGAATCTGATTTATCTGCCAACCGGTAATGCCACCCCAGACTTCTGGGCCGGTGAACGTACCGCGCTCGACGATAAATACAGCTCCTCTATCGTGGCGGTTGACGCTACCACCGGTAAAGTACGCTGGCACTATCAGACAACCCACCACGACCTGTGGGACTTCGACCTGCCTTCTCAGCCGCTGCTGTATGACCTGCCAGATGGTAAAGGCGGCACCACGCCGGTGCTGGTACAAACCAGTAAACAGGGCATGATCTTTATGCTCAACCGTGAAACCGGCGAGCCGGTAGCCAAAGTCGAAGAACGTCCGGTTCCGGCGGGCAACGTTCCTGGCGAGCGCTACTCTCCGACTCAGCCTTACTCCGTCGGCATGCCGATGATCGGCAACGAGCAGTTGAAAGAATCCGATATGTGGGGCGCCACGCCGGTTGACCTGCTGCTGTGCCGCATCCAGTTTAAAGAGATGCGTCATCAGGGCATCTTCACCCCACCGGGCGAAGACCGTTCCCTGCAGTATCCTGGCTCACTGGGTGGGATGAACTGGGGCAGCGTATCCGTTGACCCGAACAACAGCCTGATGTTCGTCAACGATATGCGTCTGGGCCTGGCAAACTACATGGTGCCGCGCGCCAATGTGGCGAAAAATGCCAGCGGCATCGAGATGGGTATTGTACCGATGGACGGTACGCCGTATGGCGCAATGCGCGAGCGTTTCCTGTCTCCGCTGGGTATTCCGTGCCAGAAGCCACCGTTTGGCACGATGTCCGCCGTGGACCTGAAGTCCGGTAAGATTGTCTGGCAGGTGCCGGTAGGTACCGTTGAAGACACCGGTCCGCTGGGGATCCGCATGCACATGCCAATCCCTATCGGTATGCCAACCCTGGGCGCTTCTCTGTCTACCCAGTCTGGTCTGCTGTTCTTCGCTGGCACTCAGGATTTCTACCTGCGCGCGTTTGATACCGCAACCGGGAAAGAGATCTGGAAAGACCGTCTGCCGGTCGGCAGCCAGTCAGGCCCAATGACTTACGTTTCGCCGAAGACCGGCAAACAGTACATCGTGATTAACGCAGGTGGCGCACGTCAGTCGCCGGATCGCGGTGATTACATCATTGCCTACGCGCTGCCGGATAGCCACTGATAGTCGAACTATCGTGCGCGTATTGTGCCTGATGGCGCTTCGCTTATCAGGCCTTCACTGCCTCGCCACCTTTATGGTGACGAGGCTTTTTTATTGATAGACCCTCGCTTAAAACGTTTCCCAGTTATCCGCGCCGGCGGTTGCCGCAGTCGGACTAGCCGGGTTAAACGCGGCTTTTGCTGTGGCTTTGACCGTTTCAACACGTTCACTTGCCTGTAAGCGGAAAGTGCCGACCGCTTCGGTTAAGCGCGCTGCCTGCTCTTCCAGTGACGCTGCCGCCGCAGAGGCTTCTTCCACCAGCGAGGCGTTCTGCTGGGTGACGTTATCCATTTCGGTCACCGCCTGGCTTACCTGCTGAATCCCGCGATTCTGCTCATCAGAAGCCGCTGCGATCTCCAGCATAATGTCGGTCACGCGTTTCACCGCATCAACAATATCGGTCATCGTGGTCCCCGCGCGCACCACTTCATCAGACCCACGTTCAATTAACGTTACCGATTCGCTGATAAGCCCTTCAATCTCTTTTGCGGCCTGGGCGCTGCGGCTTGCCAGCGTGCGAACTTCACTGGCGACCACCGCAAACCCGCGCCCCTGCTCGCCCGCACGCGCCGCTTCTACTGCGGCGTTCAGCGCCAGAATATTAGTCTGGAATGCAATGCTGTTAATCACCGAGGTGATTTCCGAGATTTTCTTCGAGCTGGTCGAGATACTGCCCATCGTCGATACCACACCCGATACCAGTTGCCCGCCGCGGGAGGCCTTGCCGGAAGCATCTTCCGCCAGCTTGCTGGCATGGTGTGCATTCTCGGCGTTCTGTTTCACCGTCGCCGCGAGCTGTTCCATGCTGGCCGCCGTCTGTTCAATGGCCGCCGCCTGCTGTTCGGTACGCGAAGAGAGATCGGTATTACCAACGGAAATTTCGCTGGTTCCGCGATAGATCTCTTCCGCGCCCTGACGCACGGTACCCACAGTCTGCACCAGCGCATGCTGCATTTTTTGCAGGTTGCCGTTGAGCTGACCAATTTCACTGCGTCCTACGGGTTCATCTGCCATGGTTAGATTGCCGCTCGCAATCTGGGCAATACGTGCGCCCGCTCGCTGCAGCGGCAGGATCACCACGCTACGGAGGGTGGTAAAGGTAATAATGGTCATCACTACGGCGAGAATAAAAGCACCGACCATAAACAACCCGCCCAGTCGGGTACGGTCATGCGCTAATGCCGCAAGCTGGTTAGCTCGTGCGGTACGAATATCAATGACCTTCAAGCGCACGTCGTTATAGGCATCGTCGAGCGCGCGAGCCTGTTCGCTTTCATAGTTGATGATGGCTTCAAACATGCCGTTTTTTGCATATTTCAGCATCGGCGTCATGCCGTCTAAATAGGCGCTATAGCGCTGATTCATTTCGGCATCCAGCGCTTCATCGGCCGCCGTTTTCACGCTGCGATTGGTGTAGAGTTTGAACCCGTCCTGAGAGCGTTTAATTCGGTTTTCTGCCGCTGCCAGGTTCTTCTTCATGCTCTCCATCTCGGCGATACGGCTGTCCGCCCCGGCATGAATCATCATAATACGGGCTTCACGCAGGTAGTTGGCGCTGTCAGAAAGCCCAACGCGGACCTGCAGTTCCTGCGTCACATCGCGCTGGTCGTTATCGGCTTTCCACATGAAATAGCCTGCCAGCCCTGAACTCAAGGCAAACAGCACCAGAATACCGCCCAGCACAAAACCGAAGAACGGCACCAGGCGGATATGATGCAGAAAGCTGACCTTTTGCGAGCGATTCGGCTGCGCGGATTTTTTTTCCATGAGTAACTCTCTTGTACTTGAGGTAAGTAATAGAGTCATCGGCTATAGACGCTGAATTCTTATCAGGAAAGGTGCAAAACGTAAGGCGGGTCACACTTCAGAAAACCAGCGGGAAGATCCCGCTGGTTGAGGGGGAATTATTTATCGCCGAAATGAATCACGGTACGGATAGATTTCCCTTCGTGCATCAGATCAAACGCTTCGTTGATCTGGTCTAACGGCAGACGGTGGGTGATAAACGGATCGAGCTGAATTTTGCCCGACATCGCCTCTTCCACCATCCCCGGCAGTTGGGTACGGCCCTTCACGCCGCCGAACGCAGAACCGCGCCATACGCGGCCTGTCACCAGCTGGAACGGACGGGTTTTAATTTCCTGACCCGCACCGGCCACGCCGATGATAATGCTTTCGCCCCAGCCTTTGTGGCAGCATTCCAGCGCCGAACGCATGACGTTAACGTTGCCAATACATTCAAAGCTGAAGTCGACGCCACCGTCGGTCAGTTCAACGATCACGTCCTGAATCGGTTTATCGTAGTCTTTCGGGTTGATAAAGTCGGTGGCACCCATTTCACGCGCTAAGGTGAATTTTTCCGGATTGGTATCCACGGCCAGAATGCGTCCAGCCTTCGCCTGCACCGCCCCCTGGATAACCGCTAATCCAATGCCGCCGAGCCCGAAGACGGCCACGGTGTCGCCTTCTTTCACTTTCGCCGTGTTATGGACCGCGCCGATCCCGGTAGTAACACCGCAGCCCAGCAGGCAGACTTTATCCAGCGGTGCCTGTGGGTTCACCTTCGCCAGTGAAATTTCTGCACAGACGGTGTACTCACTGAAGGTACTGGTGCCCATGTAGTGATAAATCGGTTCACCGTTATAGGAAAAACGGGTGGTGCCGTCCGGCATCAGGCCTTTACCCTGAGTGGCACGTACGGCCTGACAGAGGTTGGTTTTGCCCGATTTACAGAACTTACACTCGCCGCATTCGGCGGTATAAAGCGGGATCACATGGTCGCCGGGCTTAAGGCTGGTAACGCCTTCACCGACTTCAACCACCACACCGCCGCCTTCATGGCCAAGCACCGCCGGGAATACGCCTTCCGGATCATCACCAGACAGCGTGAACGCATCGGTATGGCAAACGCCGGTATGGGTGATTTTGACCAGCACTTCGCCCTTTTTCGGCGGTGCCACGTCAATTTCAACAATTTTCAGCGGCTGACCAGGGCCAAACGCAACTGCAGCACGTGATTTCATAACTGTCTTTTCCATTAGGGGATTATTTTAAATAGGATCGAAGCAGGAGACCTACCTCAGCCATGCGCACCGCGCGCTGATCCGGCGTGGTTTCGCCGCTCACCAGTTCATCTTTAAGGTGCATCTCAACCATTTCACCCATCAGGCCGTTAGAGGCCCCACGGATAGAGGCAATCTGCTGCAGAATGGTCAGGCAGGAGTCACCCGATTCCAGCGCACGCTCCAGGGCTTCAACCTGCCCTTTGATACGACGTACCCGGCTTAAAGCCCGTTTTTTGTCTTCGAGTGAATGCGGCATAGGCCCTCCGATAGTATAGGGGGGTATACTATCAAGTTCATTGCTTTGATGTAAAATAAATGTTTTAAATTTTTACTTGCTCAAGCGCATAGACAGCCCCAAACGGGTTTACTCCCCCAGAGCTCTTAGTTTAGACGTTTATGAGGTGACCGTAGGACAGGCCTATGCCGTTATAGCAATTTGGATGGGAGTAAAAACAGACTGGCCCGATAAGAATATCGGGCCGGGAGAACTATCAGGACTGGAGGGTCGCCAGGCGGGCGGCAAAGCCAACAAACACCAAGCCAATCAGGCTGTTGCCAATTTTTGCCAGTTTTTTACGCGTTTTCACGTAGCGCGTCACCAGCGAGCCGGAGACAATAAGGAAGCTCAGGTAGGTAAAGCTCACCAGTTCCAGCGTCAGCGCCAGAATAAAGAACGCCAGGCCAGGGGTTTTCGCGTGGACATCAATAAACTGCACGAAGAACGAGACGTAGAACAAAATCGCTTTCGGGTTGGTCAGGCTCAACGTTAACGCACGCTTAAAGATGGCGTGGCCCGGCTCCGCAGCTTCGTCATGTTCGACATTTTTACGCTTAAGCGTGCTGTACAGCATCTTGCCGCCGAGATAGAGCAGATAAATCGCCCCAAGATAGCGCACAATATTAAACAGCACCGGGGTGGTTTTAATCAGCGTGGCGACGCCCGCAAACGAGAGAGACATCAGAACGGCATCGCCAATAAAGACCGCAAGCGCCGCCATATATCCTTTGCGGATACCGTGCGACACGCCGGTCTTCAGTACGAAGAAGGTATTTGGCCCCGGCACCAGAATAATAAAGATGGCCCCGAGCAAATAGGTCCAGTAATTAAGCACACCAAAATCTGCGAACACCCTGTTCTCTCCATTCATACGTCAAATATATGACTTATGGTAGCGCAGAGAACAGGGAGTTGAAAGCAGGTTAACGCTTGCGTGGCATCATGCGCAGCAGCGTGTTGTCCTTCCAGATATAGTGGTGCGCCAGCGCCGCAAGCGCGTGCAGGCCAATCAGCCAGTAGCCGAGGTTCGCGAGGAACACATGATAATGTTTCAGCGTATCCACAAGGTCAAAATTCCCCTCTGCGGCATGCGGCATGGTGAGGCCAAATGCCAGCCACGGATTACCGCGGTTGTACATCATCACCAGACCAATCAGCGGCAGTGCAATAAACAGCAGGTAGATTGCCAGGTGTCCCAGATGCGCCATCCCGGTCATCATCGGCTTTGGCTTCGGCACAATAGGCGGCGCCGGGCGCTTCAGGCGAATGAGAAGACGCGCCACCATCAGCACCAGCACGCTGATCCCGCAGGAGACATGGATCATGTTGATGACCGGGCGGTCGCTACGGGGGAAAAATCCGCGCAATTCCATCGCCGCATAGGCTACCAGCACCAGCAAAAATACCAGCCAATGGATGGCAATTTGTAAGCGGGAATATTTATCGTTCATCGCCAAAATACTCTGAGAAGTAACATAAAAAAGCAAAATAGCCGCGATTCATTAAAATTTCATTAACTTTTTCAAATCGATACAAATTAAATTTTCGCGACAACGTTGCCCTTCCCGGCTCGCTGAACTAAGCCTGGACAGATGAAATACATAATCCACACTTATTAATTGAGTCAATCTGACGTACGCGTATTGGGCTGATACCCATCACTGACAGGAGAGCACCATGAGTAAAATTGGCATTAACGGGTTTGGGCGTATTGGTCGTCTGGTTCTGCGCCGTTTACTGGAAGTTTCCAGCAGTCATGAAGTGGTCGCAATTAACGATCTGACCTCCCCCAAAGTTCTGGCCTACTTATTGAAGCATGACTCCAACTACGGCCCGTTCCCGTGGAGCGTTGATTACAACGATAATGCGCTGATTGTGAATGGTAAAACCATTACCGTTTACGCTGAAAAAGAGGCGAAAAATATTCCGTGGACCGCCCAGGGTGCAGAGCTGATTGTCGAATGTACAGGCTTCTATACCTCGACGGAAAAATCGCAGGCGCATATTGATGCCGGGGCAAAAAAAGTGCTGGTCTCCGCGCCTGCTGGCGATATGAAAACCCTGGTCTTTAACGTCAACGACGATACGCTGAACGCCAGCGATAAGATTATCTCCGTTGCGTCCTGCACCACCAACTGTCTGGCGCCAATGGCTAAAGCCCTCCACGACTCGTTCGGCATTGAAGTAGGCACCATGACCACCATCCATGCCTATACCGGCACGCAGTCGCTGGTTGATGGTCCACGAGGCAAAGACCTGCGCGCGTCTCGCGCCGCGGCGGAGAATATCATTCCGCACACCACCGGGGCGGCAAAAGCGATTGGTCTGGTGATCCCGGCGCTAAGCGGCAAACTGAAGGGCCACGCTCAGCGCGTGCCAACGAAAACAGGGTCAGTGACCGAGCTGGTCTCGATTCTCAGTAAAAAAGTCACCGTAGATGAAGTGAACCAGGTGATGAAAAACGCCGCGCACAACAATGAGTCATTTGGCTATACCGAAGAGGAGATTGTCTCTTCCGATATTATCGGCACGCATTTCGGCTCCGTCTTCGATGCGACCCAAACTGAAGTGACCGAAGCGGGCGGCCTGCAGCTTGTCAAAACGGTCTCCTGGTACGATAACGAATATGGCTTTGTGACCCAGTTGATTCGCGTACTGGAAAAATTCGCCAAAATGTAAACACGCCGGCGGGCGGCATCACGCCCCCGCCGTTTCCACGCAAAAAATGGTCGTCTGATTTTCGGTTGCTGCCCTTTTGCGCTCTGCGACACACTCCGATTGCACACACAACCGGAGAATCACATGAACTTCACTCAACTGCACCATCAAAGTGCCCCACTGCTCATCGCGAATGTCTGGGATGTCCCGAGCGCCCTGGCCGCACAGCGTGCCGGTTATCAGGCGCTGGGAACCTCCAGCGCCGCCATTGCCGACATGTTGGGATACCCCGACGGCGAAGGGATATCGTTTACGGAGCTGCGCTATATTGTGGGCCGCATCCGTGCCGCAACGATCCTGCCGCTGAGCGTTGATATTGAATCTGGCTATGCCGAATCCGTGGACGGTATCGTGGATAATATGCTGCAACTGTCTGCGCTTGGCGTAGCGGGAATCAATCTGGAAGACAGCCACGTACGCGACGGCCGCCGCGAACTCCTTGATGCTGAACATTTTGCCGAACGCCTGCAATCCATTCGGGAGGGATTAGCGACGCACCGCGTTTCGCTCTTTCTCAACGTGCGTACCGACCCCTTTTTACTCGGTATGCCAGAGGCGTTAAGCGTGACACTGTCACGAGCATCGTTGTATGCCAGCCATGGCGCTGATGGTCTGTTTGTCCCCTGCGTTCACCGTCCCGAGGATATTGCGGCGTTAGTCAGGCAAACCGCGCTGCCGCTGAACGTGATGGCGGTTCCCGGTCTTGCTGATTTCTCGACGCTTTCGGAACTTGGCGTGCGTCGAATTTCCATGGGCAATGCCATGCATAGCGCATTACAAACTCAACTAAACCGTCTACTGTTATCGCTTCGCCATCAGCAGTCCTTTGCAGGAGTCTTTGACGATGAAAGTCACCGATAGCGCCCAATGCGATACCTGGTACCAGGCGCTGCTGGCGCGCGCGCCGGAGTACACCGGCGTCTTTTACGTCGGGGTGAAAACCACCGGTGTGTCCTGTATTGCGGTTTGCCGGGCGCGCAAGCCCAAACGTGAAAACGTCGAGTTTTACCGTGATTTTAAATCGGCGCTGGACGCAGGCTATCGTCCCTGCAAAGTCTGTCGGCCAACGGAAAACGCCTGTAGCGCGCCTGATTATATTGAACAGGCGTTGGCGCTGGTTCGTCAGACGCCTAAAGTACGCATCAGCGATGCCAGACTGCGTGACAGCAACATCAGCCCGGAGCGCGTGCGTCGCTGGTTCTTACAGCATCATGGCATTACCTTTCAGGCTTTCCAGCGTATGCAGCGAGTTAACGTCGCATTGCAGGAGCTAAAGGGTGGCCGTAGCGCCACGGATGTCGCCTTTGATAGCGGCTACGAGTCGCTTAGCGGCTTCGGCTACACCTACAAAAAACTCACCGGCCATTCGCCCACGATGGCGCAGCAAACGCTGCTCATTCACCGTTTTACCACGCCGATTGGGCCGATGTTCGTTTGCGCCAGCGAGCGCGGGGTGTGTCTGTTGGAGTTTGTTGACCGCCGGATGCTCGAGACCGAATTTAGCGACCTCCAGCGCCTGCTGAACGCCCGCATTATTGCCGGTCAAAACGAGCATATCCGCCAGGCAGAAAACGAGATTGCCGAGTATTTCGCCGGCAAACGTCTGAGGTTTACGCTGGCGCTGGATACGCCAGGCAGTGAGTTCCAGCGCCGTGTCTGGCAGGCGCTAGCCGAGATTCCCTGTGGGGAAAGCACCCATTATCAGGCGCTGGCGGAAACGCTCAATAAACCCACTGCCGCTCGCGCCGTGGCGGCCGCTAACGGTGCCAACCGCATTGCTATCGTCATTCCCTGCCATCGGGTGATCGGCAAAGACGGTAGCATGACCGGCTATGGCGGTGGCGTGGCCCGTAAGCGCTGGTTGCTGGAGCATGAGAAAAAGATCGTGGCTCGGTGAGTTCCCGGCGTCGCGAAGCTCTGCCGGGCTACGGGTCTTGTAGGCAGGATAAGGCAATGCCGCCATCCGGCAATCAGCGCCTGAATCGCCTGATGGCGCTGCGCTTATCAGGCCTACAAAACCTATACGCTGGGGATTAGCGCTTAACCCTGAGTTTGCAAATAGACCATCTGGGTTTGCAGATATTCATTCAGCCCATGCTTACCGTCAGCGCCGCCGATGCCGGACTTACGCCAGCCAGCATGGAAGCCCTGCATCGCTTCAAAGTTTTCGCGGTTAATATAGGTTTCACCAAACTTCAGACCGCGTACGGCTTTCATCGCCTGGTTGAGATCCCGGGTATAAACAGAAGATGTCAGTCCATAATCGCTGTCGTTGGCCATCTTCAAAGCGTCATCCAGCGTATCGAACATCACCACCGGCAGCACCGGACCAAAGGTCTCTTCGTGCATGATGCTCATCTCCTGACGAACGTCCAGCAGCAGCGTCGGCGGATAGAAATAGCCCGCGCCATCGACGGCTTTGCCACCAAGTACCACTCGCGCCCCCTGAGAAACGGCTTTCGCGGCTTTTTGCTCAACGCGCTCCAACGCGGAGGCATTAATCAGCGGCCCCATCGCAATATCGTTGCGTTTTGCCGGGTCGCCGAATGCCACCCCTTTCATCGCTTCACCTAATTTATTGACAAAGCGGTCGTAGATACCTTTCTGCACGTATACGCGCTCAGCGCAGTTACAGACCTGTCCGGTGTTGATGACGCGGGAGTCGACAATCGCTTTAACCGCCAGCTCAAGGTCGGCGTCGTCCAGCACAATCGCCGGTGCTTTACCGCCAAGTTCAAGGCAGACTTTGGTGATATTTTTCGCCGCGGCGGCCATAATTTTCTCGCCCGCCCCGACGCTGCCGGTCATGCTGACCATGGCCACTTTCGGGTTGCCTGCCAGCTCCTGACCGACGGTTTCACCACGCCCCAGCACCAGGTTGAAGACCCCTTTAGGCAAGCCAATCTCGTGGACGATTTCAGCAAAAGCGATAGCGTTATTCGGCGTAAACTCACTCGGCTTAATCACGATGGTGTTACCGGTGATAAGCGCAGGCGCGAGCTTGCGCGCTATCAGAAAGAATGGGAAGTTCCACGGTAGAATACCGGTGGTAACCCCCAGCGCACGTTTAAAGACAAAGATGTTCTCACCAGGACGGTCGCTTTGCAGTATTTCCCCTTCATAACGGCGCGCCCATTCCGCCATGTATTCGATGTAGTCCGCGGTAAACCCCACCTCGACTTCCGCCAGCTGTTGAATTTTGCCACCCTCAGCCACAATCATCTGGCTGATTTCTGCCGCGCGTGCGCGAATACCGGCAGCAATTTTACGCAACCATCCGGCGCGTTCGATAGCAGGCAGCGCTTCCCATGCTGGCTGCGCGCGCTCGGCGGCATCAATCGCCCGCTTCGCATGCTCGGCATCACCATCAGGAATTCGGGAAAGGCACTCTTCGGTCGACGGGTTAATCACATCAATCCAGCTATCGCCCTGCCAGCTGACGAACTGACCATCAATATACATCGGATGTTGCACGGGTGACGTCATGTCCTGCTCCTGTCTGCGTTAGGTAGTTAACAAGTAAAGATATTGTTAAATACATATACACTTTGGCAACTTTTCCAACTGGTCATGTCCGTTTCTGTGAAGCAACACGAAAAGATAGTTCGCTAATTTTTTCTTATCCCCGGTGCTGATTGAACTACGGTTTATCGCACAAGCACTATCATTGAATATATTGTCTTCTTATTTCGGTTTTACCGAGTTCAATCATGCATAAAATCCCAGGCGTTCTGGCATTTACGTCGGCCCTGCTGCCGGCCACTTTCAGCTTTGCTGATGAGATTAATCTCTACTCCGTTAATACCGGTTCGTTTGTCTACCACCTGACGGGTAACCACGGGCAATATACTGAAGAATTCGACAACAACTACTTCTCCGTCGAACGTAAATTTTCTGAAGATTCGAAATATAGCCTGCTGGTCGGGACGATGAAAAACAGCTTTGATGACCGCTGTTTTTCGATAGGCGTACGCCGTGACTGGTTGAAAGGCAGTGGCCCCACCGAGGGTTGGACGTTTAAAGGCGTTTATGCCTATACGGGAGAATTCTTTTTCGATGCCTTCAGCCACTGTGGGGATTCCGGGACCTATCATACGGCGAAAAAAATCACCGGTGTGGGCTTCTCGCCGTATATCTACCACGGGCTGCAATATAACTTCACCGACTATTTCGGCATCGAAAGCGGCATTATTTTACCGTCGATTTTTGTTATTACCGTGCAATGGAGTTTTCGTTAATCCGACCGCTTCAGCGGTCGGTCGCTATTATCCCAGCGTACGACTGGCTAATACCTGTTGAAGTAGCGGGTCAGCGCTAAGCTGTGCCCAGGCGGCCTCTACTTCAGCGGGAATATCGACGTGAGCAATGAAATCCTTACCGCGTGGTCCATAACCCTGCGCATCATCGCGAAGGCGTGGAATTTCACCGAGCAGCAGCGATAAATAGCGCGCCACCGGCCATAGCCCCGCCTCAGGCTGGCGATAGCCAACGCCTTCCTCAGTGTTGATCAGTTCCGGTATGTAGCCCGGGTAGCTTAACCATCGCGGCGCGTTTTCCACCTCTTGCCAGACGCGGGCAAAGGTTGCCATAGTGCGGCGCTGCATGGTTGGGTCCTGCACCACCGTCACCCTGGGGGCGTGGATGCCACGCGCTTCCATTACCCGACGGGTAAACCAGGCGTTCTCACCGCAGTTCGTCGACTGGTCTTCCACCACAATGCGGTCTCGCGGGATCTGCCAGAAGCGGTGCGCAATTTCCGCCAGCAGCGTCGCCTCCGCCTCCCCGTTCGTTTCGATGCTTTGATAGCGCGGGTGCTGTGCCATCGCCTCATAGAGAAAGTTGGTCGAATGACCAATACCACCGCTGATTAACAGCGAACCGCCGCTTTCACTGACCAACCGACAAGCGGCATCAATAGTGGGCATCACCGCATTTCCGGCCATCACCACCCACTGCGTTTCCTCAGCCTTTGGCGAGCTGTCAAAATCATTTTGCGCCAGCCAGCGGCCCAGTAAGTTGGCCGCCATCAGCGTTTCCTGCGGTAAATATGACACGTTCATGGTCCTCTCTACTCTCCTCATTCGTGCAAATTGGCGGGCACGGCCTCACGTTAATCACACCATTTTGTAACAATCATGAAATAACCAGAAACATCTAAAAACAGCGCGGTTGCACCTGAATAAAACGCTATTTTTATAACACAATCCAGAATTTACTACCGTTATAATTAGGATAAACAGTCAGTTAAAACAAAAATGATGCTCGTTTTTATTCACAAATTTCAATGATGCGCTTGCCAAAGATAACGCCCATATCTAAGTTGCTTAACAAACACACAACCTTTTTCACAATCCAGGTTGCACCATTCCATAAAAAAGGTGATACCTGATTTTAACCCAATGTGGCGGGAGTTATTCTTCATGACAATACAAGAAAGTAGCACCACGATCCTGAAAAAGAATAAGAGGGTCCTGATTGCTAGCCTAACCGGCAGTTCCATTGAATGGTTTGACTATTTTTTATACGGAACGGCCGCCGCACTGGTGTTTAATAAGATCTTTTTCCCGATGGTTGACCCGGTCATCGGCCTGATTCTCTCCTACCTTTCCTTCTCGCTCACGTTCTTTATTCGTCCGATTGGCGGCGTTATTTTCGCTCACATTGGCGACCGCATCGGTCGTAAAAAGACGCTGGTGTTAACCCTGTCGCTGATGGGAAGTGCAACCGTGATGATTGGTCTGCTGCCGACCTACGACATGATTGGTATCTGGGCACCGATTCTACTCATTCTGATGCGTATTATTCAGGGGATTGGCATCGGCGGTGAATGGGGTGGCGCGCTGCTGCTGGCCTATGAATACGCGCCGGAAAAGCGTAAAGGCTTCTTCGGCAGTATCCCACAGGCGGGCGTGACGATTGGGATGCTGATGGCCACTTTTATCGTCTCGCTGATGACGCTGTTCAGCGAAGAGCAGTTCCTCTCCTGGGGCTGGCGCATTCCGTTCCTGATGAGCGCGGCGCTGGTGCTGATTGGCCTGTGGATCCGTAAAGATATCGATGAAACGCCGGAATTTAAGAAGGTGAAATCCTCCGGTAAAGTGGCTAAAGCGCCGCTGCGCGAAACCCTGACCCATCACTGGCGTGAAGTGATTATCGCCGCTGGCCTGAAGGTGGTGGAAACCGCACCGTTCTATATCTTCTCCACCTTCGTGGTGAGTTACGCCACCACAACCCTGACCTATCAGAAGTCGCAGGTGCTGGAAGCCGTCACGCTTGGTGCGCTGGTGTCAACGGTGATGATCCCGCTGATGGGCCTGCTCTCGGATAAAATTGGTCGTCAGCGGATGTACGCCATTAGCGTCGTGCTGCTGGGTCTGTTCATCGTGCCGTGGTTCCTGTTGCTCAACACCGGCACCACCTGGGGGATCACCCTCGCAACGGTTATCACTTTCGGGATTTTATGGTCACCGATTACCGCCGTGCTGGGAACGCTGTGCTCGGAAATCTTTAGCGCCAACGTACGCTACACCGGCATCACGCTGGGCTATCAGATTGGCGCTGCACTGGCAGGCGGTACCGCGCCGCTGATTGCAACCGGTCTGCTGGCAAAATACAACGGCGATTGGGTACCGGTGGCCTGGTATCTGGCAACGACGGTGGCGATTTCTCTGACGGCGATTTTCTTTGCCAGCCGCCGTAAAAATCCAGCCGCGTCGGTGAACGCGCAGACCAGTCAGATTTAATCTGTAGGCCCGATAAGCGAAGCGCCATCGGGCAGCATTGAGCCTAGTGCCGGATGGTGGCTCCGCCTTATCCGGCCTACACCCCCCATCCCATAGCAAATAAATAGTCACCTTCCGATAACATTTATTTTTCACATTCACTTGAATTATGGTTTTCGGCGAACGTAGAATCATTAGAGCTCTAATGATCATGAATACATCGTCTATGGATAACCGTCAGCTTAGTTTTTCTCATCTCCTCTATCTCACCGCCCATCACTGGCGGCTGGCGGTAAACCGTCGGCTGAAAGATCTCGGTATGAGCCAGGCCACATGGGTCGCCGTGGCCAGCATTGCGCGCAACGAACAGCCACTGTCGCAGTCTGAACTTGCTCAGGAGTTGGGAGTAGAAAGCGCCACCGTGGTGCCGCTTATTAACCGTCTGGTAGAAGCTGGGCTGGTCGAGCGAGTCCTCACCGAGCGTGATAAACGTAAGCGGCTGCTGGTCGCGACGCCAAAAGGCCTTGAGCTTTATCACCAGGTAAAAGCCGTGGCGGATGAACTGCGTGAAGAGATTCTGACGGTGATTACTCCCGAAGAACAAGAGATTACCCAGCGGGTGCTCACCCGGTTGCTGCACGAAGTGGAGAAAAAATAATGGCTCCACCGCGTCGCGACCCCTACGCCCCGCACGACTGGGCGCCCCACGAAAAACCGGCGATCCTCGGCTCTCCATCAACGCCGATTCACAGCGCACCAAAACGTGTCGCCTACGGCATCGTCGGCCTGCTGGTTTGCCTCACCGGCGCGTTGGGCAATGCGGTCGTCACCGCGAATCTGCAAAACCTTCAGGGTTCATTTGCCGCCTGGTCTACGGAAATCGCCTGGCTGCCTGCGGTTTACGTCATGACTAACGTTTCCATTAACCTGCTGCTGGTGAAATTTCGCCAGCAGTTTGGTCTGCGGGCGTTTACCGAAGGCTTTCTGGTGTTGTATGTGCTGGTGACCTTCTTTCACCTGTTCGTCAACGACCTCAGCTCGGCGCTGATGGTGCGCGCCGCCCACGGTATGGTGGCGGCGGCCTTAAGTTCGCTGGGGATCTATTATCAGGTGCAGGCCTGGCCTGCTAAGCACCGCCTGAAAGCGCTGACCATTGGGATAACCGGCTCGTCGCTGGCTATTCCCATCGCAAGGCTGTTCTCGACCGAACTGTTACAAATTGACGAATGGCGTGGACTCTACTTCTTTGAATTAGGCCTGGCGCTGGTGTCGCTCGCCTGCGTTATTGCCCTTAAGCTACCGCCGAGCGACCGTAAAAAGGTGTTCGAGAAGAAAGATTTCATCACCTTTATTTTACTGGCCCCCGGTATGGCGCTGATATGCGCAGTGCTGTCCCTGGGGCGTCTCGACTGGTGGTTTGAAGCGCCGTGGATTGGCTGGTCGCTCGCCACGGCGATTGTGCTGATTGTCTCTGCCATCATCTTTGAACATAACCGTACTAACCCGCTATTAAACACTCGGTGGCTCTCCAGCGGCAGTATTCTGCGCCTGGGGCTGATTATGGTGCTTATCCGTATCGTGCTGGCGGAGCAGAATACCGGCGTTATCGGCTGGCTTCAGTACGTGGGGCTGCAAAACGAACAGATGACGACGCTGGCGTGGTCGATTTTTGCAGGTATTACCTGCGGGATTATCGCCAGTTGCCTGACGCTCAACCCGCGGCGACTTTACTGGCCCACCGCCACGGCACTGACGCTCATCATGATAGCCTCGCTGCTGGACAGCCAGTCCACCAGCCTGACGCGCACTGACCAACTGATGTTCAGCCAGTTCCTGCTCAGCTTCGGCAGTGCCTTTTTCCTCGCGCCCGCCATGTTGGCAGGCATCGGCGGCGTTATTGCCGACCAGCGTAATCTGGTGAGCTTCTCGGTGCTGTTTGGCATGAGCCAGAACATTGGCGGCCTGCTCGGTTCAGCTATCCTCGGCACCTTTCAGACCTGGCGAGAGAAGTTTCACTCGAGCCAGCTTGCCGACCAGATAACCACCCTCAATCCGGTCATTAACGAGCGGCTACAGCTTTACGCCCAGCAGTATCAAAGCCAGCTAGGCGACAGCGCGCTATTGAACGTTCAGGCCAGCGCCGTACTGCAAAACCTCTCCACGCTGGAGGCCAATATTCTCGCCTACAATGATACTTATCTGCTGACGGCAGCCATTTCTGCCGCCACGCTGCTATGGGTGTTCTGGCGATTATTAAGACTGCGTATTACCGCCCACATCGCGCTGAAACGTGCGACGGGCAGCAAATAACAACAAGAGAGATCTGGAATCGTTATGAGTCAGCAGGATGCGGCCAAGCAACAGGCCAATACCCGAAACAATATCCGCGTGGTATCCATTTTTACCGCCGCAGCCATCGGTCTCGTCGGCGTACTGGTTGTCCTGTACGCCTGGCAGCTACCGCCGTTTACCCGCCACAGTCAGTTTACCGATAACGCCTACGTGCGCGGCCTGACCACTTTTATCAGCCCGCAGGTCAACGGCTACGTGACCGGCGTTAACGTACAGGACTTTAACCAGGTCAAAAAGGGCCAGGTGCTGTTCCAGATTGATGACCGTATCTATAAGCAGCGCGTGCATCAGGCGCAGGCGCAGTTGGCGATGAAGGAAGCGGCGCTACGCAATAATCTTCAGCAGCGTAAAAGCGCCGAAGCGGTGATTGCGCGTAATGAAGCGGCGCTGCAAAACGCCCGCGCACAAAATCTGAAATCGCAGGCGGATTTAAAACGCGTGCAGGATCTGACGGCCGACGGTTCGCTGTCGATTCGCGAACGTGACTCGGCGCGTGCCAGCGCCGCCCAGGGCACCGCGGATATCGAGCAGGCGAAGGCGACGCTGGAGATGTCGAAGCAGGATCTGCAAACCACCATCGTCAACCGTGATTCTCTGGAGGCCGACGTGGCGAACGCTAAAGCCTCGCTGGAGCTCGCGGAAATCGATCTGCAAAACACGCGCATTATCGCCCCTACCGACGGCCAGCTTGGGCAAATCGCCGTGCGGCTTGGCGCGTATGTCACCGCCGGAACGCACTTAACGCCGCTGGTGCCGCCGCAGCATTGGGTTATCGCCAACTTGAAAGAGACTCAGCTTGCCACGGTGCGAATTGGTCAACCCGCAACCTTTACCGTTGATGCGCTGAACAGCGAAAAATTCAGCGGCACCGTACAGAGTATTTCACCGGCAACCGGCGTGGAATTCAGCGCGATATCGCCGGATAACGCCACCGGCAACTTCGTTAAAATCGCCCAGCGTATTCCGGTACGTATTGCCGTGGATGAAGGACAGAAAAACCTGCAGCGACTGCGTCCGGGGATGTCGGTACAGGTCACCATAGATACCCGCGCGGAGGCGAAGCCATGATCCGCCCCGTCGCCCTTGCGCTGGCCCTCGCGCTGGTTGGCTGTCAGTCCGCCGACGTGCAGCGTGCCGAGTCTACGCTGACCATTCCTGCTGCCTGGCGCGCCGACATTGGCCCAACGAGCCCGGTTGAGGGCGTATGGTGGCGCAATTTTCACGACAGCGCGCTGAATCAGTACGTTGACCAGGCGCTGCGCTACAACAGCGACGTGCTGATCGCTCGCGAGCGGGTAAACGAATATCAGGCGCGCGCCTACGCCGCCGACAGCAGCCTGTTCCCAACTCTTGATGCCGGGCTGAGCGGTACGCGCGCTCGCGCCCAGTCTGCCGCAACGGGCTTGCCCATTCACAGCACGGTCTATAAAGGCGGATTGACCGCGAGTTACGATGTTGATCTCTGGGGGGCAAATCGCAGCGCCGCCGAGGCCGCCGAAGCAAGCCTGGAAGCACAAAAAGCGGCCGCCGCCGCCGCGGTTTTAACGGTCGCCACCTCGGTATCCGTCGGCTATATCACCCTGCTATCGCTCGACGAACAGCTCCAGGTCACGGAACAGACGCTGAAATCCCGGGAAGCCGCGTTTACGCTGGCGAAAAGACAGTTTGAAACGGGTTACACCTCCCGCCTTGAGCTGATGCAGGCCGATTCTGAACTGCGCGCAACCCGCGCTCAGGTGCCGCTGCTGCGCCATCAAATCACCCAGCAGGAGAACGCGCTGAGCGTGCTGCTTGGCAATAATCCTGGCGACGTTAAACGCAACGCGTTTGATAAACTGACTCCGCTTTCGCTACCGTCGCAACTGCCTTCTACGCTGCTTAATCGCCGTCCCGATATTGCTCAGGCCCAGCGCCAGCTGCTCGCCGCCGATGCCACTCTGGCATCCTCAAAGGCACAACTGCTGCCTTCGATAAATCTGACGGCAACCGGCAGTTTACAAGACCGAACTCTGCCAGACCTGCTCGATAACCCGCTGCGGCTCTGGAGCATCGGCGGCAGCATTCTGGCGCCACTGCTCAACCGTCAGGCGCTGAATGCCCAGGTGGACGTGTCGATGGCGCAGCGCAACCAGGCGCTGTACAGCTATGAAAAAACGGTGCGCAGCGCGTTTAAAGAGGTTAACGATAGCCTCGATGCCATCACCCGCTATGGCGAGCAGCTCAGCGAACTCCAGGGACAAGAAGAGGTGGCGCAAGAGACGCTGCGTATTGCGCAGAACCGCTATAACAACGGTTACTCTTCCTATCTTGATGTGCTGGATGCGCAGCGTACCTTGTTCTCAACACAAATCAGCGTGGTGCAGGTGAAAAACAATCTGCTACTGGCGCAAATCGATCTTTACCGGTCGCTCGGAGGCGGCTGGTCTTCGCTGTCAGGCTGACAAATCCTAAGGGGTGTCACAATGCAAAAACAGTGGTCAGATGTTGATAATTATTTGATAGAGAACCTGATTCCCGGCGATACCGTGCTGTCTCTCGTGCTGGAAAACAACCAGCGAAACGGACTACCCGCGCACGATGTGGCGGCCAATCAAGGGCAACTGCTGGCGCTGTTTATGCGCATGGTGGGCGCGAAGTCAGTTCTGGAAATAGGAACGCTCGGCGCGTACAGCACCATCTGGATGGCACGCGAACTGCCCCCGGGCGGGCGGTTAATCACCCTCGAAGCCGACCCGCTGCACGCCCGCGTGGCGCGGGAGAATATCACCCTCGCCGGGCTTGATAAGGTGGTGACGCTGCGCGAAGGCCCGGCGCTGGATTCACTGGCGACGCTTGAAGATGCCGCGCCGTTTGACGTGATTTTTATTGATGCGGATAAGCCGAATAACCCTTATTACCTGCAATGGGCGTTGAAATATTCTCGCCCGGGGACGTTGATTATCGGCGATAACGTGGTGCGCGATGGTGAGGTGACCAACCCCAACAGCACCGACGCCCGCGTGCAGGGCGTGCGCCGGTTTATAGAGATGATGCATAACGACCCGCGCCTGACGGTCACGGCGCTGCAAACGGTCGGGATTAAGGGGTGGGATGGATTTACGTTGGCGTGGGTGAACGCGTAGAGCGCGGTGAAGCCCCGGGGTCGGCATACGCCTCGCCCGGGCTACAGCTAATTTGCCGCCGGGATCAGGCGACAATCTGCTCCATCGCTTGCAGGATACGTTTATCCGAAATCGGATACGGCGTACCCAACTGTTGAGCAAAGAAGCTCACGCGCAGCTCTTCAATCATCCAGCGGATTTCCTTCACATCATCATCTTCACGACGCGATGGTGGCAGCTTGTTCAACCACTGCTGCCAGGCCTGTTGGACGCTGTCCACTTTCAGCATCTGCGCGCGGTCGCGATGCGGGTCAACAGCCATTTTCTCCAGACGTTTTTCAATCGCCTGCAAATAACGCAGCGTATCGCCCAGGCGACGGAAACCGTTGCCGGTAACGAAGCCACGGTATACCAGGCCGTTCATCTGCGCCTTAATGTCCGATAGCCCCAGCGCCATGGTCATGTCCACGCGGCCTTTCAGACGTTTGTTGATGTTAAACACTGCCGTCAGAATTTGCTCAACCTGTTTGGCAATCTCCACCACCGTTTCATTGAGATTAGCGCGTACCTTTTCATGCAGGGCAGCGAAGCCCGCTTCGCTCCACACCGGCCCGCCCGCCTCGTCGATCAGCTTGTCCACGCCGCAGGAGATACAGTCGTCAATCAGGTCAAGCACCTTGCCATACGGGTTGAAGTAGAGCCCCAGTTTTGCCTTGTTCGGCAGCTTCTCGTGCAGATACTTAATCGGCGACGGAATATTCAGCAACAGTAGACGGCGCAAGCCGCGCCACATTGCCTGCTGCTGTTCCAGTTGGTTATCAAACAGCTTGATGGCCACGCTGTCACGCTCGTCCACCAGCGCCGGCCAGGCTTTCACCTTGTAATTGCCGCGCTTCTGCTCGTAGCGATCAGGCAGGTCACCAAAGCTCCAGATATGCAGCCCGTTTTGCTCGATACCGTCGTCGGCGACCGCCGACAGCGTCTCCTGTACTTTGCCCTTCAGCGTATCTTTCAACGCCTGAAGTGAGCGCCCTTCCTGAAGCTTCTTGTTTTTATCGTCCACCACGCGGAAGCTGATTTTCAGGTGATCGGGCACCTGATCCCACTGCCAGGCTTCGCGGTCGACGGTAACGCCGGTCATCCGGCGCAGTTCACGCTCCAGCGAATCCAGCAGAGGCAGTTCCAGCGGCGTGGCGCGGCCTAAGAAGGCTTCGGCGTAGTTCGGCGCAGGCACAAAGTTACGGCGCACCGGTTTCGGCAGCGATTTAATCAGCGCGATAATCAGCTCACGGCGCAGCCCCGGGATCTGCCACTCAAAACCGGCCTCTTCCACCTGGTTTAACAGCGGCAGCGGAATGTGCACCGTTACGCCATCGGCATCGGCTCCCGGCTCGAACTGATAGGTAAGACGCAGCTTCAGGTTGCCCTGATGCCAGAAGTTCGGGTAGTCCAGCTTGCTGACCTGCTCCGCCCCTTCTTTAATCAGCATGCTCTTTTCGAAATTGAGCAGATCCGGCGTTTCACGGCTCGCCTGCTTCCACCACTTATCAAAATGGCGCGCGGAAATCACTTCGTGGCTGATGCGCTGGTCGTAGAACTCAAACATCGTCTCGTCATCCACCAGGATATCACGGCGACGTGATTTATTTTCCAGCTCTTCAATTTCAGCGCGCAGCTTGAGGTTGTCGCGGAAGAAGGCGTGACGCGTCTGCCAGTCGCCTTCCACCAGCGCGTGGCGGATAAACAGCTCGCGGCACAGCGCCGGGTCAATCTGGCTGTAGTTAACCTTACGCGCGGCCACAATGGGCAGGCCGTAGACGGTGACTTTCTCGGTCGCCATCACCGCGCCCTGCGCCCGTTCCCAGTGCGGTTCACTGTAGGAACGTTTGATCAGATGCTGCGCCACCGGCTCTACCCATTCCGGGTCGATACGCGCGGCAATGCGCCCCCACAGGCGGCTGGTTTCGACCAGTTCGGCAACCATCGTCCATTTAGGCGGCTTCTTAAACAGCCCTGAGCCCGGGAAGATGGAGAAGCGCGCGTTACGCGCACCGGTGAATTCCTGCTTGTCGGTATCTTTCATCCCGATGTGCGACAGCAGACCGGTCAGCAGTGAAATATGAATTTCACGGTACTCCGCCGGTTCGCTGTTTACCGGAATACCCAGTTCTTTCACCACCTGGCGAAGCTGGGTGTAGATGTCCTGCCACTCACGCACGCGTAGGTAGTTAAGGAAATCGAGCTTGCACTGGCGGCGGAACTGGTTTGACGATAGCGCTTTTTGCTGCTCGCCGAGGTAGTTCCATAGGTTCACAAAGGCCATAAAATCTGACTCTTTGTCGTGGAAGCGGCGATGCTTTTCATCGGACGCCTGCTGTTTGTCCATCGGACGTTCACGCGGGTCCTGGATAGAGAGCGCCGACGTGATAATCATTGCTTCACGCACGCAGCCGTGTTTCTGCGCTTCCAGCACCATGCGCGCCAGACGCGGGTCGACCGGCAACTGGCTGAGCTGGCGGCCCTGTGGCGTCAGCTTGTAGGCAGTTGCCTGTTCATCGGTGGTGATAGCGCCCAGCTCTTCGAGCAGGCGCACGCCGTCCTGAATATTGCGTTTATCCGGCGCTTCGACGAATGGGAACGCGGCGATATCGCCCAAGCCCAGCGCGGTCATTTGCAGAATAACGGACGCCAGGTTGGTACGCAGGATTTCCGGGTCGGTAAACTCAGGGCGCGACAGGAAGTCATCTTCGGAATACAGACGAATACAGATACCTTCCGATACGCGACCACAGCGGCCTTTACGCTGGTTCGCGGAAGCCTGAGAAACCGGCTCGATCGGCAGACGCTGCACTTTGGTGCGATAGCTATAGCGGCTGATACGCGCCGTGCCTGGGTCAATCACATACTTGATGCCCGGTACCGTCAGCGAGGTTTCTGCCACGTTGGTGGCGAGCACGATGCGCCGTCCGCTGTGCGACTGGAAGACGCGATTCTGCTCGCTGTTCGATAAGCGGGCGTAGAGCGGCAGGATCTCGGTATGGCGCAGGTCGCGTTTGCTTAGCGCATCGGCGGTATCGCGGATTTCTCGCTCACCGCTCATAAAGATTAAGATATCGCCTGGCCCTTCCTGCCCCAATTCATCGACGGCGTCGAAAATCGCCTGTAGCTGGTCGCGCTCGGTGTCGTCCGCATCTTCAACAATCGGACGGTAACGCACATCAACCGGATAGGTGCGGCCGGACACTTCGATAATCGGCGCATTATTAAAGTGGCGCGAGAAACGTTCCGGGTCGATGGTCGCCGAGGTGATGATCACCTTGAGATCCGGGCGACGCGGCAGCAGTTCTTTCAGGTAGCCGAGCAGGAAGTCGATGTTGAGGCTACGTTCGTGCGCTTCATCGATAATGATGGTGTCGTACTGCATCAGCAGGCGGTCCTGCTGGATTTCCGCCAGTAGAATACCGTCGGTCATCAACTTGACCATGGTGTTGTCGCTGACGTGATCGCTAAAGCGAACCTTGTAGCCAATGCAGCCGCCCGGCTCGGTTTTCAGCTCTTCAGCAATACGGTTAGCCACGGTGCGCGCCGCCAGACGACGCGGCTGGGTATGGCCAATCAGCCCTTTTATGCCGCGCCCCAATTCCATGCAGATTTTCGGCAACTGGGTGGTTTTACCCGACCCGGTTTCCCCGGCGACGATCACCACCTGGTGGTCACGCACGGCGTTGAGGATGTCTTGTTTCTTCTGGCTAACCGGCAGGTTTTCCGGGTACTCAATCACCGGACGCGCCGCTTCACGCAGCACAACCTTACCGGCTGCCTGTTCAATTTCCTGCGCCATCTCCTGGTAAATGGCCTGTTGTGCTTCAGGATTTTTAACCTTCTTAACGCCGTGTAATCGGCGGGCAAAGCGCTGTTTATCCCGCAGAGTCAGCGCGTCAAGGCGCTGACTGAGCATCGCAAAGGTGATTTTTTGTTGTTCTGTCATAGTCTTATTGGGCAGCGCACTGCCGGGAAAAGCTCTCATAAAGAATCGTCATAGCATACCACACTTGCGCATTTCGAGCCTTGTTCAAAAAAACTGAATATAGGATTCGATATATTGCGCTATCTCTGTGGCAGGATTGTGAATAAAGTGTCAGCAAGCAACAGGGCATCGCCCGTCAATCAAATATAAGGAATTACCTATGAGCAAAGTATTAGTTCTGAAATCCAGCATCCTGGCAGGCTACTCTCAATCAGGTCAGCTGTCCGACTATTTTGTTGAACAGTGGCGTGAAAAGCACTCCGCTGACGAAATCACCGTCCGCGATCTGGCTGCCAATCCAATCCCGGTGCTGGATGGCGAACTGGTCGGCGCGCTGCGCCCAAGCGATTCCCCACTGACCCCACGTCAGCAGGAAGCGCTGAAGCTCTCTGACGAGCTGATTGCTGAACTGCAAGCCCACGACGTCATTGTTATCGCCGCGCCGATGTATAACTTCAACATCCCAACGCAGCTGAAAAACTACTTCGACCTGATTGCCCGCGCTGGCGTAACCTTCCGTTACACCGAAAAAGGTCCAGAAGGTCTGGTCACCGGCAAACGCGCTATCGTTCTGAGCAGCCGCGGCGGCATCCATAAAGATAGCCCAACTGACCTTATCACCCCATACCTGAACGTGTTCCTGGGCTTCATCGGGATCACCGACGTGAACGTGGTCTTCGCCGAAGGTATCGCTTACGGTCCAGAAGTGGCCACCAAAGCGACCTCTGATGCAAAAGCCGCGATCGACAGCCTGGTAGCGTAATCGCCCCCAGCAATACAAAAACCCTGCTCATAAGCAGGGTTTTCTTTTTTGTAGCCCGGCCAAGCGCAGCGCCGCCGGGACTGGCTCCGAGCCCCCCAGAGTCGCCGTACCGCCTCGTCTGGGCTACTTTTTGTCGAAGCGTAAATATCCCGCTATGCCACCGCCGCCATCTTTCGGATGGTGAATACCGTCATGAACTTCCACGCAGGCAAAGTCAAACGGCGAAACGCCCTCGAGACAGGCAACGTTAATCCCGTATTGCTGAGGATTCGAGCGCCGCTGATGGAAGGTATAAATCCCGCACACCGAACAGAAAAAATGAACGGCTTCGCCAGTATTAAAGCGATACTCCGTCAATTTATCCTGCCCGCGTAGAATCTCGATGCCGGACAACGGCGCAGAAACCGCAACCGCACCGCGCATACGGCAGTAGGAGCAGTTGCAGCGGCGGGCGGTATTGAGTCCATCGCTAAGCACGACGGTGAAAGCCACCGCACCGCAGTGGCACTGGGCGGAACGTTTGTCGCTCATTAAGCCTCCCGTTATGCGCGAGCCGCAATGCCGTCGAGCGTCGCCAGCGCATCCTCAGGTAAGGTCAACTGACCCGCAGCCATATTCTCCTGCAGATGCGTGACTGAAGAAGTACCGGGGATCAGCAGAATATTGGGCGAACGGTGCAGCAGCCAGGCCAGCGCCACCTGCATCGGCGTGGCGTTCAGCGAACTAGCGACCTCGTTCAGCGCGGAGGATTGTAGCGGTGAGAAACCGCCCAGCGGGAAGTAAGGCACATAGGCGATACCGTCGCGCGCCAGCGTATCAATCAGTTCATCATCGCGGCGGTGGGCAATGTTGTACTCATTTTGCACGCAGACAATATTGGCGATTTTGCGTGCCTCGGCCACCTGCGTTGGCGTAACGTTACTGACCCCAATATGCTTGATAAGCCCCTGCTGTTGCAGCTCGGCGAGTACGCTAACGCTGGCTTCAATAGAGCCTTCACACGGAGCATGACCGTCGCCAATCATCACACGCATATTCACCACATCCAGCGCATCAAGCCCGAGGTTGCGCAGGTTATCGTGCACCGCCTGCTTTAATTCCTCGGCGGAAAACGCCGGCAGCCAGCCCCCTTTATCATCACGACGGGCACCAATTTTGGTCACGATCACCAGATCGTCGGCATAAGGATGCAGCGCTTCACGAATAATCTGGTTAGTAACGTGTGGACCGTAGAAGTCGCTGGTGTCGATATGGTTGACGCCGAGCGCCAGCGCTTCGCGTAACACGGAGATGGCGGCATGTCGGTCTTTCGGTGGACCAAATACGCCTGGCCCCGCCAGCTGCATCGCCCCGTAACCGAGGCGATTCACAAATTGAGAACCAAGGGAAAACGTAGTGTAACGGGTCATAACGTCCTGCCTGTATCATCATGATGAATGTGACCGACAGTATAGGAACGGTTTTCCCGGTATGACTGTGCTTTTTATGCCATAAACACAAAAAAATGCCGTTTACCGCGCTACCGACTCTCGGCGCTGATGCCGGTTCATCAGCCAGAACACCGCCACGCCCGCCAGCACAATGCCCGGTGCGGAAGCGGCCATAACACCGACGGTGCCCGTACCCAGCGCCAGCATTTTACCCGCCAGCAGCGGTCCGCTCATCGCCCCCAGACGCCCTACCGCGACGGCAGTACCGACGCCGGTGGCACGGATTTCGGTGCGATAGAACAATGGTGCCAGCGCATACAGCACGCACTGCCCGCCGGTCGCGAACATTCCTGCAACGAATCCGGCGGCAATCATGGCACCGAAAGAGCTCGCGGCCCCCAATGAAATCAACGACGCCAGCATGCCGCAATAAATCAGCAATGACATTTTGAGAGGGCTGAGTTTGTCCATCAGCGCCCCCAACATCAGGGTGCCCAAAGCGGCGCCGATTTGCAGCGCAAACATGACGCCAGAAGCCTGTGGACGGCTAAAGCCCTGATCGACCAATAGCATGGGCAACCAGTTGATCAACATGTAGACCACCAACAGCGTAAAGAAATAGCACAGCCATAAGAGCAGCGTGGCGGAAGAGGTACCGGTAGCAAAGATAGCCCGCAGCGGTGCGGGTGATTTCTGCTGCTGGCTGCTGAACGCCTGCGACTCCGGCAAACGGGACATTAATAGCGGAACCAACAGCAAAGGCACCACGCCGCCGACCCAAAAAATGGTCTGCCAGGCTTGCGTCAGGCCGCTAAACCCCATCGCCGCGGCCATTGCCGCACCAATCGGTACGCCGCAGTACATCAGGCTCACCGCCGTACCGCGAAAACGGGGGCCAGCGGCTTCAGACGTTAGGGCAATCAGGTTTGGCAGCGCCGCACCAAGCCCTGCACCCGTCATCAAACGAGCAAATACCAGCGAGTGAAAATCCCATGCCAGCGCGGTCACAATTGAAAACAGGCCAAACAGCACCATCGAACCAAGCAGGACTTTTTTGCGACCATAACGGTCGGCCAGCATTCCACCGCCAAGCGCGCCAGGCAAGAGCCCAAGGATTCCGGCGCTGAAAATCCAGCCCATCTGCATTTTATCCAGGCCAAACGCCTGGGCGATACCCACTGCCGCAATGCCCGCGGCCTGTAAATCCAGCCCTTCCATCAGGGCAACTAAAAAGCAAAGCCCGACGGTTAACATCAGGCGGGAGTTTTTCGGTACGGAGGACACGTTGGTGACATTCAACATAGTGCGACCTTCTTGTAGAGTGCAGATGAAAAGGCGGCCGATACCTGGTCGGCCGCATTATTTTCCTTTACCAGTTGTCCGGGCGGTACATTGCCGACCGGATCGTTATCAGGCTTATGCTTTGGCTTTCAGATCCAGCGCCACGTCAACGATCATATCTTCCTGACCGCCCACCATGCGGCGCTTGCCGAGTTCAACCAGAATATCGACCGCGCTGAGACCATAACGCGCGGCGGCAACTTCACTGTGGCGCAGGAAGCTGGAGTAGACGCCCGCATAGCCCAGCGCCAGCGTTTCACGATCGACGCGTACCGGGCGGTCCTGTAGCGGACGCACCAGTTCGTCTGCCGCCGCCATCAGCGAGTACAGGTCGGTGCCGTGGTTCCAGCCCTGTTTATCTGCGGCGGCGATAAAGACCTCCAGCGGGGCGTTACCGGCACCCGCCCCCATTCCGGCCAGACTGGCATCGATGCGATCGCAGCCCTCTTCCACCGCCACCAGTGAGTTGGCAACGCCCAGACTCAGGTTGTGGTGCGCGTGCATCCCGGTCTGGGTGTCTGGGTTCAGCACCGCTTTCAGTGCGCGGAAGCGGTCACGGATATCATTCATGTTCATCGCACCACCCGAGTCCACCACATAGATGCAAGTTGCGCCGTAGCCTTCCATCAGCTTCGCCTGCTTCGCGAGGTTTTCCGGCGTGGTCATGTGGCTCATCATCAGAAAGCCAACGGTGTCCATCCCCAGCTCACGGGCATAGGCAATGTGCTGTGCGGAAACATCCGCTTCCGTACAATGTGTGGCCACGCGCACGACGCGCGCACCGGCCTGGTAGGCGTTTTTCAGGTCATGCAGCGTGCCGATACCCGGAATCAACAGCGTGGCGATTTTGGCGTGCTGCACAACTTCCGCCGCTGCCGCAATCCATTCCACGTCGCTGTGCGCGCCAAAACCGTAGTTAAAGCTGGAGCCTTGCAGGCCGTCGCCGTGCGCCACTTCAATGGAATCCACCCGGGCGTCGTCCAGCGCTTTGGCAATCTGGCGGACGTTATCAAGGGAATACTGATGGCGGATCGCGTGCATTCCGTCACGTAAAGTCACATCAGAGATATAGAGTTTTTTACCGTTCATGCGACTTCTCCTGCCACGTTCACCCGCGTTTGGGCCATTTTTTCTGCGGTCGACATCGCCGCGGAGGTCATAATGTCGAGGTTGCCAGCATAGGCTGGCAGGTAGTGCGCCGCCCCCTCCACTTCCAGATAAACGGCCGTTTTCAGGCCGGAGAACTGACCGACGCCCGGAATATTGACCGGTTTATCCTGCGGAATGACTTCAAACTGGACTTTTTGCTTCAGGCGATAGCCCGGCACATACGCCTGTACCGCTGCGGCCATCTCTTCAATTGATACTTCAATCTCGGTTTGTGAAGCCGCTTCGCTCAGTACGTATACCGTGTCGCGCATCATCACCGGTGGCTCGGCCGGGTTCAGAATAATAATGGCTTTGCCTTTCGCCGCACCGCCCACTACTTCAATCGCCTGCGAGGTGGTTTCGGTGAATTCATCAATGTTGGCGCGCGTGCCGGGGCCAGCAGATTTACTGGAGATAGAGGCGATAATCTCCGCGTAGTGCACTTTTGCCACGCGAGAAACGGCGGCCACCATCGGAATCGTGGCCTGCCCGCCGCAGGTCACCATGTTGACGTTGCCCTGGGTCAGGTTTTTGTCGAGGTTTACCACCGGCACACAGTACGGGCCAATGGCCGCTGGCGTCAGGTCAATCAGACGGATGTTGGGCTTCGCCGCACGCAGCGCCGCGTCATTTTTCACATGCGCGCTCGCACTGGTGGCATCAAAGACGATGTCGATATCGGCAAACTCTTGCATCGCCATCAGCCCTTTCACCCCTTCGTGAGTAGTGGCAACGCCGAGGCGTTTGGCGCGGGCCAGACCATCGGAATTCGGGTCAATCCCCACCATCACCGACATTTCCAGATGTTTACCGTGACGAAGAATTTTTATCATCAGGTCGGTGCCGATATTGCCTGAACCGATGATGGCGACTTTACATTTACTCATGACTGACTTCCTTCTAGCGCTGAAAACGTCGCAGATACTGAACCGATACCTTCGATAACCGCGTCAAAACGGTCGCCAGGATTGATGACAACCATCGGCCCCAGCGCACCGGTTAACACAATATCGCCCGCCCGTAAGGGCTCGCCCAGGCTCGCCATTTTGCGTGCCAGCCAGACGGCGGCGTTCAGCGGATGACCCAAGCATTCACTGCCACGGCCGCTGGAGACCTCTTCATGGTTACGGGTCATTTTCATGGCGCAGTTCTTGAGATCCAACGCCGCCGGGCGCTGCGCCGGGCCGCCGACCACGTACACGCCGCAGGAGGCGTTGTCGGCCACGGTATCAACAAACTTAATCGACCAATCGCGTACGCGACTTCCCACCACTTCCAGCGCCGGAACCACCCACTCAATCGCGTTGTACAGTTCATTAAACGTGGTGTCGGCATGCGGTAAGTCGCGGTTCAGTACCAGCGCAATCTCGGCCTCAATTTTCGGCTGCAGGACGCGGGAGAACGGAATGGTTTCGTTATCGCCATAGCACATGTCGGCAAACAGCGTGCCGAAGTCCGGCTGGTCGACGCCCAACTGCTGCTGCACTTTTGGGTGGGTTAACCCCACTTTGCGACCGACAACGCGGCGCCCCTGAGCCACAGCGTGCTCAACGTTAATGCGCTGGATGGCATACGCCGCCTCGGCGTTATCAAGGCCGATAACCTCGCGCAACGGCTCAATCGCCTGACCATTTTTCTCCGCCTCGCGCAGAGTCTGCGCCAGCGTTTCCAGAGAGTAATTCGACATTTCGGCTCCTTACGCGCGGTCGAGGAAATTCAGCACCAGTTGGTTGAACGCGTCGGCATGTTCCCACTGCGCCCAATGGCCGCAGTCACGGTAGATATGCAGCTCAGAGCCGTTAATGCCCGAGAGCAGGCGCAGACCTGCATCCATCGGCACAAAACGGTCGTTACGGCCCCAGACCACCAGCGTCTGCGCTTTAATTTCGCCCAGACGTGGACCAAAATCAGGGAACTGCTTCGGATTCGCTTCCAGGCTTTTAACAAAGTTCTCAAGGTGATCGCGGCGCGACAGCATATTGTTGAGGCGTGCTTCAAACAGCGCTTCGGTCAGGTCGCTGGTGTCATAAACGAAAATGCTCATCATCTTTTTGAGATTGTCGATATTGGGCTCGCGGTACAGGCCATTCAGCAGTTTGATCCCTTCGGTTGGCATTGGGGTAAACAGGCTCATACCGCCGGTACCGCCGCCCATCAGCACCAGTTTGCCCACCCGTTCAGGCCAGGTCAGGGTGAACGCCACCGCCGAGTGGCCGCCCATTGAGTTACCCAACAGGTGGACTTTCTGAATATCTAACTGATCGACTACGCTTTTCAGAATGCGGGCGTTCAAATCAGAGCGAGAACCGGTATTGACGATCGAATCGCTTTTCCCCCAGCCCGGGCAGTCAAGCAGCAGTACGCGGTAGCCCGCCTCCACTAACGGGTCGATATTGCGGCTGAAGTTCGCCCAGCCGGTCGCACCTGGGCCGGAGCCGTGCAGCAGCACAACCGTTTCATCGCCCTGCCCACAGTCGTTATAGTGGATACGCAGCGTCTGCCCGGCTTCTTCAACGTTGAGATAACGGCTGGTTGCCGCTTCGGTTTGTGGTTGATAGGTCATTATTCTCTCCTGCTTAATCAATTCGTTGTCGTGGCGCTCAGGGAGCCAAAGCCGGCGATCCACTCAGGGATCGGGCGGTAATAGCGGCCTTCGCTACGGTATTCACCCATCGCGGAAAGCGTGGCGAACGCGGCGGCCCAGGTTTTGACTTCGTGGGTCGATTTCCCGGCGATGGCGGAAAGTTCTTCGTTGCTGATAGCGTCCAGCTCGGCCAGGCGGCCCTGTTCCAGTAACGTCATAAACTGGTTGTCCCAGATAGGGTTCAGCGGGTGCAGCGTTTTCTGGTCTTCGACAAAGCGTTCGGCTGCTTCAATCACCCGACGCTGACGCAGTTCGCGTTCCTCAGGCGGGAGTTGCTTACCGCTGCCCAGCAGGCGATCGCGCATATGCGCGTCCACTTTCGCCAGTTCCGGCACCGGCGGCTGATGCGATAAACCGCCGGAGCCTAAAATCAGCACGCGTTTGTTGAGGGTGGACAGGAAGCGGCCCATAGCTTCACCCAGCGTGCGGGTGCGCTGGAACCCCGGCAGCGGCGTCGCGACGCCGTTGATAAACACCGGTAATACCGGGACGTTATCGAGCCCACCCAACAGCAGCTCCAGCGGTTGAGCAAAGCCGTGATCCACCTGCATGCAGTAGGAAACGGCCAGATCGATGCCGCTTTTCATGACCGAGTGCGCGCAGGCTTCCGCGAGTTCAGTCGGTACCGGTAGTACCCCAGCAGCGCTGGAGAAATCCCCGATGGACGTCGCACCAATGCCTAAACAGAACGGTGGCATCACGTCGTAGAAAAAGCCGTTGTAGTGGTCAGGGGCGTACAACACCACCAGTTCAGGGGCAAACGCGGCAATGCGCGCGCGGGCCTCGGCGATGACGCCGTTCACTTCATCCAGCACCTCCTGCGCCGGGTCGACATAGCCCACCAGCGGCGTGTGGGAGAGACAGTGGAGATAAGCATTCATCTCAGGCCACCTTTTCAACGTTAAGATCGGAAGCTGCACTCGTTAACGCCATCACGTCAGCAAGCTTGTTCAGGGTTTTGCTCAAGGTTTGCGGGATAGCGAGAGCGGCGACGAAACGGTCCGGGCGCACCACAGCAATCGAGGCATCCTCGGCGGCAAACCAGGTTTTGAGGCGGTTCTGGGTATCGCCAAGGCGGATGACGCCGTCAACATTGTCCTGCGGCGTACGAATCTGGACGTCCGGCACGACCTGAATAAAGCAGGTGCCCAGCGCGCGCCACTGCGCAATTTGACTCTCGCTCATGCCCCACAGCGGGTTACAGCCCCAGGCAATCACAGCAAACTTCGCGCCAATCACATCATCCAGCAGCACTACTTCGCCGTTTTCACGGGTCACTTTGGGCTGTATAAACATTTTGCCGACCGGGGACCGTTTCGCCGTACCGTTCATCAACAGCACGCCTTCGCGGTACTGCGGCATCGGTTTAAAGCGCATTTCCAGGAAGTAGCGTTTCACCGGCGGGATATAGTTGAGTAACCAGGAGAGACCATCACGGACCGTGCCATGCCAGCGTTTGGCGGGAGCCAGCACGTTACCGGCGGTGACGGAGAGATCGATCATCGCTTTGGCATGGTCGCGGCGTTCCTGCTGATAGGTATCGAGTAATGAATCACCGGCTTTGCCCTTCACGACCATCGCCAGCTTCCATGCCAGGTTGAAGGCGTCGCGCATGCCGCTGTTGTAGCCCTGGCCTTGCCAGACCGGCATGATATGCGCGGCATCGCCCGCCAGCAGTACACGGTCAATGCGGAAACGTTCGGCAATGCGCGCGTTGTGGGTATAAACACGCTGGCGGATAAGTTCAACGTTGTCAGGGTCTGGCAGCACCTGGCTCAGTAGACGACGCATATTGTCCGGCTCGCTCAGTTGAGCTTCGGTTTCGCCTGGCATCACCATAAATTCAAAGCGACGAACGCCGTGCGGCAATGCCGCTGAGACATACGGACGCACCGGGTCGCAGCATAAATAGATGTGCGGGGTTGCCAGCGGATCGTTGGCAATATCAATAACAATCCACTGATTAGGCGCGGTTTTGCCTTCGAACGGCACATTCAGGGTACGGCGAATAACGCTCGCCCCGCCGTCACATGCCACCAGCCAGTCAGCCTGTACCGTTTCACGTTCCCCGTCCGGCCCTTTCAGATTAATCGTGACAGTGTCACTATTTTGATTGAAGGCCTCTAGCTCACGGGAAAACAGACAGCGGACGTTCGGGAAACGGCTTAACCCCTGGTACATCACCTCATCCACCTGCGGCTGGATAAAGGCGTTGCGGCGAGACCATCCGAACTCGTCGGTCATCGGTTGAATATCCGCAAAGCAGCGGCCTTTCGGGGTCAGGAAACGCATCGCGTGCCAGGGGGTTGTGTGTGGCAGCACTTTGTCGACCAGGCCAACCGACTGCATGGTGCGCAGCGCTTCATCATCGATACCAATGGCACGCGGATAATCTATTAATTTATCCAGCTTTTCGACCACCAGCACGTCAATGCCCATCTGCCCCAGATAGTTCGCCAGCATCAGTCCCACTGGGCCCGCACCAGCGATAGCGACCTGAACACGGTGCTGAACAGCAGGTTGAATATCCGGATTTGACGTTGTCATCTTAAATACCTCACGGCTCGAACCAGGCAATGCAGAACGATCTCACTCCGCGTTGCTTGTTAATTTAATGTGAAATTATTTTTTGTAATGAGCGGAGTATATGTCCGGAAAACTGGGCTACAATCAAAACAAGCCGAAATGTGCACCTGGTGCACACCGTTGTTTTAGATATAGAAAAAGCGGATAAAATGAAAAATAGCGATGCAACTGATTACAAAACGGTGCGGGGGTTAACGCGCGGGCTATTGTTACTAAATTTGTTAAATAAATTCGACGGAGGCGCGTCAATCGCGGCGCTCGCTGAGTTTAGCGGCCTGCATCGCACCACCGTCAGAAGGCTGCTGGAGACGCTTCAGGAAGAAGGTTATGTCAGGCGAAGTCTGTCAGATGATAGTTTCCGCCTGACCATCAACGTCAGGCAGTTAAGTGAGGGATTTCGTGACGAACATTGGATTTCTGCGCTGGCAACACCGCTGCTTGGAGAATTATTGCGCGAGGTTATTTGGCCGACGGATTTAACCACTCTCGACGTTGATGCTATGGTCGTTCGCGAAACAACCCACCGTTTTAGCCGCCTCTCTTTTCACCGTGCCATGGTCGGCCGCCGTTTACCGCTACTCTTGACGGCTTCGGGTCTGACCTGGCTGGCGTTCTCTCCCGAACAGGAGCGGCAGCCGATTATTGAGATGCTGGCGGCACGTCCCGAAGCGGAATACCAACTGGCGCGTGAACCAGAAAAGCTGCATGCCATTCTTGAGCGGACGCGCAAGAACGGCTATGGCGAAAATTTCCAGGGCTGGCAAATGGAGCAAAAAATTGCCTCTATCGCCGTTCCCGTGCGCAGCCAGGAGAGAGTGATTGGTTGCCTGAATCTGGTTTATATTGCGAAAGCCATGACCATAGAACAGGCAGCGGAAAAACACCTGGCCGCGCTACTGCGCGTCACGCGACAAATTGAAGAGCGGATGTCGGAAGAAGACATCGTCTACGAACATCTTTAGCTCAGGGCTCGTAACCAGGATGCATAGTGCCCAGGCCATTCAACGGTTGCGGTTCCCGGCTTCCCCATCGCAAAACCATGTCCACCGGTTGGATAACGGAACATAGTGACCGGCACCTGATCGTGCAGGCAGGCCGCTTGCATGATTAGCGTATTGTGAGGGTCAGACACCGGATCGTCTTCAGCCTGCACCAGGAACATCGGCGGTGTTTCTGGCGTAACATAGCGCTGAACTGACCACGCAGCGTTGGCCGCCTGTGAAGCCTCTCTTCCGAGCAGAATTTTATGCGTCGCAGTATGAGTGTACGGTTTTTCAAGCGTGATGATGGGGTAAATGAGCGCCGCACCGTCCATGGTTGCGGGATGCTTATCCAGTGCGTCTACCGCGGGATAGCTTTGGTAGTCTGGTCGCGTCGCCGCCATGCCAAGCAGATGCCCACCGGCTGAAAAGCCCAGAGCGCTTACCCGCCTTTCGCGCTGTGCCACGATCCGCAGCGCCCGTTGCGCGTCCTGCAGCGCGACCAGATTGCCATCATTCCAGCCTTCACCGGGCAAGCGATAGCTCAGCAGGTACGCGGTATAACCGCGGTTTACCAGCCACAGAGCGGCGGGCCAGCCTTCCATCGCCATCTCAATTCGCTGATAACCGCCTCCTGGCGCAATCAGCACGCCACAGCCGTTAGGCGATGACGGCGTCAGTACGGTGAGCGACGGAACCGCTATCTGGCTTTGCGCCCCTTTCGCACTCACGTGCATTTTCCCCACGGGACCGCCGCCGCCAGGGGGAATCGCGGGCCATAGCGGGATCGTCTGCTGTTGATATGACGTGGCGTAGGCAAGCGTTGAACCATATCGCGCCGAGAACAGCGTGGCGGCAAAACCCAACAGAAAATGACGACGATGCATAGGCGCGTCTCAATACGTAGGTAAGGAATAGACAGTTAAGCAAAAAAGAAAGGATAGAGGATGAAGGATTTATGGCGAATTGTGACTTACCGAAGCTGTCTATCGCGAGATCGAGCAGAATTCCTAAAACAGGATAACTGGATAGGCAAACAGTACTCCTTGATTGCGAGCCCTTACGGGCTGCTATAGGATTGCGGTAATCCCGAATCTCGGGAGAGGCGCAATGTTGCGGGGGCTTTATCCCCGGCGGCATCGGCTGCAGGAAAGAGAAAACCCCCGCACGTTGCTCAGTAAATCTGGCAACATAACGGGGGCTAACTTGACCCTAAGCAGTTCAAGAATAGCCGCGTACGGTTGCCATTGCAACACAGGCGGTTATATGACGTTCAGGGAAGCGTTGGTGATTGCGGTTGTGACGTCGATTATCGGACCTATTGTGGTCGCGTTAGTCTGTCATTTCTGCAATATCTAACCTGAAGTGGGCGTCATGTGTCGCCGCAATGGCAATATGCGCCCGAACCGGGCCGTGGGGGAAACTCTGCGGCCTT
>NZ_JMPL01000020.1 GCF_000735365.1 Kluyvera ascorbata ATCC 33433 | reverse complement strand
GGCTTCACGTGGTCATAAATGTGGTTAAATTGCAGCGTTTTCGGGTGCACTTCTAGCGGGTTAACGTAGAAGAAGTGCTTGCCGTCCAGCGCCATGCCGCCGAGCACCGTGTTGTACAGGGCACGTTCCATGACGTCGGCGTACTGGCTGTCACCTTCCATTTCCAGCATGCGGCGAGCAAACATCATCAGGCCGATCGAAGCGCAGCTTTCAGCATAGACCGTATCGTTCGGCAGGTCGTAGTCACTGCTGAAGGCCTCACCGCTGCTCTGTGAGCCGATACCGCCGGTAATGTACAGTTGGCGCTGTGCCATGTTGTTCCAAAGACGCAGGCAGTCCTGACGTTTACTTTCATCGTTGCTCAGTCGGGCAAGGTGCGCCACGCCGGTCATCAGGTAGACAAAACGCACCGCGTGGCCGATGGCGGTTTGCTGCTCGGCAAGCGGTTGGTGCGCCTGGCTATAAGCTTTGTCTTTCACCATCCAGGCCGGGCCGTAGGTATTCCAGTAGGAGGTTTTACCGCGCTTTTCGTACTCATCATCATAGAAATGCGGCTGTTTACCGCGCTCTTCGACGAAGTAGTTCACCAGCGCCATGTAACGCGGTTCCTGAGTCACTTCGTACAGACGCATCAGCGCCAGTTCAATCTCCGGATGTCCTGGATAGCCGTGGATCTGTTGCTCACCGGTGCCGAAGACCTGATGGATATGGTCGGCCAGGCGACATACCACCTCCAGCAGACGGCGCTTGCCGGTGGCCTGGAAGAAGGCCACGCCCGCTTCAATCATATGCCCGGCGCAGTAAAGCTCATGGCATTCGGCCAGATTGGTCCAGCGCTCTCCTGGCGCCTTCGCCGTGAAGTAGGTATTGAGATAGCCATCTTCACACTGGGCCGCGGCAAGCAGCTCGATAACCTCATCGGCGGTACGTTCCAGCTCAGCATCTGGCTTCTGGCACAGCGACCAGGCGACGGCTTCCAGCCATTTCGCCACGTCGCTGTCCTGGAAGACCATGCCGTAAAATTCTCCCTCCTGCAGCCCGGCGGCGATACGGAAGTTCTCTATCGCGTGGCTCGGCTCAGCGTCGTCTATCCGGTCATTCAGCGCATCCCACTGATAGGGGATCACCACATCTCGCACCAGTTGTTGATATTGGGCGAAGAACGGATCATTCACTTTCAACGTATGTAAATCGACTTCCATAACGGACATGACAAACTCCTCAGGACGAAACGTGACGTGCGCGAAGATCGGTAGCGATGCGCGCCATCATAGGATTATTGAGCTTGCAGGCGCGGATGGAGAACGCCAGCAGCAGATGGAACAGGGCCGGCAGCAGGGTTTCCATCGAGGAGATCCCCGCCAGCGATGAGGCGGTTTGGTTTGCAGCACCTGGCTGATAAGCCACATAAATAAAGACAAGGCTGATAATGCCTGCGCTGGACGCCCAGGCGAGCTTGATGAAAAACAGATTAAAGGCGAAGTTCATGCCGGAAGAGCGAACGCCGGTTTTCCACTCGCCGTAGTCGTCGGAGAAGGCCATCAAGGAGAAATGCAGCGGCAGCGTGAAGCCCAGAATAATGCCGTTACCGAGGATCACGGCGAGCCATAGGGTCTGGTAGGCGGGGCCGGTAGGCAAGAACCACATTCCCGCCGCGATCGCGGCCAGCACCAGGTTGGTGTAGTAGTACAGTTTGACGGTATCAAAGCGGCGCGATAGCAGGTTGATAACCACCGAGCCGAAAATAGAGGCAAACGTCACCATGGTGAAGAACAGCGAGGTGTAGCCCGTCGAGCCGCCCAGCACGTAGGTGATGAAATACATGTAGCCGCCGCCGCGGATATTGAACACGTTAATCAGCAGGAACGACATCAGCAGCATCAGCAGAAGCTGGTCGTTTTTACGCAGCCCGGCGATGTGCTCACGCAGGGTGAACTTGCCCATCATATCCAGCGATACGCGTTCGCGAACCCAGAAGAAGCAGCACAGGAACATCACCGCCGCAATGGCACACAGCACGCCGACGCCATATTGGTATCCCTGCGCGGTATTGCCTTGCCCCAACGCTTTTACCAGCCACGGTAAGCCAACGGAGACTAAAAAGCCTGCCACGCCGCACAGCACAAAGCGCCAGGCCTGGCAGGAGATCACCTCGCTGTGGCGTGTGGTCATGGTGTTGATGAGCGCACAGTAAGGCACGTTGATGGCGGTGTAGCTGACGGAGAGCAGCAGATAGGTACCGAAGGCCCAGGCGATTTTTACGCCCATGCTGGCATCGGGCACGGTAAAGGTCAGCACGCCAACGATCGCAATTGGAATGGCAATCCACATCTGCCACGGGCGGAATCGCCCCCAGCGGCTCTGCGTGCGGTCGGCCAGCACGCCCATAATCGGGTCGGAAATCGCGTCAAAAACGCGAAGTGCCAGGAATAGCGTGCCGACCAGTGCAGGCGTCAGGCCAAAGACGTCGGTATAAAAGAACGTCAGGAAATTCATGATCAGGCAGGTAATAACGGTACCGCCTGCATCGCCGAGACCATAGCCGATTTTTTCGCGGACAGATAATTTATCGTCCAGTGAACCCGGCACGACCTCGCTGGTGGAAATAGGTGTAGCGGTCATGGAGTGCTCCTCGCAATGTGGAGATGTCTGCTTCAGTAGGGATATTGTTGTAATGTCATGACCTGTTTAATTTTGCCTGGAAACCGGGGAGCAACAAGGTCGTAAAGAAGTATAAAAAGAGGGTAATTCCGACCTGATTGGAAAAGTGTGAAGACGATCGGGCGTAAACGGTTTTAATCGTTAATAATCAATTAGAAAGAGTGTTTGTTTTTAGCAAGCAAGCGGGATTATTAATATTTATGCTCAATCTATCCATAGCGCTTCCGATTAAGGTACAAAACGGCGGGCTTTTTATCTCCCGGGGCGTGGGTCGGCATCCGGCCCGCAGACTGCGCTCATGGGAGGTGTTGTTTGTTGAAAAAGGGACGTTAGCGATTCAGGAAGAGGATCGTATTTTTCACGTTGCCGCGGGTGATAGTTTGTTGCTGTGGCCCGGTCGTCGACACGTTGGCATCGAGGATTTTCCCGCGGATCTGAAATTCTACTGGCTCCATTTCGAGGTTAACGTTTCGGTGCCGCCACATCCGTTGTTAACGCAGCTGGCTATCCCGCAGCAGACTACCCTACACGACCCTCAGTACCTGACGTCGCTGTTCCGCCAGTTCCTAAACGAGCAGGAAAAAATTCAGCGCAATGCGTCGCTGGAGCTAATTTTGCTGCTAATTTTGCAGCATATTTCGCTCTCAGCTCAACAGGCGGAGCCAAAGGATGAAGGCGGTGCGGCACTGGCATGGAAAGCGCAGCAGGTGATTCATACGCGCTACCATCTCCCGCTGTCGACCTCCATGCTAGCGCGTGAACTGCACTGCAATGCAGATTATCTGGGGCGCGTTTATCGGCGCGTTTTCCATCTCACTATCACTGAAGCCATACACCGCCAGCGGGTGAGAGCGGCGGAGAAGCTGTTGAGTAATCATGCCCGTTCACTGAAGGAGGTGGCCGAGCAGTGCGGTTTTGCCGATGTCGGGTATTTCCGGGAAATTTTCCGCAAGCATACTGGGCTTACGCCCGCCGCGTGGAAGCGGCGGTACTGTAAGGAACACGTGAATTCGCACTAGCCGTTACTGGCCGTAGTAGGCTTTGGCACCGTGCTTGCGCAGATAGTGTTTATCCAGCAGCTCTGGCTGCATGTCGGGTAACTGTGGCGTTAATTGCCGGGAGAATAGCCCCATATAGGCGCACTCTTCCAACACGACCGCATTGTGTACGGCATCGGCGGCATCTTTACCCCAGGCAAACGGACCGTGAGAATGCACCAGTACGGCGGGAAGCTGCATCGGGTCGAGGTCGCGCTTTTCAAACGTCTCAATGATGACTTCACCGGTCTGGTACTCATATTCACCGTTGATTTCGTCACGCGTCATCAGGCGAGTACAGGGAATAGCACCGTAGAAATAGTCCGCGTGCGTCGTTCCCCACGCCGGGAGATCTCGTCCTGCCTGCGACCAGATAGTGGCGTGGCGAGAATGGGTATGCACGATGCCGCCAATGTCAGGGTAGCGGCGATATAGCGCCAGATGCGTAGGCGTGTCGGATGACGGTTTCTTCTTGCCTTCGATAACGCGTCCGGTCGCGATGTCGACTACAACCATATCTTCCGCCTGCATCACGTCATATTCCACGCCGGAAGGTTTAATCACCATCAGACCGCGTTCGCGATCGACGGCGCTGACGTTACCCCAGGTAAAGGTCACCAGGTGATGTTTAGGAAGCGCCAGATTTGCCGCCAGCACCTCGGCTTTGAGTTGTTCTAACATACGAATCCTCCTTCCTGCATACGGGCTTCAATCCAGCGGCGGGCCTGGATAATCTCCAGTACCGGTTCTTTGGATTTTTCGGTCCACATTTCAATAAGAAATGCGCCGCGGTAGTTCAGCTTTTTCAGTTCGTTAAAAATGCCGACAAAGTCGACGCAGCCTTCGCCGAACGGCACGTCACGGAACTGGCCCGGACACTCTTTGGTGACAGCTAGCGTGTCTTTCAGGTGAATAGCGGCGATGCGATCGATGCCGAGCGCTAGCTCTGCCGGGACGTCGTTACCCCAGGCGCTGAGGTTGCCGACATCGGGATAGACGCTGAACCACGGTGAGGCGAGCAGTTCGTCCCACTTTTTCCACTTACTGATGGAGTTCATAAAGGCGGTATCCATGATCTCGACGGCCAGCATCACCTGGGACGCGGCAGCCTGCTCAACGGCCCAGGCAAGACCTTCGGCAAAGCGCTGCTGCGTGCCGTCGTCATGCTCTTCGTAATAGACGTCGTAACCCGCAAGCTGGATGGTGCGAATACCGAGGTCACGGGCAAGTCTGATGGCTTTCTGCATAATTTCGCGGGCGCGGGCGCGGACCTGTTCATCACGGCTGCCGAAAGGAAAACGACGGTGTGCCGACAGGCACATGGACGGAATCGAAATCCCGGTTTCCAGCATCGCTTCAACCAGCGAGGCGCGCTGCGTGGTGCTCCACTCAAGGCGCGATAAACGCTCGTCGGTTTCGTCCACGGACATTTCCACAAAGTCGAAGCCGCAGCTTTTTGCCAGCACCAGGCGCTCTGGCCAGCTCAGGTCTTTAGCCAGCGCTTTTTCATAAATGCCTAACGGATGCGTGCGCATTATTGACCTCCCCAGATAGCATTAATCTGCTCATGGAAATCGCGGGCGACCTGAACAGGGTCGGCTGCTCCCGCAAGCGCGCGTCCGGCAATGAAAGCCTTCACGTTGATCTCTTTGAAGAGCGGTAAATCGGCAGGGGTGATGCCGCCGGTAATGGAGAGCTCAAGGCCAATATCGGAGAGCGTTTTCATGCGTGCCAGATCGGCTTCTCCCCACTGCTGACCGCTGGCCTGGGCGTCACGCCCGCGGTGGTAAATTGCCTGGCGAACGCCGATGCTGCGCCAGGCTCTGGCGTCGTCAAACGTCCAGTTGCCGAAGAGTTCCATCTGAATTTCTGCCCCTTGCGCCTGGGCGACAGCGTGGCCTTTTTCCACCGTGGCGAGCGGGGCGGCGCAGATGATGGTCATCCAGTTCGCGCCAGCGCCAAAGGCTTGCTGCGCCAGCGTTTCTCCGGCGTCGGCAACTTTCCAGTCGGCGACGATAATCTTATCAGGGCACTGCTGGCGCAGCGCACGAACGGCATGCAGCCCTTCATTCAGGCACAGAATGGTGCCTGCTTCGACGATATCAACGTGGTCGCATAGCAGGGCGACATCTTTCTGAGCGGCCTGAAGCGTGCTGTGGTCGAGAGCGAGTTGCAGTAGTGGGCGATTCATGCGGAGTACTCCTTAATGCGGCTATGGAAGCCTTGAAGTGATTCAATCAGTAATTGGTAGCCACGGTATTTGCGCTGGTAGGCGGCATGCGCCTGTGGATCAGGCGTTATCACGCGGATATCGTGAGTCAGCGTACGTTGTGCCGTGTGGAAATCGGGGTAGATGCCGGTGCCGACGAGGGCGGCGAGGGCAGCGCCAAAGCAGCCGGTCTCTTCGACCTGCGGCAACTCGACGGTCAGGCCACTGACGTCTGCCAGCATTTGCATCCAGACCTCAGAGTGCGCCGGGCCGCCCGTCACGCGCAGCGTGTGGACATCGGTGAAGCGTTCTCGCATACGGTTGAGATGCGTCATGTGGCAAAAGACCACGCCTTCGTATACCGCTTGTAAAAGATGGGCCCGGGTATGCAGCGCCTGCATGCCATAAAAACCGCTGGTCATCTCCATCCCGGCGTTGCTGCCATACAAAAACGGCAGAAAGAACACGCTGCTGCTGGCTTTCGGCAGGCTGGCAACGGCCTGATTAATCTCGTCAAAAGAGATATCGCCCCATTGTGTGGTGAGCCATTCCAGATTGCCGGAGGAGGTAGGGCTCGCTTCGTGGACGATAAATTCGTTGTGCTGGACATAGCGTCCGTAAACGTAGGGGTGTTTTTCGTGGCTTTTCAGGCCGTGCGTAATCCCGCTGGTGACCGCCCAGGTTCCCATGACGGCATTGAGCGTCCGCTCGTCTTTTAACCCTGCGCAGAGTGCGGTGGAAACCACATCAAACAGTCCGCCGACAACGGGCGTACCCGCTGCCAGACCGGTGATGGCGGCTGCCTGAGGTGTGATTTCCCCGCAAATTTCGGCAGAGCCCACGATCGGCGGTAGTGCGGCGTCAATGTCGCTAATCCCCAGCCAATGTGTGAGCTGAGGGTCATAGTCTCCGTCGTTCATGTTGTAGAGATTGGATTCGGAGATATTGCTTTCTTCGCAACTTTTGACGCCGGTGAGGCACCAGCGTAGGTAGTCGTGGCCCATCATCACGCAGCCAATTTGGGCGTAACGCTCAGGCGCATTTTCTTTTAGCCAGCGGAGCAGCGAGGCTGGGTGTCCGGTCCATAACGTCTGGCGGGTGAGCGGATAGAGTTTTTCCGGGATGCCATCCTGCTGCCAGCGCTGGACGATAGCCATCGCCCGGCGGTCGGAGGAGAGGATGGCGTGGCCGAGCGGCTTGTCCTGCTTATCCAGCAAGAATAGCCCCTTGCCCTGCGCCGAGATGCCTACCCCGTTGATCTGGCTTCCCTGAATATGATTTCGCTGCAGCAACCGTGCGATGGTGCTGGCGCAGACATCCCATAGCTGGGTCATATCGCGTTCAGCGTAGCCGGGGAGTGGGCTAAGCGTGTGTAAAGCCTGACGTTCAATGCAGTGTTCTTTACCCTGGCTGTTGTACAAACCGGCTTTCAGATAAGTACCGCCACAATCGATACCCAACCAGAAGGTCTCTTTTTCACTCATCTCTTTATCTCTGCTTTGCCGGATTTGCCGGAATACACTTTCTCTTCAGCCCGATAGCCGTGGCTATCGGGCTGGGGATACCCCTACGCGATGCGTTTACGAGCAGGAACGTGGGGATCGGTAGATGCGCCGGAGGCGAGATCGCATTTCGCCGGTAGCAGTAGCGCCATGAACGCCGCCAGTGCCAGAGAGATAGCGAGGCAATACACGCCAGCATCTTTGCTATAGAGGGTGATTAAGACGCCGACGGCGTAGGGGCCGCAGAACCCGCCCAGGTTGCCAAGGGCGTTGATTACGCCGCGTGCACCGCCTGCCATTTCAGCGCTAAACAGCTTGGCTGGAATGGTCCAGAACACGCCTGCGGCGGATTGCAGGAAGAAGCCACAGCCAACCAGCGCGGTGTAGGCGAGCCAGATGTTGTCTTTCAGGGCTACCGACAGGAACATGCAAAGGGCAAATCCGGCGAGTGGCAGGCAGACAAAGACTTTGCGCTTGCCCGTTTTGTCTGAGAGCCAGGAGAAGAGGAACATCCCGGCAATCGCCCCGACGTAGGGGAGAATGGCGAGCATGCCGACCTGGCCCATGCTGGAATGCGTCAGCTCTTTCAGAATGGTTGGCAGCCATAGGGTGTAGCCGTAAATCCCGGTTTGATAGAAGAAGTTCAGTGCGATCAGTTGCCACATGATTTTGTCGGACAGCACGGCTTTGAGCGAGGCGTTGCGTACCTCTTTTCCGGCAATCGCCAACTGCTCGGCTTTTAGCGTTTCGACGAGCCAGTTTTTCTCCGCGTCACTGATCCAGCGTGCCTCCTGCGGGCGGTCGTAAACGGTCAGCGACCACAGCACCAGCACGACAACGGATAACATGCCTTCGATAATAAACAGCCAGCGCCAGTCGAGAGCGGTAATGAGCCAGCCGGAGAGGGGAGCGGTGATGATCCCGGCAATCGGCACAAACATGATGACTATCGCGTTGGCGCGGCCGCGCTCTGCATCAGGGAACCAGTTACAGATCATCGTCAGCACTACCGGCAGCATGCCACCTTCAGCGACACCCAGTAAGAAACGCAGCACTAACAGCTGCCATTGATTGGTAATCAGGCCCGTAAGCACGGAAATGACGGCCCAGGCGACCAGCGACCAGCCGATGAATTTTTTACCGCTGCCATGAACAGCGATTTTCCCGCCGGGAACCTGCAGGAACATATAACCAATAAAGAAAATACCGCCCGCAAGGCCTGCCATGGTGGCGGAAATACCCAATTCGGCATCCATACCGCCCGGCATGGCAAAAGCAATATTTACCCGGTCCATATAAGAAATGATACAGGCAATCAGAATCGGTGGAATTATTCTTAACCAGCGCTGGCGTGGTATTTCTACAGGTGTAGATGGTAGAGAGGAAGTGTTCATGTTTATATTCTCTGTTAAATAATAAAGGATGTTTTTATTTTTTAATGAGCTGCTTTATTTAAAACACGAATGCCATCGCGCAAAATATCGATGCGATGCTGCACATCTGCCTGTGCATCAATTTCTAATAATTTAATGCCGGAAAATTGTAAGGTAGAGGCTGGTGCGGCCTGGAATAATTCATGGGCGCGATCGGCTGTTAATAGACTCTCTGGACAGAACGGCGCAAACGGGGCGTGAAGATCTTGCCATTCTCCGTAAGGGCCACATTCCGTGGTGCCCGAAAACATGAGCGCACCGAGTTTTCCCGCCCGCTGAGCGGCCAGCGTATGGGCCAGCGGCAGCGCCGGATTACGGCCTTCAATGGCGGAACGCGCCCAGTTGATGCAGACGCTGATATCATATCCCGACAACGCCTCCAGCACTGACTCTAGGGGTAAAAATCCCTTACGCGGTGCGTTTTGATTCATGGCATCGCAGTGTTCCAGCACCAGATTGCATGGCCAGTCCCAGGAGGCGATTTCTTTGATTGAACGCGCAAACGCTCCAGTGGCTTGCGCTACGCTGCTATTGCCCGCTTGCGGCGCGGCCTGGAGTTCGAGGGCGATAATTTTGCCAGGGTGCGACGTATTAATACGGTTAATTTTTTTCAGCAGATGGCGATAGTAGTCCACGCACGCCACACGCTGCGGTTCATCAGCGGAGGCCAGCCCAAAATCACCGTTACCGCCGCCACGACGGCGCATCGTCTCCATAACGGCGGTAACGACAATCTGCCACTCAGCAGGCGTATGGCGGAACAGCCACTCGTCGCCGTAAGGGTGAAGATGTTCAAGACACGGCTGTTCAATGCCCCGAATATCTGGCGTGTCGGCAAGCAATCGCCAGAATTCTTTCTCCTGCTGCTCCCCTTGTTGGTGAAATGAGGGCGCACACGGATACGCACCGATAATATAACCGGTATTATTCGTTTTCATTTGCTACTCCTGACAATATATCGTTTTAATTCAATACAGCCAGCGCCACTTTTACGACAATCTTCCTAATTGGCGTTGTTTTTGTCTTGTTGCATCCTGGACGGTGAACGTCCTGTGGGAAAAACATGGCATAGCTGCCAGGAACCATTTCAATAAATGATTCGTTTTCACTGTGGTGATAAAAAATAATGTCTCGTTGTTCCAGCAATGATTCGCGAATTTCATTATTCCCGGTATCAATGGCAATACCTATTTTCTCTTCACCCCAGGCTAAAAATTGAATATCAAGATAGCGACGGTGAACTTCTGGATAATTTTCCTCTACGGGCCGGGTCGTCATATCGATTATCTGAGCAAAAATATTCCGTCCTTCTATTTCAATCACGCCCGGTTCGCATTGATGGAAATCGGTGGTACGCAGGAAGTTGAGCGCTTTTTCAATCGCTGCCGGTAGCGGGCAGGGATTCGGTTGTGAAACATGGCCAAATATCATGATTCATCTCCTACAGCGCCTGAATTTTGGCCCATACGCTGTCGTCAACGGTGATACCGTTGCGGCGATTTTCTGCCAACAGTCGGGTAAATTCGTGGCCTGGAAGGCGGACGGCCATCTTTTCATCTGCGCGCTCTGCCGTGGTGACGTAATCCATAATGCGCTGCAGTTTTTCGTCCCGACTCGCGCCATCAATAAGCTTATCGACTTCGATCGCCATGAAGATTTGCGAAATGCCGTACTCATCGCTGTTGTCTTCGGTCACTTCGGCAACCGAAGCGCCATCGGAGAGCAGGGTGGCAATCATATCCAGCACGATAGATAAACCGGAGCCTTTCCAGTAACCCATTGGCAGAATGCGACGGTTTTTCTCAATCACGCCGGGCTCTTTGGTGAGCTGGCCTTCATCATCAAAACCACCGTCTACCGGTAACTGACGGCCCGCCAGGCGATTCACTTCCAGCATGCCGTAAGAGAACATCGACATCGACATGTCGATCATGGTGATAGGGTTTGAAGGCACCGCCACAATCAATGGGTTGGTGCCGATACGGCACTCTTTTGCCCCCCACGGCGGCATGACGGCGATGGAGTTCGTCCAGCAGATGCCAATGTAGCCCTTCTCTGCAGCCTGCCAGCCGTAGCTGCCGCCGCGCATCCAGTGGTTGGCATTCCGCACAGCAACCAGACCAATACCGTGATCGGACGCGAGAGAAATGGCGCGATCCATCATCTTTTTCGCCGTCAGGTTGCCGATTGAACGCTGGGCATCCCACTGCTCAATGGCTCCAAGCGTGGTGATACGTTTTGGCTGGGCATCCGGAATGATGTCGCCATTTTCGAGCTGTTGGATGAAGCGAGGAAAACGGTTTACGCCGTGAGAATAGACACCGGATTCGGTTGTGCTGGCGAACATTTCGGCGCAGGCATCGGCGGTTTCAGCGGCAACGCCGCGGGCTAAGAGTACGCGGGTAAACTCGTTTTTAAGGTCTGCGAAGCTTAATAACATACATCGTCTCCGTTAAATCAAGCGTTTTAGCCATTCGGTTAACGCGGCTCAAAGGCCATTTTGTGCCTTCATTTCTGCGTTCCTGACGGTCTAAAGAAACAGCAAAAAGATCGTTTGTTAATCTCAATATTCCACATTGCGAAATCTGATTTCAAATATAGCGATCGTTTTTTAACAAAGCAATCTGTTTCATAATTTCTAAAATGTTGTAAAATCAAATGATTACAAATTATCTGCCAAGATCGTGAACTGAAACACACTTTGCGCTACCATCAGGTCGCGACAGAGACGAGGAGCGGAGCATGAGCAATAAAGCGAGTGATGTGGCGTCGGATAAGGAGAAGCCTGCGGGTAGCCAGAGCCTATTCCGTGGGTTGATGCTGATAGAAATCCTGAGTAACTATCCCAATGGATGTCCGTTGGCGCATCTATCTGAATTAGCGGGGCTCAATAAAAGCACCGTGCACCGGTTGTTACAGGGGCTTCAGTCCTGTGGCTATGTCACACCGGCCCCGGCGGCGGGAAGCTATCGGTTGACCACCAAGTTTATCTCGGTGGGGCAAAAGGCGCTGTCGTCCCTCAATATCATCCATGTCGCTGCGCCGCATCTGGAAACGCTGAATCTCGCGACCGGAGAAACGGTCAACTTTTCCAGCCGCGAAGACGATCACGCGATCCTGATTTATAAACTGGAGCCGACAACCGGCATGCTGCGTACTCGCGCCTATATTGGTCAGCATATGCCGCTGTATTGTTCTGCAATGGGCAAGCTCTATATGGCTTTTGGTCAGGAAGATTATGTGCGGCATTATTGGGAAAATCATCAGGATGAGATTCGCCAGTTGACCTGCAATACCATCACCGGGCTTCCTGCGATGTATGACGAGCTGGCGCAAATTCGCGAGTGCAAAATGGCGATGGATCGTGAAGAAAACGAGCTTGGCGTATCGTGCGTGGCGGTGCCCGTTTTTGATATTCATGGCCGCGTGCCGTACGCCATTTCGATTTCGCTTTCGACCTCCCGACTCAAGCAGGTGGGTGAGCAAAATCTCCTGAAGCCGCTGCGTGAAACCGCGCTGGCTATTTCCAACGAGCTCGGATTTAGCGTACGTAGCTAAGACTTCTGGCAGCTGGACAGATTGACCTGGGCATTTATCAAAAAATGCCCATTCCCCACCTCGGATCAAAGCATATCGCCCAGCCGCTCTGGCACTCTTAGGGTTTATCTCTCGCAACGGAGTGGGGAATGAACCCGTTTATTGTCGCTGATTCCTTAAAGTGCATTGGCTGTCGAACCTGTGAAGTGGCCTGCGTGGTGGCGCATCAGGATGAGCAGGCGTGCGCTAGCGTCTCGCGCGAGGCGTTTCTTCCCCGCATTCGGGTGGTGAAGGGCGGGACATTTTCCACGGCGGTGGCCTGCCATCAGTGCGAAGATGCCCCGTGCGGTAACGTGTGCCCTACCGGCGCTATCCATCGTGAAAACGGCGTGGTGGCGGTCGAACAGGCGCGATGCATCGGCTGTAAGAGCTGTATGCTGGCGTGTCCTTTTGGGGCGATGAACGTCAGCGTGCAGGCGCGACGACCTCAGGCGATAAAGTGCGATTTATGCCGCCACCGTGAAGACGGCCCTGCCTGCGTGGCGGCTTGCCCGACGGGAGCGCTGGCCTGTGTTGACGTCAGCCAGCGCCCGGTGCCGGGGTTAATGTAGGTTGTTGAAGTTCCAACTGAACGTCAGGCTGTAGCGCCAGTCACGGTTGTGGCTATCGGTGGGCACATCGCCGACCGGGCGCGCGGCCTCGACCGTCACGCTGTAGTGTTTGTTATCAGCAAGCATCACCCCGGCAGCAACAGACGCAAGCCGCTGATGTGGAAGCCCCGGCGCGTTGAACCAGGTTTGGGCGGTGTCGGTCAGCACGTACGGCTGCACGGTGGCAACCCAGCTGTTCTCTTTGATCGGATGTATGTAGCGAAGCTCAACTTGCCCGCCGTAGCCGTAGTCACCGCTGGCTTCTCCGTCCTGATAGCCACGCCCAAAGCGCTGGGCACCGAAGCTGACGCGTTCGGGTTCAGGCAAATCGTTATCCGACCAGTCACCTTCCATCGAGGTGGAGAGCCGCCATTTGTCGGTGATCATCCAGGCCGCATCAATATTGCTTTTCCACAGCGTGAAAGAGAGATCGTTGCCAAATGCAGGCGCTGCATCTGCCATGGATGAAATGTCCACGCCCTGGCGCAGCGTCAGCTTGCCGTTAATGCTGGCGCGGTCAAACGCCTGCAGACCGTTGATGCCAAATTCAAATGCCGGGTAACGAACGTGGCTTTTGAGGTCGATGCTATCGACTGTTTGCGTGTTCTCAACCTGGCGGACGTGGTTGTCGTTACGTCGGTCGGTATAGTCCACACCTCCGTTGACATTGAGCTGCTGCTTGCCGGTTAAGATAATCGGATAGCTGAACATCGCGCCGCCGTTATATTGCGTGGTCTCCTGTCGGGAATCTAAGTAGCCGCCCGAGTAGTACTGTAATGGCGTATAGTCCCGTGGGTTGTCGCGGTAGTAGCTACCTTTGAGCTGCATCATCAGCCCGTCGTCGGTCAGGAACTGTTGATAGTTAAGCCCTAAGTAGGATTTCCGCGTTGAGCTATCGAGTGGAATCAATGTCGCCAGCCCGAGCTGATCGCCATAGCTGGTCAAGTTACTCAGCGACCCGGTAACGAACGCCATGTTCTGGCTACGACGAGTATCAATGGTCGATGAAATATCCCAGATATGCGGCTGGATACTTTTGGCCTGCATGGCCGCGGCGCCATAGATGTTCTGCGGTAGCTGTGCGCTGGCATCGACGGTGACGCCGGGAGTTCGGGTCATTAATTGGGTATAGCGGTCGAAGGTAGCCTGCGTCAGCGGCTTTTCGGCCATGATTTTGGCGGCCAGTCGCTTTAAACGCTCAGCCAGATTCGGGTTGTTCGTTTGAATGTCGCTGTGTGCAACATAGCCCTCCACCAGGACGATTTTGATCGTGCCGTCATGAAAGTTGTCATCGGGAAGCCAGGCGTAGGATAGCGGATAGCCGTCGGCGCGGTAGCGCAGCGTAATATTATTAATGAGCCCGACCAGCGTTTTTAACGGGACCTGTTTGTGCGCGTAGGGAACAAAAGGCTGCAATAACTCTTTTAATGGATATACGGTGCCGCCAATAAACTGAATATGATCGACTTTAATAAGTGTTTCTGGCGTTAATTTATTTTTGGGAACGCTTACGGTTAAACTTGGTGCTGCAGCAGGAAGGGCTTGAGGCGTACTGTTATGTTCCGCTTTGGCCGGGTTATTGGGGTCAATCAATGCGGGTAATGTATCTGCTCTGGCTATATTAAGCAGAACAACCCCCGATAGCGCATAAGCCAGGGTCGTTTTCATGACGCGTTCCTTGTGTATTTTATTGTGCAAGGATGATTATTGTTATTCTGCTGAAAAACGTGCCCCCATTGCGGGGGCACGGAAAGCATTAATAAATATATAGCTTATTTTTTTAACGTTAACCCGCCGAGCAGACCACCTAAAGGATTACTGGTCGTCGTGGTAGTTGAAGAACTGCTGCTGGCGCTGGCGTTAGCAGAGGTGCTAACGTTGAGTGTATTCGTTAATGAACTGACCGTACCGCCCAGTGAAGCGCTTGCCAGCAGGCCGCCGCTGCTGGTCTGGGTGCCGGTAGGTTTCACTAAGCCACCGGTATCAGTCACGATATTCCCGACGCTACTGACGACCTGTCCGACGCCGCCAAGCACCGGTGTGGTGGTGCTGATGTTGTTACCAACTCCGCTCACGGTGGTGCCCACCTGGGTGAGCAGACCGTTAACCGGCGTACCTAAACCGGTCGTTGTCCCGACGCCCTGGGTGACACCCTGGACACCAGACAGCGTGTTATTAACGACAGAGGTGACGCCCGTTGTGGCGGCTACCGCGCCTGGGCTTTGCAAGGTGCTGGTTAAGCCAGTACCTGTGCTGCTGACAATCTGACCTGCGCTATTCACCACGTTGCCAACAAGGCCGGTCACGCCCGCGACTGGGGTACCTGAGGTGCTGGTAGAGAGATTATTACCCACGCCGGATACCGTGTTCCCCAGTACAGTAACGGTACTGGTGGTGCCCTGCAGCGTTGTCCCCACGCCGTTAGCGTTTGATGAGTTGCCTACACCGTTGGTGACGCCCGTCCCTAAAGTATCAACCGCGTTACCTACACCGCTGACGGTGGTTGAAATGGTTGACGTGACCGGGTTGTTACCTGCCGTGCTAGTCAGTTGACTGCCCAGACCGCTCAACGTATCGCCTACGCCGGACACCGCTTTCCCGGTTTCACCCAGAATGCTGCTGCCCGCCGTTTGACCACTACCAGAGCCATTTCCGTTGCCGCTACCATCACCGCCGCCGCTACCATCGCCGCCACCGGAGCCGTCGCCGCCGCCAGAACCACTACCCGTCGTGGTACCGTTTTTGGCCGTTGAGTGAGAACCCCCGCCGCTTCCGCTACAGGCAGAGAGTGAGAATGCAAGAAGCACCGCCATAGCAATTATGCTTAATTGGCTAATTTTTTTAGAGGCCATGATCTTATCTCCACCAGTTAAAAACGCCGAGTGCGTATTAGTCAGTGTATGGCGGAAATTAAGCCTTGCATGGGGCGTTTCTTTTCATACGAAAGTATGGAAAAGTCCGATTTAACTTAAGCGTAAACAAAGTCTGCTATGTAAATTAATATGCTCTTATGAAACATGTTCTTACTTTGAATTTAACATATTAAGCGGCGGTGAATAATAGGTTTTACTGTTAAGCGTTAATTAAATGGCGGTGGGAAATTGAGAGTAATCCGAGTGAATTAAAGAGGGTGGTTTTCTGGTTTTTATTCTTTAAATAACTATCAAGATCACAGAAAAATATCAGCCTCTGATTTTCAGAGGCTGATATATCGTATATTACTGGTTTTCTTTCCAGGCTAATTCTATCTCTTCGGCGAGGATTTTAACGCCCGCTTCGATCTTTTCTGGATCCGGTACATAGTTCATGCGCATGCACTGGTGAGTATGGTCCCAGGGTTTATCCAGCCCTGGGAAGAAGAAATCACCAGGTACCATCAGGACGCCGCGTTTTTTCAGGCGCTGGTAGAGCAGTTCGGTGGTAATCGGCAGGTCTTTGAACCATAGCCACAGAAAAATCGCGCCCTCGGGTTTATGGATAAGACAGCGGTCTTCCGGTAAATAGCGGCGGATAGTGGCGATGGTTTCCTGCACGCGCTGATAGTAGAAAGGCTTAATCACCGTTTCTGACAGGCGCAACAGATCGTGTCGTTTAATCATTTCACACATGATAGCTGGCCCAATACCACCCGGCGCCAGGCTGATAATGCCGTTCATGTTGCTGATGGCGGTGATGATTTTCTCGTCGGCGATGATGATACCGCAACGGCTACCCGGCAGGCCGAGCTTAGACAGGCTCATGCACAGCACGGTATTCGGGTTCCACAGCGGAGTTGCTTCGCTGAAGATAATGCCCGGGAACGGCACGCCATAGGCATTGTCGATAACCAACGGTATCCCGTGTTGGTTCGCCAGAGCGTCGAGCTGTTTGAGCTCTTCATCGGTAATGACGTTACCCGTTGGGTTTGTTGGACGCGAAACGCAGATCATTCCGGTGTCTTTGCCAATCGGCAAATTATCGAAATCAACGTGATATTTAAACTGCCCTTCCGGGAGCAGCTCAATATGCGGGCGGGTTGAGACGAACAGATCGTCTTCCAGACCGGAATCCGCGTAGCCGATGTATTCGGGAGTCAGCGGAAACAAAACCTTGCGGGTAGAACCATCCGCGCATCGACCTGCGAACAGATTGAACAAGTAGAAAAACGCGCTTTGGCTGCCATTTGTTAGTGCAATATTCTGTGGGCCAATATCCCAACCTAATTCATTACGCAGCATATCGGCCAGGGCGGTAAGCAGTTCATTCTTGCCCTGAGGACCATCGTAATTGCACAGCGCTTCAGAGACTTTGCCGCTTTCCAGCATCTCCGCCAGCAGGTTATTGAAGTAGGCGTTCATCTCAGGGATCTGCGCCGGGTTACCGCCGCCTAGCATGATAGCCCCTGGGGTGCGTAAACCGTCGTTGAGGTCTTCCATCAGGCGGGTAATGCCTGAATGGCGGGTGAACTTGTCGCCAAAAAGTGAAAATGTCATAGCTGAATTTCTATTGCTTGTTCTGTGATGTGGGTAACGATAACGCCACTGACGATGGGGTGCAAATGCGCTTGATGAACGGGTTTTAGAGAATAAATCGATGTATTTGTATTTTAATAGTCTTTTATTCTAAAGAGGCCCGTATGGCTGATGCGGGCCATGATAAGAAAAAATTATGGTTTGCCGGCCCACACGACCATCACTTTATCGTGGTCCGTTTCGCGGATAAAACCGTAGCCCTGGTCGAGCGTGAGCGTGGTTTGTTTACCGGCACCGATGGCAGGGTGGCGCGCGCGGAACTGGCCCAGCGTCTGCCAATGTTTAACCTCGGCTGCGGATTTACCGGTGACATCCTGCCAGTTCATCTGCGAGCGCGTGCCCTGTAGCGGATCTGAACCGGTAGGGCCGAATGGACGACTGGACTCATCGCCGTAGAAAATCTGCACCGCGCCGGGAGCCAGTAGCAGAAGTTCGGCGGCGTTATTGCCTTTCTCCCGGAACAGGCGGGTATCGTGAGAGGAGAGGTAGCTCAGCACGTTGAAGCGTTGGAGTTTGTCGGCCATTTGTTGCCAGGTCATATCGATACTGGAGAGACAGTCGGTCGCTTTCGCCGCCTGGTCCTGGTAATCGAAATTGATCATGGCGTCAAAGCCGTGGCGGTAGTAATCGCTCTCCATCACCCCGTGTCCCCAGGCTTCGCCGGTCATCCAGAACGGCGCGTCGTCGAGCGCTTTCTGCGGGTTGGCTTTTTTCCACTCGGCCAATGCGGCGACCGATTGTGTTTTAAGCTGCTGCCATGCCGCCATCTCAACGTGTTTCGCCGTATCAACGCGGAAGCCGTCAATACCATAGTCGCGTACCCATTGGCTAAGCCAGTGGGTGAGGTAGTCGCGTGGGGTGAAGCCATCGATAGCTTTTGCGTGGGTATCGGGCTTGTTACGGTAGAAATTCGGCAACCCGCTTGGCGTGGTGGATTCGGTTTTCAGATCCGGCAAAAACGCCAGCGACATTGTCAAATCGTCAAAGCCGGGATTGTCGTAGTCGCCAATATCTGTGCGGATCCACGCTTTGCCCCACCATTTTTCCCATGCGGCTTTATCGCTGAAGTTGATGTAATCGTTAAAGCTGTGCCAGGTCTGGCCCGGGCCGGGCTTCCAGTTTGTCCAGTGATCCCCGAGCGTTTTGGTGATTTCATCACCTTTGAGGTAGAGCGCACCAAACTGGAACTGCTGCATGTCGGCCAGAGTCGCGTAGCCGGTGTGGTTCATCACGACGTCAAACAGGATGCGGATGCCTCGCTGGTGTGCGCTATCAACCAGCGCGCGCAGATCCTCTTCGTTGCCCATATTGGCATCCAGTCGCGTCCAGTCCTGGGTGTAATAACCGTGATAAGCATAGTGCGGGAAATCGCCTTTTGTGCCGCCACCTACCCAACCGTGGATTTGCTCAAGTGGGGAGCTAATCCACAGTGCGTTAACGCCCAGACTCTTCAGGTAGTCGAGCTTGCTGGTTAAGCCTTTGAGGTCGCCGCCGTGGAAGGTGCCGATTTCCTCCATGCCGTCTTTGTGTCGCCCGTAGCTATTGTCGTTGCTAGGATCTCCATTTACGTAGCGGTCGGTCAGCACAAAATAAACCGTGGCGTTATGCCAGCTAAACGGCGCGGCGGTAGCGACGTCAGCGCGTTCAAGCAGTAATAATCCATTGCTGTTTTCGTCCGGGCGTAGCGTGATTTTTCCCTGCTTTACCGTCGCCGTCTGGCCGCTATAAAAGTCGCGAACGAGGCTGCCTTCCGGGAAGGTTTTGCCGACATCCAGCGTCAGCGGTTTGCCGTCCCAGCGCGGGCACTGGCGTACGTTGACCTGTTCTGCGGTGCTCTGTGTCTCACTTTGTACGGCGATAGTGAGCGTAGGCGTGCCGGAGCGGGTATCGACCTCCAGCGTGTAGTTGCCATCGCGGAAAAGACGCCACTGTGGCGCATCCCCCTGGCAGGGTTCCAGAGAGAGCATTTGGTTAAGACGAATCCCAGATGTGGGCTGCCAGCACTGTTGGTCAAAATTCAATCTTAACGGTCGGGTACCCTTCGTGAGCGTTTTTTGGCTACTGAATTTCCCCGTGCCGTCCGCTGCAAAAGTAGGAAAGCCCTCGGTGGACCAGTTTGCAGCACCGGCGAAAGTGGGAATCAGTAGCGGTATCAGGGCAGCGAATTTCATTCCAGGATCCTTGTGCCATCGGGTTTTACCAAGTTTGCCAGCCGTTTATCGTGCTGTACTCCTCCTGGCGAAAGGAGGAGATAAAGGGCTGAGTGATGGCGGTCAAAAAATGAACTAAAATGAGAGGTGGATGACATTTTGCCTGCGCAATTTGTCCTATGCTGAATCGCGTCCACGCGTCGTTTCGGAATCGGACTATTTCCTGAACGTGCGTTGGCGGGGTATTTTTGGTATAATTTGAGATTCAGCTCTCAATTTTTTGAAATAATAAGGCGTTGGAATGATTAAATCCGACCAGGAGACCTAATGATATCGACTCCCATTCGACGATATGGGGCCGCGATACTTATGTTACTCATCTGTACATTTTCAGGTGGGGTGTTTGCAACAACACACACGGTAACGAAGCATCCGAAAGCCTCGGTAACAAAGCATACGAAGGCGACGGCACCAAAAGTAACAAAGGCAAGTTATAGTAAGGCAAGCAGTAAACAAGAGTATTCTCGCAATAGTGTAAAGAGCAGTTCACTTCCTGATTTGCGAAAATACCCTTCCGGAACCCCAAGGAAAAGAGCGTTTCTCCGGACGGTAATGCCTTATATCACAAGCCAGAATGCTGCTATTACGGCGGATCGTAACTGGCTGGTTTCTAAGCAGTACGAAGGCCGTTGGTCGCCGTCTGAACGTGCGCGCTTGAAAGATATCGCTGCCCGCTACAAAGTCAGCTGGAACGGTAATACCCGCAAGGTGCCGTGGAATTCGCTGCTTGAGCGTGTCGATATTATTCCAGGCAGTATGGTCGCTACGATGGCTGCTGCAGAGAGCGGCTGGGGTACCTCTAAGCTGGCGCGCGCCAATAACAACCTGTTCGGCATGAAATGCGGTAAGGGCTGTAAAAATGGTGCAGGTTCAGTGAACGGCTACACCAAGTTTGATTCCGTAAAGGAGTCCGTTCAGGCCTACGCAGCTAACCTGAATACGCACCCGGCTTATGCCTCGTTCCGTAAATCTCGCGCTCAGATGCGTAAGTCGGATCAGGAACTCACCGCAACGGCGATGATCCATAAGCTGAAAGGTTATTCGACCAAGGGTTCAAGCTACAACGACTACCTGTTCGCGATGTACCAGGACAACCAGCGCCTGATCGCCGCACACATGTAATCAACGCTACAGTTAAAAAGGCCTTCCAATGGAAGGCCTTTTTTTATTCCGTCGCCAGTAAAGGGATCAGGTCTGAATCAACAGCTCGCTATGCTGTTCACGATACTCTTTCGGCGTGGTGTCGTACTCTTTCTTAAACACCGAGTAGAAATATTGCAGCGAGGGGTACCCGCACATCTGCGAGATTTCGTTAATCGACAGTGAAGTCGACACCAGCAGACTGCGTGCCTTCTCAAGTTTTTCGCTGTGGATGACCGCGTGAATCGTTTCCCCTACCTCTTCCTTAAAGCGTTTCTCAAGGTTAGAGCGTGAAATGCCTACAGAGTCCAGCACCTGTTCCACCTTGATACCTTTACAGGCGTTGTTGCGGATATAGTGCATGGCCTGAATGACGGCCGGGTCGTTCAAGGAGCGGTAATCAGTAGAGCGTCGTTCCATCACGCGCATCGGCGGCACCAGCACGCGCTGAAGCGGCAATACCTCGTTGTCTAGCAAGCGCTGCATCAGTTTTGCCGCCTGATACCCCATCTGTCGCGCGCCTTGTGCAACCGATGAGAGCGCGACGCGTGAGAGATAGCGGGTCAGCTCTTCGTTATCGATGCCAATGACGCACAGTTTTTCCGGTACGGGGATATGCAGATGCTCGCAGGCCTGCAAAATATGACGGGCTCGTGCGTCGGTGACGGCGATGATGCCGGTTTGCGGTGGCAGCGTTTGTAGCCAGTCGGCCAGTCGATTTTGCGCATGTTGCCAGTTTTCCGGTGCGGTTTCCTGGCCCTGGTAAATGACGCCGCGATACTTCTCTTTGGCTACAATCTGGCTAAACGCGTATTCTCGCTCTTCGGCCCAGCGCTTACCGCTAGCTGAAGGGAGCCCGTAAAACGCGAAGCGATGCACCCCTTTCTCTTTCAAATGTAAAAAAGCGCTTTCAACCAGCGCGTAGTTATCGGTCGCAATATAGTGAACGGGAGGGTACTGCTCCTGGCGATGATAGGAACCGCCGACGCCCACAATCGGCACGTTGACATCGGTGAGCAGGGCTTCGATGGTTGGGTCGTCGTAATCGGCAATGACGCCGTCACCCAGCCACTCTTTAATGTTTTCGATACGCGCGCGGAAATCTTCCTCTATGAAGATATCCCACTCGGATTGTGACGCCTGTAAGTATTCGCCTACGCCTTCAACCACCTGTCGGTCAAAAGCTTTATTGGCATTGAATAACAGCGTCACGCGGTGACGTTTTCCAAACATGGTTCAGGGTTCCTCGTGAATCATGATGGGTGTTGCCGTCATGAGAGACGGCAACACCACGGCTGGACGATTAAGCGCGCCGTTTGGTGGCGGAGTCCATCCAGACGGCGAGTAATAAAATTGCACCTTTGACGATATATTGCCAGAAAGTGGGAACGTCCATCATACTCATTCCGTTGTCGAGCGAGGCCATAATAAATGCTCCCATCACCGCGCCGGCAACGCTACCGACACCGCCCGCGAGGCTGGTGCCGCCGATTACGCAGGCGGCAATGGCATCCAGTTCGGCAATGTTCCCGGCAGATGGTGAACCCGCCCCTAGACGTGAGCTAAGAATAAGCCCGGCAATGGCGACCATCAGGCCGTTGATAGCAAATACAGCCAGCTTATTACGCTCGACGTTAATACCGGAAAGCCTCGCGGCTTCGATATTGCCGCCGATAGCGTATATGCGTCGGCCAAAAGCGGTGCGCGTAGCCATAAACATTCCCGCCAACAGCAGCAGCGTGAGCAGCAGAACCGGCGTTGGCACGCCACGATAATCGTTGAGCAGCCAGATAGCGCCCAGTACGATAACCGCCGTTAACGCCTGACGGCCCACCACGCCGCTGGATGCCGGAGTGCCCAGTCCCAGCGACTGACGCCGCATGCGCCCGCGCCACTGCCAGGCAATAAACGCCATCAGCCCAATAGCGCCAAAGGTGAAGCCAATACCGTTCGGCAGGTAGCTTTGACCAATTTGCGACATCGCCGCGCTGGTCGGTGAGACGGTCGTACCGTTGGTTATCCCAATCAGAATGCCGCGGAAGGCGAGCATCCCGGCGAGCGTCACGATAAACGATGGCACTTTCCGATAGGCGACCCACCATCCGTTCCAGGCTCCCAGCACCAGCCCCATCGCCAGCGTGACGATGATGGTCAGCGGCAGCGGCCAGCCGAGCCAGACATCAAAAATAGCGGCGGCGCCGCCCAGCAGGCCCATCATTGAGCCGACAGAAAGGTCGATTTCAGCAGAGATAATCACGAATACCATACCGACGGCGAGAATGCCGGTGATGGCAGTCTGGCGCAGCAGGTTGGAGACGTTACGTGCGCTGAGGTAGGCGCCGTCGGTGGTCCAGGTAAAGAACAGCATAATCACCACAATGGCCGCGATCATGACGAAGACCTGGAGGTTGAGCGATTTGAGCCGCAGCGCAGGAGCGGATGCAGGGGCCGCCAGCTTGATTTCAGACGGGTTGTTTTTCGACATGACGTTCACTCCTTAAGGCGGCTTCCATCACTTGTTCCTGAGTCAGACCGTTATTGACCAGGTTGGCTTTTAATTTCCCCTCGTGCATGACCAGCACCCGGTCGCTCAGACCCAGTACTTCCGGCAGTTCGGAGGAGATAACGATGACGGCAATGCCTTGCTGCACCAGTTGATTAATCAGCTTGTAGATTTCGTACTTTGCGCCGATATCGATACCGCGCGTCGGTTCATCAAGAATGAGAATGCGCGGATTAAGCAGCAGGCAGCGTGCCAGGATGGCTTTTTGCTGGTTCCCGCCGCTGAGCCGACCGATGGCGAGATCCGGTGATGAGGTTTTTACTTTCAGCCGCTGGATAGACTGTAAAATGCACTGCTGCTCTTTGGCATCATCCAGGCTGCTCAGTGCGCCGCTGAAGTCGTTGAGTGCGGCAAGCGTGATATTTTTTCCAACCGCCATCACCGGCACGATGCCGTCTTTTTTGCGATCTTCCGGCACCATCGCAATGCCGTGGCCGATGGCCTGCTGGCAGTTACGGATGTCCACTTGCTTGCCATCAATAAAGACGTTGCCTTCCCAGCGCCCGCGCCAAACGCCAAACAGGCACTGGACGGCCTCGGTGCGCCCGGCCCCCACCAGGCCAGCGATGCCCAGAATCTCCCCGCGTTTAAGGCTAAAGGAGATGTCGTTCACGCGCTTAATATGCCGGTTCACGGGATGCCAGGCGGTAAGGTGCTCCACGCGCAGAATTTCATCGCCAGCCGTATGTGGCTCGCTCGGATAGAGCGCGGTGAGCTCGCGCCCAACCATCATGGTGATAATGTCGTCTTCGGTCATGCTGGTCGCATCACGGGTACCGATATGCTGGCCATCGCGGATCACGCAGATGGTGTCAGAGATCGCTTTCACTTCGTTGAGTTTGTGGGAGATATAAATACAGGCGATGCCATGATTTTGCAGATCGCGAATGATCCCCAGCAGCACGGCAGTCTCTTGTTCCGTGAGCGAGGCGGTGGGTTCGTCCAGAATAAGCAGCCGTACCTGCTTGTTCAGCGCCTTGGCAATTTCAACCAACTGCTGCTGCCCCAGGCCTAAATCACCCACTCGCGTATCGGGTGAAATCGCGAGGTTCACCTGCGCCAGCAGTTTTTCGCAGCGCAGCGTCATGGTGTCGTAATCCAATACGCCGTGGCGGCTAACCTCAGTGCCGAGAAAAATATTTTCCAGCACGGTCAGATGCTTAACCAGTGCCAGTTCCTGGTGAATAATGGCAATGCCTTTGCGCTCGGTATCGCGAATATGCGTGGGCTGTAGCGTCTCGCCAGCAAAAACAATTTCACCCTCGTAGCTGCCATGGGGGTAAATACCGCATAGCACCTTCATTAACGTAGATTTTCCTGAGCCGTTTTCGCCGCACAGGGAAATCACTTCGCCAGGGTTTAATCGCAGGCTGACATTATCAATCGCCTTCACCACCCCGAAGGTCTTGGTGATGCTTTTCATTTCGAGTAAATAGGGCATAAGTGCTTGTGCTCCGCGTAAGCCTGGCTGCCCCAGCGCGAGGCTGGGGCGGGCCATTTAGAGTTCGCTCTTCTTATGGAAACCATCTTTTACAACGGTGTCGTCAATATTGGTTTTATTGACTTCAATTGGGGTGAGCAGGCGGGACGGTACATCCTTCAGACCATTATTCAACGTGGCATCGGCTTTTGGCTGCTTGCCGTTACCGAGCTCAACGGCGATTTCTGCTGCGCTGTTGGCCAGTAAGGTGATCGGTTTATACACGGTCATGGTTTGCGTGCCGTTGATAATACGTTTCACCCCTGCCAGATCGGCATCCTGACCAGAGATAGCTACTTTGCCAGCCAGACCCTGAGCGCTGAGCGCCTGAATAGCACCGCTTGCGGTGGCATCGTTTGACGCCACAACTGCATCGATTTTGTTATTGTTGGCGGTGAGGGCGTTCTCCATAATTTTCAGCGCATTTTCCGGCAACCAACCGTCAACCCATTGATCGCCGACAACTTTAATTTTGCCATCATCAATATAAGGCTTTAATACTTTCATCTGTCCGGCGCGGAAAAGTTTGGCATTATTATCAACCGGTGAACCACCCATCAGGAAATAATTACCCTGAGGTACCTGATTAACCAGACTTTGTGCCTGCATTTCACCGACTTTTTCGTTGTCGAAGGAAATATAAAAATCAATATCCGCATTATTGATCATGCGGTCGTAAGCTAATACTTTAATGCCTTCTTGTTTCGCTTCTTTAATTACGTTGCTAAGTACTTGCCCGTTATAAGGAATAATGACAAGGACATCTACACCGCGGTTGATCATATTCTCGATCTGCGACATTTGTGTCTCTTCATTGCCGTTAGCAGATTGCACAAAAACCTGTGCCCCCAGCTGTTCAGCCTTATTCACGAAGATGTCGCGGTCTTTTTGCCAGCGCTCAAGGCGCAGGTCGTCAATAGCCATACCGATTTTTACTTCTTTGGCACTACTCACCATGCTGGTGAGAAGTAGCGATGCGCAGAGTGTGAGGCAAAGGTTCTTTATCTTCATAATCGTAATGCCTTCTGTAGGGATAGGTGATGAGATTGGCGATAAAAGAAACGGAGATGACTTAACACGCAGCAAATTTTTAACATGTAAATTCTGGCTGGCAATTACAGATTTTTATCTTCCTATTACGATATTTCGTTTAATTGTCAAATTTTGACCGTGATCTGATTTTAAAATCACCGTATGCAAAATTTACTCACATAAAGCGAGGCAGATTCCTATTTATTTTGCGAGCCAGCGCACATTTGTGGATTCTCTTAATAGCAGTGTGAAATAACGTAATTGAGCTAGTGCAAATCAGAATTCAGTATTACAAAACGAATTATTCCTCGCCGCCTGTCAGATTATGGAGTTCATTATGCAAGCTTATTTCGACCAACTGGATCGCGTTCGTTTTGAAGGCCCAAAAACTGAGAACCCGCTGGCTTTCCGCCACTACAACCCGGACGAGTTAGTGCTGGGCAAACGTATGGAAGACCACCTTCGCTTTGCTGCTTGCTACTGGCATACCTTCTGCTGGAACGGTGCAGATATGTTTGGCGTTGGCTCATTTGACCGCCCATGGCAGCAGCCTGGTGAAGCGATTGAGCGTGCGAAACGTAAAGCTGACGTGGCATTTGAATTCTTCCACAAACTGAATGTGCCTTACTACTGCTTCCACGATGTGGACGTTTCTCCGGAAGGCGCGAACCTGAAAGAGTACCTGAACAACTTTGCGCAGATGGTGGATGTGCTGGCAGAGAAACAGCAGCAGAGCGGCGTGAAGCTGCTGTGGGGTACCGCAAACTGCTTCACTAACCCACGCTATGGCGCAGGTGCGGCAACGAACCCAGATCCAGAAGTCTTTAGCTGGGCTGCGACTCAGGTATTCACCGCGATGAATGCTACCCATAAGCTGGGTGGTGAAAACTACGTCCTGTGGGGCGGTCGTGAAGGTTACGAAACGCTGCTGAATACCGATCTGCGCCAGGAACGCGAGCAGATTGGCCGCTTCATGCAGATGGTGGTTGAGCACAAACACAAAATTGGTTTCCAGGGTACGCTGCTGATTGAGCCGAAACCTCAGGAACCGACTAAACACCAGTACGACTACGATGCTTCCACCGTTTACGGCTTCCTGAAGCAGTTCGGTCTGGAAAAAGAAATTAAGCTCAACATCGAAGCAAACCATGCGACGCTGGCTGGCCACTCGTTCCATCACGAAATTGCGACGGCGATTGCGCTGGGCCTGTTTGGCTCCGTGGATGCCAACCGCGGTGACCCGCAGCTGGGCTGGGATACCGACCAGTTCCCGAATAGCGTGGAAGAAAACTCGCTGGTGATGTATGAAATTCTGAAAGCGGGCGGCTTCACAACAGGTGGCCTGAACTTCGATGCGAAGGTTCGTCGCCAGAGCACCGATAAGTATGACCTGTTCTACGGCCACATCAGCGCAATGGATACCATGGCACTGTCGTTGAAAGTCGCTGCCCGTATGATTGAAGGCGGTGAACTGGATAAACGTGTGGCGAAACGCTATGCGGGCTGGAACGGCGAGCTGGGTCAACAGATCCTGAAAGGCCAGATGTCCCTGCAGGAGCTGGCAAAATATGCCGAACAGCATCAGCTGGCACCACAGCACCAGAGTGGCCATCAGGAGCTGCTGGAAGGGCTGGTAAACCACTACCTGTTCGACAAGTAAGTTAATCACCGCATTTCGCAGTATAACGTGCCCGGGAGCGTGAGCTTGCCGGGCATCGTACCACTTAAAGGAGCAGTCGCGATGTATATCGGCATAGATCTAGGCACGTCTGGCGTTAAGGCGATTCTGCTTGATGAACAGGGAACCGTCCTGGCGTCACAGACGGAAAAACTGACGGTTTCCCGTCCCCACCCGCTATGGTCAGAACAGGACCCAGAGCAGTGGTGGCAGGCAACGGATCGTGCTATCAAAGGACTCAGCCAACTGCACAGCCTTCAGGGCGTAAAGTCCTTGGGGATTGCAGGGCAAATGCACGGTGCGACGCTGTTGGACAAACACCAGCGCGTGCTGCGCCCGGCTATCCTGTGGAACGATGGACGCTGTGCTGAAGAGTGTGAGCTTCTGGAAGCGAAGGTGAAAACGTCGCGGCAGATAACCGGTAACCTGATGATGCCTGGTTTTACTGCACCGAAGCTGCTGTGGGTACAGCGCCACGAGCCTGAGATCTTCAGTCATATCGATAAGGTACTATTACCAAAAGATTATTTGCGTCTGCGTATGACCGGTGATTTTGCCAGTGATATGTCCGACGCGGCAGGCACCATGTGGATGGACGTCGCGAAGCGTGACTGGAGCGATGAGATGCTCGCCGCTTGCCATCTGACCCGTGACAACATGCCGGCGCTGTATGAAGGTTGCGACATCACTGGAAAATTGCTGCCATCGGTTGCCAGCGCATGGAATATGCCTGCGGTGCCGGTAGTCGCAGGTGGTGGTGATAATGCCGCTGGCGCCGTCGGCGTGGGCATGGCGGATGCCGGTCAGGCGATGCTGTCGTTGGGCACCTCAGGCGTTTACTTTGCGGTGAGCGAGGGGTTTCTGAGCAAGCCAGAAAGCGCCGTACACAGTTTCTGCCATGCGCTGCCTGGCCGCTGGCATTTGATGTCGGTGATGCTGAGCGCCGCGTCTTGCCTGGATTGGGCTGCAAGGTTGACCGGCCTGACAACCGTGCCTGCACTGATTAGCGCAGCGGAAAATGCGGATACCAGCGCGGATCCAATTTGGTTCTTACCGTATCTTTCCGGTGAACGCACGCCGCACAATAACCCGCAAGCGAAGGGTGTCTTCTTTGGCCTGACGCATCAGCATGGCCCTGCCGAGCTGGCAAAAGCGGTGTTGGAAGGCGTGGGTTATGCATTGGCTGATGGGATGGATGTGGTCCATGCCTGCGGCGTGACGCCAGAAAGCATCACGCTTATCGGCGGCGGTGCGCGAAGCCCATGGTGGCGGCAGATGCTGGCAGATATTAGCGGGTTACAGCTGGACTACCGCACCGGGGGTGATGTTGGCCCGGCGCTAGGTGCAGCACGGCTGGCACAAATCGCCGTGAATCCGGACAAGCCGCTGTCAGACTTACTGCCGCAGCTTAAGCTGGAACAAACACATTATCCGGATGCTCAGCATCATGCTGTTTATCAGCAGCGCCGTGAGACCTTCCGCAAACTGTATCAGCAGCTCCTGCCGCTGATGTCCTGATGATAAATCCCTCCTGCTTGCAGGAGGGATTTACTCGCGCAATTAAATCGACGCAAACAATAAAATAATTGCATGGTTTTATTCTGAAATGCTCCCCTGAATCCCTTTTTCAGTGTTGTCAGTCTCCCGTTTCCCATAATGTGCATTTGATGGATAAGGAGATTCTAATGAAACGTTCTGTGCTTATTTCATGGCTATTCATGCTGACTGGAGCCCTGATTTACCTCATTGGGCTTTGGCAGGCTTGCCCGTTATTAAGTGGAAAAGGCTATTTTCTGGGCGTGCTGATGACCGGCATGTTCATCGTCTATGCCTACCAGCGTGAAGTGAGGCGTGGCCTGATGGACGAGGGTTTTGCCTCTGTCTGCCGGATGGTGGCGCTGATAACTAGTGGGCTACTGCTGGTGGGATTGTGGAATGCGCCACTCTCACTGGTCGAAAGAGGCGCATATCTTGCGGCATTCTGTCTTTGTATATCGGGTCAGTATCTTCTGATGCGGGTTGCGGAATTAGCTGACCAGCCTACGGGTATCGACACGCTGTAGCAGCATAGAAAGCATAAGGCTCCCGGCAAGCGTTGCGCTGAATATCCAGAAAATATCCAGGGCCGGCCAGCGTTTTAATTCCAGACCGCCGGTACGTAAGGCGTAAATAATCAGCGCGTGAAAGCCATAAATACCCAGCGAATGTTTTGAAATAAACCCGAGTCCCGGAAGCACTCGCGCGTTCAGGGTGTTTTTAACCAACGTCAGCAGCGATGTGGCGCAGATAAAGACCATCGGGCCGCAGTAGACGTACCAGGTATCGGCGAAGTTGCCGCGCCATTGCAGTTCGTGCAGCGTACCCCGAGATATAACCCATACGGAGGCCGCAAACAGCAGCGCGCAGCACCAGGACAGACCTTTTTTATCGGTTTCCATCATGCCAATTGCACGTCCTAGTAGCCCGTAAATAACGTAATAGAACGTATCGCCGTTGATATACAAATTGACTGGCAGCCATTCGACGCCGTGAGCGCTTAGCGAAACGGTATTAGGGTTCGCCACCAGGCCAATCACGACCATTAACGCCAGCAACATTTTGCCGCTAATGGTTTTGACCTCAATCAACGGCGAAACCAGATAAATAACGATGATGGCGAAGAAAAACCACAGGTGATAGAACACCGGTTTTTGCAGGATATGCTTCAAGGAGCTTTCAACGCTGATATGAGTAAAAGAGGCAATAAACAGCAGCGCGACGGCGCTATAGAACAACAGGCAGAGTGCAATGCGCAGAAAATGGCGCGGCTGTGCGCTACGCGGGCCGAAAAACAGGTAGCCCGAAATCATAAAGAAGAGCGGCACGCTGACGCGGGAAGCGGAGTTTAAGACGTTGGCAAAGTCCCAGCTTAGCGGACTCACGTCGTGCGGGTGGGTGATGTACCAGGTCGTGGTATGGATCATCACCACCATCAGGCAGGCAATTCCGCGTAAGTTCTCAATCCAGTTAATCTTTGCTTGCATCAGATACCTATTTTTCCGCTATAAATAAGAACCTATCCCATTAGGCTATTTTATTCGCCATTTTGAGGTCGTGCAGTGCTCAAAATCCTCACGTACTACGTGTACGCTCCGGTTTCTGCGCGCTGTACGACCTCAAACTGGCTTCAACAATTACGCCTACTGGGATAGGTTCTAAGGTCAGACTCGCCCCAGTGTTAGCTATCTCACTGGATAATTCCGAGTTTCTCGCCCCGCACTTGTGATGGTGTCGCAATCTTCGCACAATGCGGCGGTAAGAAGGGGTAAAGCCTAAAATAACAGCCCGGTAAGATAAATAATGATGATGAAGTCTCTCTCTACTTTGCTGGCGCTTATTGTGCTTGCAGGGTGCTCGTCGGCCGAATCGCCGGCTGTGCAAAAATCACAAAATGCGCGAGTGAATCCCGAGCGTTCGCTTTCTATGGAGCAATTGTGCAAAGACAATGCTGCTGAGCGCTATAACACCGCGACGAAGAAAATTGATGTCACCGGGTTTGAACGTTTTCAAGGCAGTTATGAACTCCGCGGCTATACGGCGCGAAATGAAAGTTTTGTCTGCTCTTTCGATGCCGATGGCCGATTTTTACATCTCTCCATGAGCTAAAACGGGTGGGTTCGTGGTAAAAACGGGCCTGTTTTCCCAATTTAGTCTAAACAACCTCGTTTCATACTGTATATCTCGCAGCCAGCGGGTATACTGACTCCTTCCTTTAAATCCACACGTATCCAGCACGAAATCATATGCAAAAGTTTGATACCAGGACCTTCCAGGGCCTGATCCTGACCTTACAGGATTACTGGGCTCGTCAGGGCTGCACCATTGTTCAACCACTGGACATGGAAGTTGGCGCCGGCACCTCACACCCAATGACTAGCCTGCGTGCGTTGGGGCCAGAACCGATGGCGACTGCCTACGTGCAGCCTTCTCGTCGCCCAACCGATGGCCGCTATGGCGAAAACCCGAACCGTTTACAGCACTACTATCAGTTCCAGGTAGTGATTAAACCGTCTCCGGACAACATCCAGGAGCTGTACCTCGGATCACTGAAAGAGCTGGGTATGGACCCGACCATCCACGACATTCGTTTCGTGGAAGACAACTGGGAAAACCCAACGCTGGGTGCCTGGGGTCTGGGTTGGGAAGTGTGGCTGAACGGTATGGAAGTGACGCAGTTCACTTACTTCCAGCAGGTTGGCGGTCTGGAATGTAAACCGATCACCGGTGAGATCACCTATGGTCTGGAACGTCTGGCAATGTACATTCAGGGCGTAGACAGCGTTTACGACCTGGTCTGGAGCGACGGCCCGTTGGGTAAAACCACCTACGGCGACGTATTCCATCAAAACGAAGTGGAGCAGTCCACTTACAACTTCGAATACGCGGACGTGGACTTCCTGTTCACCTGCTTCGAGCAGTACGAGAAAGAAGCGCAGCAGCTGCTGGCGCTGGAAACTCCGCTGCCGCTGCCTGCTTACGAGCGTATTCTGAAAGCCGCCCATAGCTTTAACCTGCTGGATGCGCGTAAAGCCATCTCTGTCACCGAACGTCAGCGCTATATCCTGCGCATTCGTACCCTGACCAAAGCAGTGGCAGAAGCTTACTATGCTTCCCGTGAAGCCCTCGGCTTCCCGATGTGCAACAAGAATAAATAAGAGGCGGCCATGTCTGAGAATACTTTTCTGGTGGAAATCGGCACTGAAGAGCTGCCACCAAAAGCGCTGCGCAACCTGGCTGAATCCTTTGCCGCGAACGTCACGGCAGAGCTGGATAACGCGGGCCTCGCGCACGGTAACGTTGAATGGTTTGCTGCCCCACGCCGTCTGGCGCTGAAAGTGGCAAATCTGGCATCTGCGCAAGCGGATCGCGAAGTTGAAAAACGCGGCCCGGCAATCGCCCAGGCGTTCGACGCTGAAGGTAAACCAAGCAAAGCGGCTGAAGGCTGGGCGCGCGGCTGCGGTATTACCGTCGATCAGGCTGAGCGCCTGACCACTGACAAAGGCGAATGGCTGCTGTATCGCGCGCACGTGAAGGGCGAAAGTACCGAAGCGCTGCTGCCGAACATGATTGCCAACTCGCTGGCTAAACTGCCTATTCCTAAGCTGATGCGCTGGGGAGCGTCCGACGTACACTTCGTGCGTCCGGTGCACACCGTGACTCTGCTGCTGGGTGATAAAGTCGTTCCGGCGACCATCCTCGGCGTACAGTCCGATCGCATCATCCGCGGTCACCGCTTTATGGGCGAGCCTGAGTTCACCATCGACAATGCCGATCAGTACCCGCAAATCCTGCTGGAACGCGGCATGGTGATGGCTGACTACGAAATGCGTAAAGCCAAAATCAAAGCTGACGCTGAAGAAGCGGCACGTAAGATTGGCGGCAACGCTGATCTCAGCGAAAGCCTGCTGGAAGAAGTCACCTCGCTGGTGGAATGGCCGGTGGTGCTGACCGCGAAATTCGAAGAGAAATTCCTCGCGGTACCAGCTGAAGCGCTGGTTTACACCATGAAGGGCGACCAGAAGTACTTCCCGGTTTATGACAACGCGGGCAAGCTGCTGCCAAACTTCATCTTCGTGGCAAACATCGAGTCGAAAGACCCGCAGCAGATTATCTCCGGTAACGAGAAAGTGGTTCGTCCACGTCTGGCCGATGCGGAGTTCTTCTTCAATTCCGACCGTAAAAAACGTCTGGAAGATCACCTGCCGCGCCTGCAAACCGTGCTGTTCCAACAGCAACTGGGTACGCTGCGCGACAAAACTGACCGTATTCAGGCGCTGGCCGGCTGGATCGCGGGTCAGATTGGTGCTGACGTCAACCACGCGACCCGTGCGGGCCTGCTGTCTAAGTGTGACCTGATGACCAATATGGTCTTCGAGTTCACCGACACCCAGGGCGTGATGGGCATGCACTACGCACGCCACGATGGCGAAGCGGAAGATGTTGCCGTTGCGCTGAACGAACAGTACCAGCCGCGCTTTGCCGGTGATGACCTGCCGTCTAACCCGGTTGCCTGCGCGCTGGCGATTGCGGACAAGATGGACACCCTGGCGGGTATCTTCGGTATTGGTCAGCATCCGAAAGGCGACAAAGACCCGTTTGCGCTGCGTCGTGCTGCGCTGGGCGTGCTGCGTATTATCGTTGAGAAGAACCTGCCGCTGGATCTGCAGACCCTTACCGAAGAAGCGGTGCGTCTGTACGGTGACAAGCTGACCAACGCTAAAGTGGTGGATGAAGTTATCGACTTCATGCTCGGTCGTTTCCGCGCCTGGTATCAGGACGAAGGCTATACCGTTGACACCATTCAGGCGGTACTGGCACGTCGCCCAACCCGTCCAGCAGACTTCGATGCTCGTATGAAGGCCGTGTCCCACTTCCGCACTCTGGAAGAGGCCTCTGCGCTGGCTGCGGCTAACAAGCGTGTATCCAACATCCTGGCGAAATCTGACGAGACGCTGAACGATATCGTTCACGCTTCCGTGCTGAAAGAAGCGGCGGAAATCAAGCTGGCGGGCAACCTGGTTGTGTTGCGCGACAAGCTGCAGCCGTACTTTGCAGAAGGTCGTTATCAGGAAGCGTTGGTTGAACTGGCATCCCTGCGTGAGCCGGTGGATGAGTTCTTCGAGAACGTGATGGTGAACGCAGAAGATAAAGACGTGCGTATCAACCGTCTGACGCTGCTGTCGAAACTGCGCGATCTGTTCCTGCAGGTAGCGGATATTTCCCTGCTGCAGTAATTGTTCTGTTAATAAATAAAAACCTGCTCTCGGGCAGGTTTTTTTGTACCTTAAATATGATTAGGGGAACGATTAATAATTCTTTGATTTATTTAAATCGACATAATTATTGATAGGCGAGAAATATTTTAGGAATACATCAAAGAAAGGTATTTTGATATTTAAGGTAGAATGATTGCGGGTGCTTGAGACTGTCTGTCTCAGGTATTCACCCGATGGCAGACAGAGAAAAGCCCCACCTGACGATAAATCAAAGTGAGGCCAACTCTATGCCTAGACCACATAAGGTTAGCCTCTTACTTGTTGAAAATCAACACAGGAGGCAAAGGATGCCGCAAAAATCTATGTTGTATAGTTTGATAGTGATATGTCTCACTATTCTATTATTTACCTGGATGGTTCGTGATTCATTATGCGAGTTGCATATTAAGCAAGGAAATAATGAGTTAGCGGCATCTTTAGCCTGCGATATGAAACAGTAAGGGCGTACGGCGGGGAGAATTCCCCGCCGCTATTGCGGTGTTATGCAGGCTCAATGCACCCTATTTTTTTACAAATTAATATTAAGGCTTCCCGTTAACGGGAGGCTTTTTTTGTGGATAGGAAGGTTGCGCAAAAAAGAACCTTGAAATGACTGGCGCAATACGTTTATCCTTTGCCGCGACGAATCCCTCGTCTCACTGAGGCACACTGAAAATGGACAAACACACCTGCTGAATTCGAATCCTTGCTGGGCGCTTGCCGCAAGCAGGGGAACTATTGATTTCATTCAGGAGTGCTTATGGCCCATTGTGCGCAATCCCCTTCTTTTATTTTACATCAGGTTACCTGTCAGTTTGCGACGGGTGATACCCTTTTCGGCCCGCTAAGTTTATCGCTGGAGCGTTCACACTGTGGCCTTGTCGGGCGTAACGGCGTGGGCAAATCGCGGCTGCTGCGGTTATTGGCTGGCGTCGATGAACCTTCCACCGGACATATCGAATGTTTCGCGTCCCGGGCTTACGTCGCGCAGCAACATGCGGCCTCCGAGGAGACCACGCTGGCTGAGCTGCTGGGTTACGGAGCCGTTTTCGCCGCGCTGCAGCGTCTTGAGCAGGGTCAGCCGTACGACGACGATATCGAAAGTCTGGATGGTTTCTGGGATCTGCCGGACCGGCTTCGCATCGCCTTTCAGGACGCGGAACTGGGTGAGTTTAACCCATTAAGTCTGGCCGGCTCCTTAAGCGGCGGTGAGCGGGTGAAAGCGCTGCTTTGCGCAGCGTTTACCTCTGGCGCCAATTTCCTGCTGCTCGATGAACCGACCAACCATCTGGACCGGCCGGGGCGCGAGTGGTTCTATCGACAGCTTGATGCCTGGCAGGGTGGGGCACTTGTCGCGAGCCACGACCGGGAGCTGCTGGCACGGATGCCACGTATTATTGAGTTGACCCCTACGGCGCTTCGCAGCTATGGCGGCAGCTACGTAGAATATCAGCAGCGGCGTGATGCGGAGCAGCAGGCGGCGCGAGCCGCGCTCGAGCATGTTGCCACTGAACGTCGCCGCACGCGTGCCAGGCAGCACAAAGAGCATGATGATTGCCAGAGACGTTCAGCGAAAACCCTGCGTACCGTTGATGCTCTCAATATCGCGTCATTTGAGCGGGTGAAGTACAAAGGGGCGGCGCGAGAACGGCCTGGCACTTTGCTGCGCCAGCATCGTGAGCAGCAAAGTGCGCTGGATAATGCCGTAAAGCAGGCTCGGGAACGCGTGGAAGAGGATACGCCAGTGATGTTCACACTGCCCGGCAGTGAAGTGCCCAGCGGTAAGCAGGTGCTGGTGCTGGAATCGCTACAGCTGGCACATCAGACGCATTCTGCCCTCGACTGGCGCATGGACGGCCCGATGCGAGTGGCACTACGTGGCCCTAATGGCTGCGGAAAAACGACGCTGCTCAAAACCCTGATGGGACTTGAGACACCGCTTGCCGGGCGCAGCCAGCTCTCTGTCTCTGCTGCCTGGCTGGATCAACATCTTAGCCAGTTCGATCTGTCGTTATCGGTAATGGCGCATCTGAGGGCGGGCGACACGCCGCTGGAAGAGGGCGCGCTGCGTACCCGGCTAGCGCAGCTACAGCTTGGCGCGGACAAAGTGAATCTACCGTTAGCGGCACTCAGTGGGGGAGAACGATTAAAAGCGGCGTTGGCCTGCGTGCTGTGGCGGCGAGAGGCGACGCAGTTATTACTGCTGGATGAGCCGACTAACCATCTTGACCTGGCATCGGTGCAGGCAATTGAAGCTGCGCTGGTTGATTTTCCAGGTGCGATGCTGGTGGTGTCTCACGATGAGGCGTTCTTGCAGGGGCTGAAACTGACGCATGCGCTGGAGTGGCATGAATCGGGGTGGCATTTTTCCGCGCTATAGATAAAAAAAATCCCCGCCATAAGGCAGGGATTTTCAATTCTTAGCGGCGTTAACTTACAGGGAAGTTACGTTGCCAGCTGCTGGGCCTTTAGCGCCGTTCTCGATGGTGAAGGAAACTTTCTGACCTTCGTCCAGAGATTTGTAGCCATCGTTCTGGATAGCAGAGAAGTGTACGAACACGTCTTTAGAACCATCGTCAGGAGTGATGAAGCCGAAACCTTTATCAGCGTTGAACCATTTTACGATACCAGTCATTTTACCGGACATAGAAATTACCTTTAAAAATTAATTGAGCCTTTCGGCGATATGGCATGCTTTACAGAATTTAAAGCGTAAAGGAATGTCGCTACGAGGGGTACCAATGGATAACCTTGAAGGGAACTGCTTTACTCAACTGCTTTGTGGTCTGTATGTCAAACCGTGGATGTATTAACGCATAACTCTCACCGCAAAAGCAAACGTTATCTGCACATAATTTACTATGCTCCTGGGGGGTAGGCAGAGTAATTGATGTTTAATGGTTTGATAAATATGAATTATTATCAGTTGTGAGTGTGTTGTAAAAAAATATCATTTAGCCCCGGCAGCGCACTGCCGGGGCTAAATATCAGACTTTTTGCGCCGATTCAGTCAACGCTGCCGCTGCGTTGTCGCCTTGATTGTGCTGATTTTTACCGGCGATGTACTTCACCATCAGCGCGATGGCCGACAGGACCGCGGGTATGGCCAGCAGAGCGAAAATGGTTTTAAAGGAGAGCTCTGCCTGCATCAGGAACGCACCGCTAAATGCGCCGAGGATACCCCCAAAGCGGCCTAGTCCCAGCATCCAGGCAACGCCGGTTGCGCGGCCCTGCGTTGGGTAAAACCCTGCGGCCAGCGCTGGCATGGATGACTGCGCGCCGTTCATAATCGTTCCGGCGATAAATACCATGACGCCCATCAGCACCAGATTACTGGTTGAGAAACCGACCAGACAGACAAAGACTCCGGTTAGCAGGTAGCCTACGGCAACGACTTTATTCGGGTTGATTTTGTCCATCAACGCGCCTAATACCAGCACGCCAATCCCCCCGCCGAGTGGGAACAGCGCGGTAATCACGGAAGCCTGGCTCAGCGTTGCGCCAGTCTCACGAATTAACAGCGGCAGCCAGCTGGTCAGCAGATAGAAGATAAGCAGACCCATAAAGTAGGTCAGGCACAGCATGATGGTGCCCACCAGGTAGCGCGGCGAGAAGATAACCCCCAGCGCTGACTGCTCCTTGACCTGACCTGCCTCTTGCAGGACAAACCGGGTGTTTTCTGGCAGCGCGGCAATGCGGCGCAGAATATTGGCAATCTGCTGTTGAGAACGGTTTTTTACTGCCAGATAGCGAGCCGATTCTGGCAACATGAAAATTAACGCGACTGCCAGCGCCAGCGGCATGACGCCGCCCAGCACCAGTACGCTCTGCCAGCCGTAGTGTGGAATCATCCATGCAGAGATAAACCCACCGAGTGAAGATCCAATCGGGAAACCAACGAACATCAGGTTCACCAGCAGTGCGCGACGGCGCTCCGGCGCGTACTCGCTCATGAGCGTCGCGGCGTTTGGCATGGCGGCACCCAGCCCCAGCCCGGTTAAGAAACGTAGAACGGTCAGCTGCGTCAGCGAAGTGGCGAAGGCGGTAATCAGACTGAAGCCGCCAAAGACCAGGATCGATAACACCAGCACTTTTTTGCGCCCAATGCGGTCGGCCATCGGCCCTGCGGTCAGCGCGCCGACGGCAAGGCCTACCAGCGCGGCGCTCATCACCGGACCAAGGTCAGATTTTTGTACGCCCCACTCCTGAACCAGATCGGATGCGATGAAGCCAATAATGGCGGTATCGAAGCCGTCCAGCGCGACGGTGATAAAGCACAGCACCAGAATCATCCACTGGTACTTTGAGAAGGGATGGCGGTTGATAAAAGCCTGAATATCCGTTGTTGTCTGTGTTGTCATGCGGTAATTCCTGCTAAGCGGTGCGAGGAAGTGGTTTTTTCAACGCTTATCTTTCTCGCCGGTATTGAGGTAATTGGGCGATTATCGAACGTTTTGTCGTTAATCGTTCATTAAATAAAATCACTTATGCAGCAGGACAACAATCCACGGTGGCCAGGAAGTGTGCGATTATCGTTCTCTCAATGCGAAGTGGGTGCATTGATGGGTGAAAAACAAAGGAATATCATATTCTTATGTCTATTTAGTTATCGTGATTTCATCGTGATAAATGTGATGTATGCAACAATCAATTAACAATGTGCGCGAACCGCTGGAGAACGTATGAAAAAGGTATCTTGCGGCGCGGCTCTGGACTATCCTTGTCACCGTTGGGCACGCGTGTGCCGGTTTGCGCTTTTTTTTGGCTGAAGGAGTATTAAAATGGCGTCAGGAAAGTCCTGCTCTCGCTGGTTTGCGCCTGTTGCGGCGATATTAATGGTGGTTAGCCTGAGTGGGTGTTTTGATAAGGAAGGCGATCAGCGTAAAGCATTCGTCGATTTCCTGCAGAATACGGTAATGCGTGGCGGTGAACGCCTGCCGACGCTGACCGCTGACCAGAAAAAACAGTTCGGACCGTTTGTTTCAGACTATGCCGTCATTTATGGCTACTCACAGCAGGTAAGCCAGGCGATGGATGCCGGTTTACGTCCGGTTGTCGATAGCGTTAACGCGATTCGCGTACCGCAAGATTACATGACCCAGCGCGAACCGCTGCGTCAGGCTAATGGTTCACTGGGTGTGCTGAGCCAGCAGCTGCAGAATGCGAAAATGCAGGCTGATGCCGCGCATGCTGCGTTGAAACAGGCTGATGATCTCAAGCCTGTATTTGATCAGGTTTACAGCAAAGTCGTGACCGGCCCGTCCGATGCGCTGCAGCCGCTGATTCCCGCTGCGCAGGTGTTTACCCAGCAGCTGGTGCAGGTCGGTGATTTCGTGGCGCAACAGGGCACTCAGGTGAGCTTTGTCGCGAACGGTATTCAGTTCCCGACTTCACAGCAGGCGAGTCAGTATAATTCACTGATTGGCCCGCTGGCGGCACAGCACCAGGCGTTTAGCCAGGCGTGGACCGCGGCAGTTAACGCGACAAAATAAGCATTATGGCTGCCCGGCATCACGTCGGGCAGCGTCGTTTTACCCCGCAACCTGCGGGTTCACGCAGTTCTTCTCAACGTTCCCTTTCAGCGCATCAATCAGGTTATCCACCGCACAGGCCGCCATGTTGTAGCGGGTTTCATGCGTCGCGGAACCGATATGCGGCAGCGCCACCACGTTAGGCAGCTTCAGCAACAGCGAGTCCACCGGCAACGGCTCTTGCTCAAACACGTCCAGCCCCGCGGCGTGGATATCGCCGTTTTGCAGTGCGGCAATCAGCGCCTGTTCATCCACTACCGGGCCACGACCGGCGTTAATGAAGATGGCGGATGACTTCATTCGTGCGAACTGCTCTGCGCCGAACAGATGGTGGGTTTCCTCGGTGAGCGGCAGGATCAGGCAGACAAAATCTGCCTCGGCCAGCAGCGTATTTAAATCACAATAGCGGGCGTTAAAGCGCTCTTCCGCCTGTGGATGGTGGCGTCGTGCATTGTAGAGAATTGGCATATTGAAGCCGAAGTGCGCGCGCTGGGCGAGTGCCATGCCAATGCGGCCCATCCCGACTATCCCCAGCGTCTTGTGATGGACATCGATGCCGAACCAGTCCGGGCCGATGCCCTGTTTCCACTCGCCTGCTTTTACACGCTCGGCAACTTCAACCACGCGACGAGCAGAGCTTAATACCAGCGCCATCAGCGTATCGGCCACGGTTTCAGTCAGCACGGTTGGCGTGTGCATCAGCAGAACGCGACGATTGTTCAGCGCATCTACATCAAAATTGTCATAGCCCACGGAAATGGTGGAGGCGGCACGCAGCTTCGGCATGTTCTCCAGCAAAGCGGTATCTACGTTTTCGCTGGAACCCAGCAGCCCAACGGCATTCGCAAAGGCATCGGCGTGCTGCTGTACGGTCTCTGGGTGCAGGTTTGGCACGCGGGTGACGGTGAAGTTGTCGTTCAGGCGTTGTAACAAATCGTCGGGCAGGGCTTTGTAGAGAATAACGGACGGCTTCATGGGGATCTCCATGGATTGAAGAGAGAAGAGTTGATCGTTAGCAGGCTTAACAATCCCACAGTGGGGCGAAAAGTACCAGCCCAGAAAATGGGGAGGGATGAACGCCGGGCATGGGGCAAGCCCTGTCCGGCGGAGGGGTTACTGCGGGCTTAAGGTGATTTCTACGCGACGGTTCTGCGCTTTGCCTTCGGCGGTGCTGTTGCTGGCGATAGGATTCGCCGGGCCCATGCCGGAAGTGCGGATGCGGGCAGCGGCCACGCCCTGAGTGATAAGCGAGCTGGCTACGGAGTCAGCGCGCTGCTGGGACAGCGTCATGTTCAACTGCTGGCTGCCGGTGCTGTCGGTATAGCCGACCACGTTCACGGCGGTTTTTTCGTACTCTTTCAGCACCATTGCCACGCCGGTCAGGGTATTGGCACCTGCTGGTTTCAGCGTAGAAGAGGAGCTGTCGAAGGTGACGTTGTTTGGCATATTCAACACGATGTTGTTGCCATTACGCGTAACGCTCACGCCGGTTCCCTGCATTTTCTGACGCAGCTTGGCTTCCTGGGCATCCATGTAGTAACCCACGCCACCGCCGACGGCTGCACCTGCGGCGGCGCCAATCAGCGCACCTTTGCCGCGATCGTGTTTAGAGGATGCCAGTGCGCCGATACCCGCGCCCACTAAGGTTCCGAGGCCTGCGCCGATGCCGGTTTTGCTGGCTTCCTGTTCGCCAGTGTACGGGTTGGTGGTACAGCCAGAAACTGCCAGTGCGCCGCTAACCAGGGCCGCAATCATGAGCATGCGTTTTTTCATCTTATTTCCTTAATCCTTTTTATTCTTTGCCACGGCAGGTGTGGCGGTTGATTATGACGTGCAAAACCGGGGAAAATTCCCGGGAGATTTTGTCTTTTTGTAAAAAACATTGAGCGATGAACAAAACATCGCCGAATCACCTGCATCAGCTATCCAGGAGCACGCTTTGCCACACTCACCGACCACGAAAACTATCCTGACCGCTGCCCATTGGGGCCCTATGCTGGTTGAAACCGATGGCGAGCGCGTGCTCTCTTCGCGCGGTGCGCTGAAAACGTCGTTCGATAACTCGTTGCAGAGCGTGGTGCGCGATCAGGTACACAGTAAAACGCGGGTGCGTTACCCGATGGTGCGTAAAGGATTTCTGGCTTCACCGAGTCGCCCGCAGGGGATTCGCGGGCAGGATGAGTTTGTGCGAGTGAGCTGGGATGAGGCGCTGACGCTGATAGATAGGCAGCACCGCCGCATTCGCGAAAGCTACGGGCCGTCGTCGATTTTTGCGGGCTCCTACGGTTGGCGTTCTAACGGCGTACTGCATAAGGCGGCGACGCTGCTCCAGCGCTACATGAGCCTGGCAGGCGGTTACACCGGGCATCTGGGCGATTATTCTACCGGCGCGGCGCAGGCCATCATGCCGCACGTGGTGGGCGGCAATGAGGTCTACCAGCAGCAGACCAGCTGGCCGATGGTGCTGGAGCATACTGACGTGGTGGTGCTGTGGAGCGCCAACCCGATGAATACGCTGAAAATTGCCTGGAACGCTTCCGATGAGCAGGGGCTCCCCTATTTTGAACAGCTGCGGAAAAGCGGTAAACGCCTGATCTGTATCGATCCGATGCGATCGGAAACCGTCGCGTTTTTCGGTGAGTCGATGGAGTGGATAGCGCCACATATGGGCACGGATGTGGCGCTGATGCTGGGCATCGCCCATACGCTTTTGGTGAATAATTGGCACGATGCGGACTTTTTATCGCGCTATACCACCGGGTTTCCGATTTTTGCTGATTATCTGCTGGGTAAAGAAGACGGTGAGGAAAAATCCGCCGTGTGGGCTGCGACGATTTGCGGTATTAGTGCAGATAAAATCCGCGAATTGGCAGAGATATTCCATAAAAATACCACCATGCTGATGTCCGGCTGGGGGATGCAGCGCCAGCAGTTTGGCGAACAAAAGCACTGGATGCTGGTGACGCTCGCCGCCATGCTGGGGCAGATTGGTACGCCGGGCGGTGGCTTTGGCCTCTCTTATCACTTCGCGAACGGCGGTAACCCGACGCGTCGTGCGGCGGTGCTGGCCTCGATGCAGGGCACGGTGAAAGGCGGCGTTGATGCCGTTGATAAAATCCCGGTAGCGCGTATCGTCGAGGCGCTGGAAAACCCCGGCGCACCGTACCAGCATAACGGGCTGGATCGACACTTCCCGGATATTCGTTTTGTCTGGTGGGCGGGTGGCGCTAACTTTACCCATCATCAGGACACCAACCGGCTGATTCGCGCCTGGCAAAAACCGGAGCTGGTGGTCATTTCCGAATGCAACTGGACGGCAGCGGCGCGTCACGCCGATATCGTGTTGCCGGCCACGACCTCGTTTGAACGTAATGACCTCACCATGACCGGTGATTACAGTAACCAGCATCTGGTGCCGATGAAGCGGGTGGTGATGCCGCGTGATGAAGCACGCGATGATTTTGAGGTGTTTGCTGACCTCAGCGAACGCTGGGAAACAGGTGGGCGGGCGCGCTTTACGGAGGAGAAGAGCGATCTCCAGTGGCTGGAAACCTTCTACCACATTGCCGGGCAACGCGGGGCCAGCCAGCAGGTGACGCTGCCGCCGTTTGCCGAGTTCTGGCAGGCCAACGAACTGATTGAGATGCCGGAGAGTGAACAGAACGCCGCTTTTGTCCGATTTGGCGCGTTTCGCGCCGATCCACAGGCGAACCCGTTAAGCACGCCGAGTGGCAAAATTGAGATTTACTCTGAGCGTATTGCCAGCTTCCAGTATCCCGACTGTCCGCCGCACCCGATGTGGCTGGAGCCTGATGAATGGCACGGTAACGCGGAGCCGGAACAGCTTCAACTGCTTTCTGCCCATCCCGCGCATCGCCTGCACAGCCAGCTCAACCATACGACGCTGCGTGAACGCTATGCGGTCGCCGGGCGTGAGCCGTTAACGCTGCATCCGCAGGATGCGAAGGCGCGGCAGATTCAGGATGGCGATCTGGTGCGGGTCTGGAACCATCGTGGGCAGGTGTTGGCGGGAGCGGTGGTGAGTGAAGACATCAAGCCCGGCGTTATCTGTCTGCACGAAGGGGCGTGGCCAGATTTAGACCTCGAGGCGAACGGTATCTGCAAAAATGGGGCGGTGAATGTGCTGACCAAAGATATCCCCAGCTCGCGGCTGGGGAACGGGTGTGCGGGAAACACGGCGCTGGCCTGGATTGAAAAATACACCGGCCCGTCGCTAATGCTAACGGCGTTTAATCCGCCTGCCAACGCATAATCCAGGTAGGATGCCGGGTCTCGTCCTGCCACGCGCTGTCTTCAATACGAAAACCCTGCGCGTGGTAGAAATTCACCGCCCGGCAGTTCTTCTGGTAGACCTCCAGGCTGAGGTCGGAAAAATGCTGCTTCGCCATGCTGAGCAGCGCACTGCCAATCCCCTGATGAAGCTGATTCGGGGCGACAAACAGCGCGCCAACGAAGCGCGTGTCAATCACGCTGACAAAGCCCTGTAGCCGTTGTTCGTCCTCCCAGACCCAGGTTTCGGCGGCGGGGAGGTAGGTGTCGCGCACGATGGGCAGGCTCTCTTGCCAGTATTGCTCGGCGATAAACGGATGCGCATAGGTGGTGCTTTCCAGCCAGAGCCCCAGCAACGGCTCGAACTGGTTAGTGTTCCATTTTCTTATCATGCTGAACTCCTGGATAGCAGAAGCAGTGGGTGACGTGGTCATTGACCAGCCCACAGGCCTGCATGAAGGAATAACAAATTGTGGTGCCAACAAACTTAAAGCCGCGTTTTTTCAGCGCTTTAGATAATGCGTCTGACGCGGGCGTAGAGGTAGGAATTTCCCCGAGTGCGGCGGCCTGGGTGACAATGGGTACGCCATCGACAAACGACCAGACAAAATCGCTAAACGATTCGCCGTTGGCCTCCATTGCCAGAAACGCGCGGGCGTTACCGATAATGGCCTGAATTTTACCCCGGTGACGGATGATACCGGCGTCCAGTACCAGTCGCTCAACGTCGTCTTCGCTCATCGCCGCGACCTTAACCGGATCGAAGTGATGAAAGGCATGGCGATAATTTTCGCGTTTTTTCAGCACGGTTATCCAGGAAAGCCCTGCTTGTTGACCCTCGAGGCAGATCATCTCAAACAGAGCCTGGTTATTTCTTTGGGGGACACCCCATTCGGTATCGTGATACGCGATGTAAAGTGGATCCTGACTTACCCAACCGCAGCGTTGCATTTGATTCTCCCTGTTTTTGTTGATGGGTCACGCCTGGCAATAAAACCCTGCACTTCGCTTGACGCTGATAAGAAAACAGTAATAGTTATTACAGGGATTTTTTTCCCTAAAAACATAACAATAATTGCCGAATCTGGCTCTTTAGTGGAGTCAATTAATGAATAATAAGAAATGCACTGGCTTCTGGCGATGTGTCGTGCCGGCATCGTGTTACGCGTGGATGTTACTTTCCCCACATGCGAATGCCTGGCAACAGGAATATATCGTGTCTGATGCGCAAAGTAATACTACCGAGCGCTATACATGGGATAGCGATCACCAACCGCGCTACGATGACATTCTTGCAGAGCGTATTGATGCGTTGCAAGCGGGCGCCGGGCTTAATACGAGCCTCCCGGATAACAGCCCGCAGGACGCCACTAAAACCATGAGCATCGGCTGGAATTTTCCGTTGACGGAAAGTATGACCATGGGGCCTGTCGCCACCTGGCACTACGACGGCTCGCCGGGCTTTATGTGGAACGAATTTGGCGACACGGTGAATAGCGTTTCGCAAAGCGATGCGCTGTGGCATGCGAGCGTAAGTACGCTGGGCTGGCGCGTTGATTCACATCCGTGGCAAGGGATCCGCCCTTGGGCACAGGTAAGCTACAACCAGCAGTTTGGTGAGAACCAGTGGAAGGCGCAGTCCGGACTAAACCGCACGCCAACCTCAGCTCAGGACGGCAATTGGGTTGATGTGACTTTGGGGGCAGATATGTTGCTTAATTCACATCTGGCTGCCTATGCCGCACTTTCTCAGGCCGATAACATGTCTGCCGGAACGAACTACTCCTACATGATGGGCGTGAGCGCGCGCTTCTGATCTACGATGTTTATCTGACGAAACCCAGCGGCAGGTGATGATTTGGCAATGCCATTCATGCCGCCGCTGATGCATTTCATTCCGTCCTGAATGCAGTTCATGCCTTTTAAAACCCGCGAAAATGCTAACTTCGTTATCGTTGGCAGCAGTTAATTTAAGAAGGCATCATCATCATGAACGCTGCAACTAAAAATCATACCCGCTGGCTGACATTGTTCGGCACCATCATTACTCAATTCGCATTAGGTTCTGTTTATACCTGGAGCCTGTTCAACAGCGCATTGTCCACCAAGCTGGATGCATCCGTTAGTCAGGTGGCGTTCTCCTTTGGTCTGTTAAGTCTGGGCCTGGCACTTTCTTCTTCCGTTGCCGGTAAATTACAGGAACGCTTTGGCGTTAAACGCGTCACCATGGCGTCTGGGATCCTGCTGGGTATCGGCTTCTTCCTGACCGCACACGCTAACAATCTGATGATGCTGTGGCTGAGCGCTGGCGTGATTGTCGGCCTGGCGGACGGTGCGGGTTATTTACTGACGCTTTCCAACTGCGTGAAGTGGTTCCCGGAGCGTAAAGGCCTGATTTCTGCATTCTCCATCGGTTCATATGGTTTAGGTAGCCTTGGTTTCAAATTCATCGATAGCCAGCTGCTGGCAACCGTTGGGCTGGAAAAAACCTTTATGATCTGGGGCGCTATCGTACTGGTGATGATTGTCTTCGGTTCTATGCTGATGAAAGACGCACCGAATCAGCCAGTGTCCACCACCAACGGCGTTGTGGCGAATGATTTCACGCTGGCAGAATCCATGCGCAAACCGCAGTACTGGATGCTGGCAGTGATGTTCCTGACCGCCTGTATGAGCGGCCTGTACGTCATCGGTGTCGCAAAAGATATTGCTCAGGGTATGGTGCATCTGGATCTGGCCACTGCCGCGAATGCGGTAACGGTTATCTCCATTGCTAACCTGAGTGGTCGTCTGGTGCTGGGTATTCTGTCTGACAAAATTGCCCGTATCCGCGTTATCACCATTGGTCAGGTTATCTCTCTGGTGGGGATGGCAGCGCTGCTGTTCGCGCCGCTGAATGAAGTGACCTTCTTTGCGGCTATTGCCTGCGTCGCCTTTAACTTCGGTGGTACCATCACCGTCTTCCCATCGCTGGTCAGTGAATTCTTCGGTCTGAACAACCTGGCAAAAAACTACGGCGTGATTTACCTTGGCTTCGGTATCGGCAGCATCTGTGGTTCCCTGATTGCATCAATGTTCGGTGGGTTCTACATCACATTCTGCGTTATCTTCGCCCTGCTGATTCTCTCTCTGGCACTGTCTACAACGATTCGCCAGCCAAAAACAGAAATTATGCAAGAAGCTCACGCTTAATTATTACCTTTCCTCCTAAGTCGATTCTGACCAAATATATTGTAAATATTTGGTCAGATCACATTCTCACCGCATACTTTTCCCCTTTCTTGTTGTCTACTTACCGCGCTTGCATGTGATGCCTGTATTGGCATGACGCTTATATTAATTGGTCCATAGATAGTGTGATTTGGCACCAGTTTTTCTGTTTCCCTTTTTTCTGGGTTTTTTTGAATGCGATATATAAAAGCGATGTCCCAGCAGACGCTGAGTCTCCTGCTGGCGGTCTACATCGGCTGGTTTATGAATTTCTCCGTATTGTCCCGTCGGTTTGAGGGGTATCTGCAGGACTTCAGTTTCGAGAAAGGTCTGTTCATTGTTATTGAGCTGGTCGGTACGCTGCTGGTGAGCTTCTTCTTATTCCGTGTGCTCTCTCTTGGTGGGCGCCGGTTGTGGAAGGTGCTGGCAACGCTGGTGGTGCTGATTTCTGCCGGTGCCAGCTATTACATGACCAATCTGAACGTGGTGATTGGCTATGGCATTGTGGCTTCGGTCATGACCACGGATGTCGATCTGTCGAAAGAGGTGGTGGGCTGGCACTTTATCAGTTGGCTGGTGCTAACCAGCATCGTACCGCTGGCGTTTATCTGGATTAACCAGGCACGTGATACGCTGCTTTATCAGCTGCGTACGCCGGGGCAGCGTATTCGCGGCATCGCGGTGGTGCTGCTGTCAGCGCTGTTGGTCTGGGGACCAATTCGTCTGATGGAGATCCATCTGAAGGAGACCGAGCGGCTGTCGCAGGTGGATCTGCCGAGCTATGGCGGCGTTCTGGCGAACTCTTACCTGCCGAGTAACTGGGTGGCGGCACTGGGTCTTTATGGCTGGACACAGATTGATGAATCAACGGATACCCGCGAGCTATTCGACCCGTCGAAGAAATTCACCTATGTAGCACCAAAGGATATCGATGACACCTACATGGTGTTTATCATCGGCGAAACGACGCGCTGGGATCACATGGGCCTGTTCGGCTACGAGCGGAATACCACGCCGGGGCTGGCAAAAGAGAAGAATCTGGTCGCGTTCCGCGGCTACTCCTGCGATACCGCCACCAAGCTTTCGCTGCGCTGTATGTTTGTCCGCCAGGGCGGCGCAAGCGATAACCCGCAGCGTACGCTGAAAGAGCAGAACGTCTTTGCGGTGCTGCATCAGTTGGGCTTTACCGGCGATCTACTGGCGATGCAAAGCGAGCTGTGGTTCTACAGCAATACGATGGCGAACAACATCGCCTATCGTGAGCAGATTGGCGCAGAGCCGCGTAACCGGGGTAAGAGCGTGGACGACATGCTGCTGGCCGATGAGCTGCAAAACGTGCTGGCGCGTCAGAGCGATAAAGGTAAGCACCTTATTATCATTCATACCAAAGGTTCGCACTTTAACTATACCCAGCGCTACCCGCGCAATTTTGCGCAGTGGAAGCCTGAGTGCGTGAATGTGGACGATAAGTGCAGTAAGGCGGAGCTGATTAACTCCTACGACAACTCCATTACTTATGTCGATCACTTCCTGGTGAACGTGTTCGACCAACTGCGCGATAAGAAGGCGATTGTCTTCTTTGCCGCGGACCACGGTGAGTCGATTAACGATCATGAGCGTTTGCACGGTACGCCGCGTATGATGGCGCCGCCAGAGCAGTTCCGCGTGCCGATGATGGTCTGGATGTCGGATAAATATCTGCAGAATCCGGACCACGCGAAGTCGTTTGCTTACCTGCAACAGCAGGCGGAGATGAAGCAGCCGAAGCGTCACGTGGAGCTGTACGACACGATTATGGGTTGTCTGGGTTATACCTCGCCAGATGGCGGTATTAATGAATTCAACAACTGGTGCCACGTGCCTGAAAGCAAGAAAACGGCGCAGTGATGAGTTCTTCACCGAACAAAAGGCATGGGTTTAATAAGGGATTGACGACCCAAAAACGCAGCAGTAAGATCTGCGGCGTACGGTGATTGGCGCAGCCTGGTAGCGCACTTCGTTCGGGACGAAGGGGTCGGAGGTTCAAATCCTCTATCACCGACCAGATTGGAAAGCCTGCTGAATAAGCAGGCTTTTTGCGTTTATAGCACCTGGTAGCTTGGACGCGGCGTTTACATTGACTCCGAGGAAGCCCCGGCGGCGCTTCGCTTGGCCGGGCTACACGTTCTGCGATTGTAGGCCGGATAAGGCGTTTACGCCGCCATCCGGCAACACAAACGCTTCCCCTGCCTGTTCACAATTTTGTGACATATTCCATTGTATTTTCGTATGCATAGACGAATCTTTTTTTTCGCTGCTTATGGCTAAGCTCAGCATTTTCCGCTGTGCGTTTTAACGTTCGCGGCATTAATCGCTCAGATTATCATCATATCGAAATAAATTTTTCACATAATGGCTAATTGTTAATCGCTGAATGTTGCAAATTATTAAGTGGATTACTCTGCCTTCTTGCCCATAGCATAAATTTCTCTGCTGAAAATAGTGCTTCGGGGTTTTTTTAATCTTTGCCCATCCATTCTCACCTTCAATACAAATCCCGGATAACTGTATTGACGTTTTCACATTCTGTTGACAGATTGTAGGGCATGAGGGGCATTTCATGGAGAATCCGCACTGCAACTCAGATGTTCCAGTGAAAGGAATCCCTCGCCTCTAAATGCATCGACCCAGCCGGTTCAAAAATAAATAAGGTCAGGCGGTGTAACCCAATGCAAAGGGTAAAAACAACACATAATCACATTGGAGCAGAATAATGAGTATTTCCTTGAAGAAGTCAGGGATGCTGAAGCTGGGTCTCAGCCTGGTCGCTATGACCGTTGCAGCCAGCGTACAGGCAAAAACCCTGGTTTATTGTTCAGAAGGCTCGCCGGAAGGCTTTAACCCACAGCTCTTTACGTCTGGTACCACCTATGATGCCAGCTCCGTACCTATCTATAACCGTCTGGTTGAATTCAAAACTGGTACCACGGAAATCGTCCCGGGTCTGGCTGAGAAATGGGACATCAGTCCGGACGGCAAAACCTACACCTTCCACCTGCGTCAGGGCGTGAAGTGGCAGGACAATAAAGACTTCAAACCAACGCGTGACGTGAACGCCGACGATATCGTCTTCTCCTTCGATCGTCAGAAAAACGCGCAGAACCCGTACCACAAAGTCTCTGGCGGCAGCTATGAATACTTTGAAGGCATGGGCCTGCAAGACCTGATTAGCGAAGTGAAAAAAGTCGACGATAATACCGTTCAGTTCGTACTGACTCGCCCAGAAGCGCCGTTCCTGGCTGACCTGGCGATGGACTTCGCGTCTATTCTGTCAAAAGAATATGCTGACAACATGCTGAAAGCCGGCACGCCGGAGAAAGTTGACCTGAACCCAATCGGTACCGGTCCATTCCAGCTGGTTCAGTATCAGAAAGACTCTCGTATTCTGTACAAAGCGTTCCCGGGCTACTGGGGCACCAAGCCGCAGATCGATCGTCTGGTCTTCTCCATCACGCCTGACGCTTCCGTACGTTACGCCAAGCTGCAGAAGAACGAGTGCCAGGTCATGCCGTACCCGAACCCAGCTGACATCGCGCGCATGAAAGAAGACAAGAACATCAACCTGATGGAACAGGCAGGCCTGAACGTTGGCTACCTCTCCTTCAACACCGAGAAAAAACCGTTTGATGACGTGAAAGTACGTCAGGCGCTGACCTACGCGGTCAACAAAGAAGCGATCATCAAAGCCGTTTATCAGGGTGCAGGCGTTGCTGCTAAGAACCTGATCCCGCCAACCATGTGGGGCTATAACGACGACGTCAAAGACTACAGCTACGATCCGGAAAAAGCTAAGGCGCTGCTGAAAGAAGCGGGCCAGGATAAAGGCTTCACCGTTGAGCTGTGGGCGATGCCGGTACAGCGTCCGTACAACCCGAACGCTCGCCGTATGGCTGAGATGATTCAGGCTGACTGGGCGAAAATCGGCGTACAGGCCAAAATCGTGACCTACGAGTGGGGCGAATACCTCAAGCGCGCGAAAGCGGGCGAGCACCAGGCGGTCATGATGGGCTGGACCGGCGACAATGGGGATCCGGATAACTTCTTCGCGACGCTGTTCAGCTGCGCGGCGGCAAAAGACGGTTCTAACTACTCTCGCTGGTGCTACAAGCCGTTTGAAGATCTGATTCAACCGGCACGTGCAACCGACGACCACAACAAACGCATTGAGCTGTACAAACAGGCTCAGGTGGTGATGCACGATCAGGCTCCAGCGCTGATCATCGCTCACTCCACCGTATACGAGCCGGTGCGTAAAGAAGTCAAAGGCTATGTGGTTGATCCATTAGGTAAGCACCACTTCGACAACGTATCTATCGAATAATAAAGACGATGCCTTAACCGGCAGCGCAACGCTTCCTGCCCCCCTTGGGGTGGGAAGCTGCGCCGTATCTGCGCCTCTCGCGTTTAAGAAAGGCGGCAGATTTGTGAGCAATACAGACGACCTGTGACCAGGCGGGCCGTCATTAGAGAGAATCAGGGTTATGTTGCAGTTCATCCTCAAACGATTGGGTCTGGTGATCCCGACGTTTATCGGTATCACCCTCCTCACGTTTGCCTTCGTGCATATGATCCCCGGCGATCCGGTGATGATTATGGCGGGCGAGCGTGGTATTTCCCCTGAGCGCCATGCCCAGCTTCTGGCCGAACTCGGCCTGGATAAGCCGATGTGGCAACAGTACCTCCACTATATCTGGGGCGTATTGCACGGTGACTTAGGCATTTCATTGAAAAGCCGACTCCCGGTGTGGGATGAGTTCGTGCCGCGCTTTAAAGCGACGCTGGAACTCGGTATCTGCGCCATGATTTTCGCCGTCGCCGTGGGTATCCCGGTGGGCGTGCTGGCCGCGGTTAAGCGCGGTTCCATCTTCGATCACACCGCTGTTGGCCTGGCGCTGACCGGCTACTCCATGCCGATTTTCTGGTGGGGCATGATGCTGATCATGCTGGTTTCGGTGCACTGGAACCTGACGCCGGTCTCCGGACGCGTCAGCGACATGGTGTTCCTTGATGACTCCAACCCGCTGACCGGCTTTATGCTGATTGATACCGCCATCTGGGGTGACCCGGGCAACTTTATCGATGCGCTGGCGCACATGATTCTGCCTGCTATCGTGCTCGGGACCATTCCTTTAGCGGTTATCGTGCGTATGACTCGTTCTTCCATGCTGGAAGTGCTGGGCGAAGACTATATCCGTACCGCGCGTGCCAAGGGCTTAACCCGCATGCGCGTGATCATCGTTCATGCCCTGCGTAACGCCATGCTGCCGGTGGTGACCGTTATCGGCCTGCAGGTGGGTACGCTGCTGGCAGGTGCAATTCTGACGGAAACCATCTTCTCCTGGCCGGGTCTGGGCCGCTGGCTGATTGACGCGCTGCAACGCCGTGACTATCCGGTGGTGCAGGGTGGGGTGCTGCTGGTCGCGACGATGATTATTCTCGTCAACCTGCTGGTTGACCTGCTGTACGGCGTGGTGAACCCGCGTATTCGGCATAAGAAGTAAGGGGCCATCATGACACAAGTAACTGAAAACAAAACGGTGTCCGCACCGGTGCCAATGACCCCATTCCAGGAATTCTGGCACTACTTTAAGCGTAACAAAGGCGCGGTTGTCGGCCTGGTTTACGTGGTTATCGTACTGGTTATCGCGATCTTCGCGAACTGGCTCGCGCCGTATAACCCGGCAGACCAGTTCCGCGATACGCTGCTGGCACCACCGGCGTGGCAGGAAGGCGGTACATGGGCGCATCTGTTTGGTACCGATGACGTGGGCCGCGACGTGCTGTCCCGTCTGATGTACGGAGCTCGCCTGTCGCTGCTGGTGGGCTGCCTGGTGGTCGTGCTGTCGCTGATTATGGGGGTGGTGCTGGGGCTGGTTGCTGGCTACTTCGGCGGCCTCGTCGATAACATCATTATGCGCGTCGTCGACATCATGCTGGCACTGCCGAGCCTGCTGCTGGCGCTGGTGCTGGTAGCTATCTTCGGCCCATCAATTGGTAACGCCGCGCTGGCGCTGACCTTTGTCGCCTTGCCGCACTACGTCCGTTTAACCCGCGCCGCTGTGCTGGTGGAGGTTAACCGCGACTACGTGACCGCTTCTCGCGTGGCGGGTGCCGGGGCGATGCGCCAGATGTTCGTCAACATTTTCCCAAACTGCCTTGCGCCGCTGATTGTTCAGGCCTCGCTCGGTTTCTCTAACGCCATTCTCGATATGGCTGCCCTCGGCTTCCTGGGGATGGGCGCACAGCCGCCTACGCCGGAGTGGGGCACCATGCTCTCTGACGTGCTGCAATTTGCGCAAAGCGCCTGGTGGGTCGTGACCTTCCCTGGGCTGGCAATTTTGCTGACGGTACTGGCGTTTAACCTGATGGGTGACGGTCTGCGTGACGCGCTCGATCCCAAACTGAAGCAGTAAGGGGACCGAGATGGCGTTATTAAATGTAGATAAATTATCGGTGCACTTCGGCGACGAAGGCACACCGTTCAAAGCCGTAGACCGCGTGAGCTACAGCGTAAATCAGGGCGAGGTTGTCGGCATCGTCGGCGAATCTGGTTCGGGTAAATCCGTTAGCTCGCTGGCGATTATGGGGCTGATTGATTATCCCGGCCGTGTGATGGCGGAAAGCC
>NZ_JMPL01000019.1 GCF_000735365.1 Kluyvera ascorbata ATCC 33433 | reverse complement strand
GAATCTCGGTCACTTCAACTTCGTCACCGCCGATGTCTGGAACGTGTACGTCTTTTGCCGCTGCAGCAGCAGGTGCTGCCGCTGGAGCCGCTTCTTTCTTCTCTTCTGCCTTAGCAGGTGCAGCTGCTGCTGCACCGTCGGCGGAATCGAAAATCATGATCAGTTTGCCGGTCTCAGTTTTGTCGCCAACAGAGACTTTGATCTCTTTAACGATGCCAGCCTGAGGAGACGGAACTTCCATAGAGGCTTTGTCGCCTTCTACGGTGATCAGCGACTGTTCAGCTTCAACTTTGTCGCCTACTTTGACCAGGATCTCGGTGATTTCAACTTCATCAGCCCCGATGTCCGGTACATTGATTTCGATAGCCATTATTCTTTTACCTCTTACGCCAGACGCGGGTTAACTTTTTCTGCATCGATGTTGAATTTGGTAATTGCTTCCGCAACCACTTTCTTATCGATTTCGCCACGTTTAGCCAGTTCGCCCAGTGCCGCTACTACCACGTAAGAAGCATCAACTTCGAAGTGGTGACGCAGGTTTTCACGGCTGTCTGAGCGGCCAAAGCCGTCGGTACCCAGTACGCGGTAATCATCAGCCGGTACATAAGTACGAACCTGCTCAGCAAACAGTTTCATATAGTCGGTGGAGGCTACCGCTGGCGCGTCGTTCATCACCTGAGCGATGTAAGGCACGCGTGGGGTTTCCATTGGGTGCAGCATGTTCCAACGCTCACAGTCCTGACCATCACGCGCCAGTTCAGTGAAGGAAGTTACGCTGTACACATCGGAGCCAACGCCGTAGTCATTCGCCAGGATCTGCGCTGCTTCACGTACGTGACGCAGGATAGAACCGGAGCCCAGCAGCTGAACTTTACCTTTGCTACCTTCGATGGTTTCGAGTTTGTAGATACCTTTACGGATACCTTCCTCGGCACCTGCTGGCATTGCCGGCATGTGGTAGTTTTCGTTCAGCGTGGTGATGTAGTAGTAAACGTTCTCTTGTTTCTCACCGTACATGCGCTCCAGACCATCGTGCATGATGACCGCCACTTCGTACGCGTAAGATGGATCGTAAGAGATACAGTTCGGGATAGTCAGAGACTGAATATGGCTGTGACCATCTTCGTGCTGCAGACCTTCACCGTTCAGCGTCGTACGACCGGAAGTACCACCTACCAGGAAGCCGCGAGCCTGCTGGTCGCCAGCCTGCCAGCACAGGTCACCGATACGCTGGAACCCGAACATGGAGTAGTAGATGTAGAACGGAATCATCGGCAGGTTGTTGGTGCTGTAAGAGGTCGCAGCCGCCAGCCAGGATGCGCCAGCACCCAGTTCGTTGATACCTTCCTGCAGAATCTGGCCTTTCTCGTCTTCTTTGTAGTATGCAACCTGCTCGCGGTCCTGCGGGGTGTACTGCTGACCGTTCGGGCTGTAGATACCAATCTGACGGAACAGACCTTCCATACCAAAGGTACGCGCTTCATCGGCGATGATCGGCACGAGGCGGTCTTTGATGGATTTGTTCTTCAGCATCACGTTCAGAGCACGTACGAACGCGATAGTGGTAGAGATCTCTTTGTTCTGCTCTTCCAGCAGCGGGCCGAAATCTTCCAGGGTCGGCAGCTCCAGCTTCTCATCGAAGTTAGGCTGACGGCTTGGCAGGTAGCCGTGCAGTTTTTCACGCTGGGCGTGCAGATAGGTGTGTTCTTCAGAACCTTCTGGGAAGGTAATGTAAGACAGTTTTTCAACCTGCTCGTCGGTAACAGGAACGTTGAAACGGTCGCGGATATAGCGCACGCCGTCCATGTTCATTTTCTTAACCTGGTGAGCGATGTTTTTACCTTCAGCGGTGTCACCCATGCCGTAACCTTTAATGGTATGGGCGAGGATTACGGTTGCTTTGCCTTTGGTTTCCTGCGCTTTTTTCAGTGCAGCGTAGACTTTCTTCGGATCGTGACCACCACGGTTCAGGGCCCAGATCTGCTCGTCAGTCCAGTCGGCAACCAGCGCTGCGGTTTCTGGATATTTACCGAAGAAGTGCTCACGTACGTAAGCGCCGTCTTTGGATTTGAAGGTCTGGTAGTCGCCGTCAACGGTTTCGTTCATCAGCTGGATCAGTTTACCGCTGGTGTCTTTACGCAGCAGCTCATCCCAACGACCGCCCCAGATAACCTTGATAACGTTCCAGCCAGCACCCGCGAAGATACCTTCCAGTTCGTTAATGATTTTGCCATTACCGGTAACCGGGCCATCAAGGCGCTGCAGGTTACAGTTGATAACGAAGACCAGGTTGTCCAGTTTTTCACGGGTCGCGATGGTGATAGCACCCTTAGATTCTGGCTCATCCATCTCGCCGTCGCCCAGGAAGGCGTAAACGGTTTGTTTGGAGGTGTCTTTCAGACCACGGTGTTCCAGATATTTCAGGAATTTAGCCTGGTAGATAGCACCGATAGGACCCAGACCCATAGATACGGTCGGGAACTGCCAGAAGGTTGGCATCAGTTTCGGGTGCGGGTAAGAAGACAGACCTTTACCGTGAACTTCCTGACGGAAGTTGTTCATCTGCTCTTCGGTCAGACGGCCTTCCAGGAACGCACGTGCGTAGACGCCCGGAGAGATGTGACCCTGGAAGTAAACCAGATCGCCGCCATCCTGCTCGTTGCGCGCACGGAAGAAGTGGTTGAAGCACACTTCGTAGAAGGTCGCAGAAGACTGGAAGGAAGCCATGTGGCCGCCCAGCTCGAGGTCTTTTTTAGACGCACGCAGCACGGTCATGATGGCGTTCCAGCGGATAGCAGAACGAATACGACGCTCCAGCTCCAGATTACCCGGGTATTCCGGTTCATCTTCAACGGCAATAGTGTTGACGTAACCGCTAGCACCTGCACCCGCAGCTACCTGAACGCCACCTTTGCGGGCTTCAGAAAGCAGTTGGTCGATAAGATACTGAGCACGCTCAACACCTTCTTCACGGATGACCGATTCGATCGCCTGTTGCCAGTCGCGAGTTTCGATCGGATCCACGTCATTGAGTAAACGTTCTGACATGGGTTATTCCTTATCTATCTAGTACGTTGATTTGTCTGGAACCTGTCCCATTGTGTTTTCGTAGGAAAGCACAATAAGACAGGTTCTGCGTTTAGTTGCCGCGCGCTAATGGCGCATTTCCACATTTCCCGGTCGAACGACTGCCGGAAAAAATATTAATCCTTTCGCTGCTGGAGACGACGTAACGAGCGCTCACGGCGGCTCTGTTCACGGCTTCTATCCAGCAAAATCTCTTCGATGAAGGCCAGGTGGCGGTGTGATGCTTCACGCGCCTGCTCGGGCTCGCCTGCCATGATCGCTTCAAAGATGCTTGTACGGTGGTCGCTGACCAGTGGGAGCATCTCCCGACGGGCATATAGCAACTCAAAGTTCTGGCGAACGTTTTGCGCCAGCATAGGCTCCATACACCGTAGCAGATGCAGCAGTACTACGTTGTGGGCGGCTTCGGTGACCGCAATTTGATACTGGACGACGGCGTCAGATTCAGCGTCGAGGTCGCCCGACTGCTGAGCCCGTTCGATGGCCTGATGCAGCTCGCGAATGCGTACGCGATCTTCATCAGTGCTGCGCAGTGCCGCGTAATAAGCCGCGATACCTTCAAGCGCGTGACGGGTCTCAAGCAGATCAAATTGGGATTCAGGGTGATCGGACAGAAGCTCAACCAGCGGGTCGCTGAAGCTCTGCCATAGGCTGCTTTGAACAAAAGTCCCGCCGCCCTGGCGACGAAGCAGGAGCCCTTTGGCTTCGAGGCGCTGGATAGCCTCACGCAGCGAAGGGCGAGAAACGTCGAACTGTTTCGCCAGTTCACGTTCAGGTGGAAGTTTTTCGCCGGGGCGTAATGTCCCCTCAAGGATCAAAAACTCCAACTGCTGCTCAATCACATCGGATAGTTTTGGTTGGCGGATTTTGCTGTAGGCCATTGTTCCCTGTCTCTGCCATTAGCCCGGAGTCAATTGGTCTTACCAATTTCAAGTTCGTAGCGCTAAAGTAACAAAGTATTCACCTTATGTCCATACAGGTTTTGATTGAAATCAGTAAACCCGGCACTTTTTAACAACATTACAGAAATGATGTTTCAGAAATGTAACTTTGCACAAAAAATAACTTTACCCATAAAGAAGTACAGTTAACTAAATAAAAACAAAAATACGCAAACTGAACCGTTTCAATAAACCAATAAATGAATATTAATTCATTAAAATACAATAAATACTCATAAAGTAGTCGATGTAATACTTGCAGGCCATCGTGACAGCTGTCGGCTTTTTATCCAACCCGTCATCATCCCTTCATAAAGCAGGTGCATTCCGCCGCGCTTACCACTATTCTGCTGATGACGAAAGAGCCTTACCTCTTTTTAAGAAATGCTTTTCGTAAACATAACAATACAGAAAACGGAATTTCTTAAGTACATACGCAAACAGCGTCACAATAATAACCACACACGAGGTTTCACAATGGAAGGTCAACAGCAAGGCACACAGCTCAAGCGCGGCCTTAAGAACCGCCATATACAGCTGATCGCTCTGGGCGGCGCTATCGGCACAGGCCTGTTTCTCGGCAGCGCCTCCGTTATCCAATCGGCGGGTCCAGGTATTATTCTGGGTTACGCTATCGCGGGCTTTATTGCTTTTATGATCATGCGCCAGCTTGGCGAAATGGTGGTTGAAGAGCCGGTCGCCGGCTCATTCAGCCACTTTGCCTATAAATACTGGGGCAATTTCGCCGGTTTCGCATCGGGCTGGAACTACTGGGTGCTGTACGTACTGGTTGCCATGGCGGAACTGACCGCCGTGGGGAAATACATCCAGTTCTGGTGGCCTGAGATCCCAACCTGGGTATCGGCGGCGGTCTTCTTTATTGCTATCAACCTCATCAACCTGAGCAATGTAAAAGTGTTCGGTGAGATGGAGTTCTGGTTCGCCATTATTAAAGTGGTTGCCGTTATCGCCATGATCCTGTTCGGCGCGTGGCTGCTGTTTAGCGGCACCGCAGGCCCGCAGGCTACCGTACGCAACCTGTGGGAACAGGGCGGCTTCCTGCCTCACGGCTGGATGGGGCTGGTGATGATGATGGCAATCATCATGTTCTCCTTCGGCGGACTTGAGCTGGTCGGCATTACCGCAGCAGAAGCGGATAACCCAGAGCAGAGCATTCCAAAAGCCACCAACCAGGTTATCTACCGTATTCTGATTTTCTATGTGGGCTCACTGGCGGTGCTGCTCTCTCTGATGCCGTGGACCCGCGTCACCGCCGACGTCAGTCCGTTCGTGCTTATCTTCCATGAACTGGGTGACTCGTTCGTGGCGAATGCCCTGAACATCGTGGTGCTGGCCGCAGCGCTGTCCGTGTACAACAGCTGCGTATACTGCAACAGCCGCATGCTGTTCGGCCTGGCGCAGCAGGGTAACGCCCCGAAAGCGCTGCTGAGCGTGGATAAACGTGGCGTACCGGTGAACACCATTCTGGTTTCCGCCGTTGTCACCGCCCTGTGCGTCTTGATCAACTACCTGGCACCAGAGTCCGCGTTCGGCCTGCTGATGGCGCTGGTCGTCTCCGCGCTGGTCATTAACTGGGCGATGATTAGCCTGGCCCACATGAAGTTCCGTAAAGCCAAACAGCAGCAGGGCGTGACCACTCGTTTCCCGGCGCTGTTCTATCCGTTAGGGAACTGGATTTGCCTGATCTTCATGGCCGCCGTTCTGGTCATCATGGTGATGACTCCGGGTATGGCTATCTCGGTATGGCTGATTCCGGTGTGGATCATCATTCTGGGCATCGGCTTTATGTTTAAACAGAAAAGCGCCAAAACCGCAAAAGCCTGATACTCGCGGTAGCCCGGCCGAACGAAGTGACGCCGGGACGACCCCGCAGTCGCGCTATCGCACCTCGTCCGGGCGACTCAATTATGCACAGGCCTCTCCATACGGAGAGGCCTTCTTCCTTGATGTTACCTGCTTCACACTTTCCTCCGCGCAGCAATATTATCCATATCAACAACGTTATCCTGCTACGCATATATCTCTTCCGCAGCCAATAATCTTCTCCATACACCTCAAGAGAGATCTGGCGATGAACTCAAGTAAACTGTCAGTTAAAGAGAAGATTGGTTATGGCATGGGTGACGCGGGATGTAACATCATCTTCGGCGCTATCATGCTGTTCGTTAACTACTTTTATACCGATATTTTTGGTTTGGCCCCGGCATTGGTCGGCGTGTTGTTACTGTCTATTCGCGTGATCGATGCCGTCACCGACCCAATTATGGGCGCAATGGCCGACCGTACGCGCAGTAAATACGGTCGCTTTCGTCCATGGCTGCTGTGGATAGCCTTCCCCTATGCGCTGTTCAGCGTGCTGATGTTCACCACGCCAGAATGGAGCTATAGCAGCAAAGTTATCTATGCCTTTGTCACCTATTTCCTGCTCTCGATCACCTATACCGCCATCAACATCCCTTACTGCTCGCTCGGTAGCGTTATCACCAACGACCCGAAAGAGCGCGTGGCCTGCCAATCCTACCGCTTCGTGCTGGTCGGCATTGCCACCCTGCTGCTGTCGCTGACTCTGCTGCCAATGGCCGACTGGTTCGGTGGCGCGGATAAAGCCAAAGGCTACCAGATGGCGATGACCGTTCTGGCATTCATCGGCATGTGCATGTTCCTGTTCTGCTTTGCCACCGTGCGTGAACGCGTACGCCCGGCGGTACAGACCAACGATGAACTGAAGCAAGATTTAAAAGACGTCTGGAAAAACGACCAGTGGGTTCGCATTCTGCTGCTGACGCTGTGCAACGTCTGCCCGGGCTTCATTCGCATGGCCGCAACTATGTACTACGTTACCTGGGTCATGGGTGAAAGCACCCACTTCGCCACTATCTTCATTAGCCTTGGCGTCGTGGGCATGATGATCGGCAGCATGCTGGCAAAAGTCCTGACCGACCGCTGGTGCAAACTGCAGGTCTTCTTCTGGACTAACATCGCGCTGGCAATTTTCTCCATCGCGTTCTACTTCTTCGACCCACACGCCACCATGTTGATTGTGGTGCTCTACTTCCTGCTGAACGTGCTGCACCAGATCCCCTCCCCGCTGCACTGGTCGCTGATGGCGGACGTGGACGACTACGGCGAGTGGAAAACGGGTAAACGTATTACCGGTATCAGCTTCTCCGGGAACCTGTTCTTCCTGAAAGTGGGCCTGGCCGTCGCGGGCGCAATGGTCGGCTTCCTGCTCTCCTGGTACGGTTATGATGCCGGTGCAAAAGCGCAGAGTGACACCACAATCAACGGAATTATGCTGCTGTTTACCGTTATTCCAGGCGTAGGTTATCTCATCACTGCGGGCGTTGTACGCCTGCTGAAAGTCGACCGTACGCTGATGAAACAGATTCAGGAAGATCTGGAAAAACGCCGCACTAACTATCGCGAACTGAATGAATACCAGCAAGAATTGAAAACGACCGAACACGTAAGGAAAGCCTGATGAAGAATTGGCCGAATCCCTTTATTGAGCAGCGCGCAGACCCTTTTATCCTGCGCCATCAGGGAGAGTATTACTTTATTGCCTCCGTACCGGAATATGACCGACTGGAGATTCGCCGCGCCGATAGTCTGGATGGGCTGCGAACGGCGACGCCTGTCGTTGTCTGGCGCAAACCAGAGACCGGGCCGATGAGCAACCTCATCTGGGCTCCCGAGCTGCACGCTATCAACGGCAAATGGTACATCTACTTCGCCGCAGCGCACACTCAGGCGCTTGATAAGCTGGGAATGTTCCAGCACCGCATGTTCGCGCTGGAATGTAGCGATGCCGATCCGTTAACCGGCACATGGGTAGAGAAAGGACAGGTCAAGACGCCGTTTGATACCTTCTGTCTGGATGCCACCACTTTTCAGCACCAGGGCAAACAGTGGTATCTCTGGGCGCAAAAATCACCGGACATCACCGGTAACTCCAATCTCTACCTGGCCGAACTAGAAAACCCGTGGACCATTAAAGGCGAGCCGGTACTACTTAGTAAGCCGGAGTTTGACTGGGAGTGTCGGGGTTTTCTGGTCAACGAAGGCCCCGCCGTGCTGGTCCACGATGATCGACTCTTTATCAGCTATTCCGCCAGCGCGACCGACGAAAACTACTGCATGGGCCTGCTGTGGATTGATAAAGATGCCGACATAACGAAGCCTACCAACTGGCATAAATCCCCGCAGCCGGTCTTCACCACCAGCTACGAGAATCGCCAGTATGGGCCGGGGCATAACAGCTTTACGCAAACCCCTCTTGGGGAAGATGTGCTGGTCTATCACGCGAGGAATTATACGGAGATTGAAGGCGACCCGCTGTACGACCCGAATCGCCATACGCGCCTGAAGACGGTGCGCTGGAAAGAAGATGGGATGCCTGACTTCGGTATTCCACCGGCAGATACCCAGTAAGTCTTTCTCGCCCGCAGTGACCTGCGGGCATTTTTTGTAGCCCGGACGAGACGTTTACGTCGACTCCGGGAAGGCACTCAACTACACCAACGTCCCATAAATCGTCAGCAGCGCCATCACTACCACCACCGCATACGACGTCTTCTTCGCCATCGACACCGCCGCCTTTGGCGTTGCTACCTTATCCACATGCGGCTCGCGCGCGAGCGAATACTGCGCCAGATGGGTCAGCACCTGATACTGCGAAGAATGGCGGTCGCCGAGCGAGGCAAACCATGCGGGAAGCGCTTTTTCACCGTGACCAACCAGCGCGTAAACCACACCCACCAGACGAACCGGTATCCAGTCCACCACGTGTAGAATGGCATCAATACCCGACTGCAAACGCTGGTGCGGCGTCTGATAACGCGCCAGCCAGGACTGCCAGGAACGTAAGAATGCGTATCCAATCAGCGCCACCGGCCCCCATGAGCCGCCCACCACAAACCAGAAAAGCGGGGCCAGATAGTAGCGGTAGTTAATCCACAGCAGCGCGTTTTGCAGCTCGCGCAAGAACTCACGTTCATCGCAGCCCGCCGGTACGCCGTGGATCATCGTCAACTCACTGGCCATCGCCTCACGTGCATGGGCGTCATCACGGGATGCCGCTTTGAGATACGCGTGGTAATGCATCCGCACGCGACCCGCGCCAATACACAGCAGACCTAGCGCAATCCAGAACAATAATAATGGAACGTTAAACAGCACGCCTTCCAGCGCACGCTGGATAATTCCCACAATCACCATCGCAACGATGGTCATCACCAGCGTTCCTGCCATGGAATAGTGTTTCACGCGCCGGAACAGCGTCTCCAGACGGTGATCGAGCTGCCAGTGCTCGCCAAGCTTAAACAGCCGCTCCGCAAATAAAACCAGAAGCGTGGTAAACAGCGTCATGTCATCTCCTTATTCGACGGGGTGACCAGTGCGCGAAAACGGGCCCAGTCAAACGCCGGGCCGGGGTCAGTTTTACGCACAGGCGCAATATCACAGTGGCCGGTCATATTATCGGCAATCGCGGGATACTCGCGAATCAGCAGCTGGGTTAACGCCGCCAACTGCTGGTACTGTTCATCGGTATAGGCCAACGTATCGGTGCCTTCAAGCTCAATACCGATAGAAAAATCATTGCAGCGCTCGCGGCCATGATAGGAAGAGACTCCAGCATGCCAGGCGCGCTTATCAAAAGGAACGTACTGCACAATTTCGCCATCACGGCGAATCAGACAGTGGGCAGAAACGCGCAAATGGGCGATTTCAGCAAAGAATGGATCGGCATCTGGGTCAATCGTGCCGGTAAACAGCGCGTCTATCCACGGGCCGCCAAACTGGCCAGGTGGCAGACTAATATTATGCACAACCAGCAATGAAGGTGCTTCATCCTCCGGGCGACCATCATGGTGTGGGGATGGCACGTGCCGAACGCCCACCAGCCAGCCCTTATCTAACTGCATTGAGGATCTCCTTATAAATGGCTTATATGTGGTTATGCTAGACGGTTCAGAGTAGCATGTTTCAAACTTTCGCATCGTTACCAATTTGGAGCTTTATTATGCCGCCTCGCCGTTATAACTCAGACCATCGACGTGACGCGCTACTTGAACGTATCAACCTCGATATTCCCAACGCGGTCGCCCAAGCGCTGCGCGAAGATTTAGGAGGAGAAGTTGATGCCCATAATGATATTACCGCACAACTGCTGCCAGAAAACAGCCATTCTCACGCCGTCGTTATCACCCGTGAAGACGGCGTATTTTGCGGCAAACGCTGGGTGGAAGAGGTCTTCATTCAGCTGGCCGGCGATGACGTGACGCTCACCTGGCACGTCGCCGACGGCGACGCGGTGAAAGCCGACCAACCGCTGTTTGAAATCGACGGTCCTTCCCGTGTTCTGCTGACCGGTGAACGCACCGCGCTGAATTTCGTGCAAACGCTCTCCGGCGTAGCCAGTGAAGTCCGCAAATATGTCGAACTGCTGGAAGGTACCCACACCCAACTGCTGGATACCCGTAAAACGCTTCCGGGCCTGCGTACCGCGCTGAAATATGCGGTGCTGTGCGGCGGCGGTGCAAATCACCGACTGGGACTCTCCGATGCTTTCCTGATTAAGGAAAACCATATTATTGCCTCTGGCTCCGTACGTCAGGCGGTGGAAAAAGCCTTCTGGCTGCACCCGGATGTGCCGGTAGAAGTTGAAGTGGAAAGCATTCAGGAACTCACTGAAGCGCTGAAGGCCGGAGCGGATATCATCATGCTTGATAACTTTGACACCGAGCAGATGCGCGAAGCGGTGAAAATGACGCAGGGTCAGGCGCAGCTGGAGGTCTCCGGCAACGTCACCTTTGATACCATCCGCGAATTTGCCGAAACCGGCGTGGACTATATCTCCGTTGGTGCGCTGACCAAGCACGTCCGCGCCCTCGACCTCTCTATGCGTTTTCGCTAAATCCTTTCAAATGCCCTCCTCCGCGAGGGCATTTTTTCGAGTCTGATTCCAGTTCCACGCCATTTCACTGCAACGCCATCAAAAAGCGTGGAATACGCCTTCCTGTCTCTATTTTCATGCCTCGAACGCCCTTCAGGGTTCTGACACAGTAGCCCCAGGATTCAACAAGGGGCATATCATGGAAAAACAAAAGGGCTTCACGCTTATCGAACTGATGGTGGTTATCGGCATTATCGCCATTCTCAGCGCTATTGGCATACCGGCCTATCAGAACTACCTACGCAAAGCCGCACTCACCGACATGCTGCAAACCTTTGTTCCCTATCGCACGGCAGTCGAACTCTGCGCGCTCGACCACGGCGGCGTAGATAACTGCGATGCAGGTAGCAACGGCATCCCTTCCCCCACGACGACTCGCTATGTGTCGGGGATGAACATTGCCAAAGGAACGGTCTCCCTCACCGGGCAGGAAAGTCTTAACGGGCTAAGCGTCACGCTGGTTCCTGGATGGGATAACGCCAACGGCATTACCGGCTGGCAGCGAACCTGCGATATCCAGAATGACAGCGCACTGCAGCAAGCATGTGAAGATGTCTTCCGTTTTGACGTGCAATAGCCGGAGACGCCACGATGAAGCAAGAACAGTTATCAACGCTGTGCCAACGTCATCATGCTGTGCTGTTAAGTAACGACAAGGGGGAACTGAACATCGCCGTCGTCGGAGCGCCAGCGAGCGAGCTTCTGGAAGCGCTACGCTTTGCGACCCAAAAGCGGGTTGATATTGAGTGCTGGGACCAGGAACGAATGGATAAGTATCTGGAACAAAGCGCGCGAAAAGTGACTTACCCCGTACGCGAAGAGAATCACAGCGCGGTTGAACGGCTCGACCAGTTACTTAAACAAGCCCTCTCGCAGCGGGCGTCCGATATCCATTTTGAGCCAACGGAACACTATCTGCGTATTCGCTTACGCGTGGATGGCGTACTGCATGCGCTTCCAACGATACCGCTATCGCTGATGACACCGCTTATTGCACGACTGAAAGTACTTGGTCAGTTAGATATTGCCGAGCGCCGCCTCCCTCAGGATGGACAATTTACGGTAGACATCGCCGGGAAGTCGCTCTCTTTTCGTATCTCAACGCTACCCTGTCGCTACGGTGAAAAAGTGGTCCTGCGTCTGCTGCATAAGGTTGAACAGGCGCTGGATCTACAGCGCCTCGGATTATCGCCCACGGCTCTGAACCAACTGCAAACCGCCCTGAATCAGCCGCAGGGTTTACTCCTGGTGACCGGGCCAACGGGCAGTGGGAAAACCGTCACCCTCTATAGCGCTTTGCAAACCCGCAACCATCCCGAGGTGAATATCTGCAGCGTGGAAGACCCTATCGAAATTCCATTAGAGGGTCTCAACCAGACTCAGGTCAGCGCCAGGAGTGGGTTGACGCTCCAGAGTATTCTGCGCTCTCTCTTACGCCAGGACCCGGATATTGTCATGGTTGGCGAAATCCGCGACGGCGAAACGGCTGAGATTGCTATCAAAGCGGCGCAAACCGGGCATCTTGTGCTCTCAACATTGCATACCAACTCAACGGTAGAAACCGTTGTCCGGCTCGAGCAAATGGGCGTCGCACGCTGGATGGTCTCTTCAGCGCTAATCATGGTTATCGCACAGCGGCTGGTGCGTAAGCTATGTCCTCACTGCCGTCAGAAAACGATGGGCGAGCCAATGTTCCCCGCCTCATTGTGGCCACGTCCATTACCCCACTGGAAGACACCCGGTTGCCCGCGCTGCTACCACGGTTACCAGGGGCGGCTTGCACTGTTTGAAGTTCTGCCTGTCACGACGCCCATTCGTCAGGCCATCGCAAATGGGAGATCCCCATCAGACATCATGCAGCACGCCAGGCTTGCTGGAATGAACACCCTCTTTGAAAGCGGCTGCCTGGCCGTCGAACAGGGATTAACGACCCAGGAAGAGCTCGTCCGCGTACTTGGAATACCGAAAGATGAGTGAGCAACTCTGGTACTGGAACGGCTTAACGGCTGAAGGAGAAACCCTCAGCGGCACGCTTTGGGCCACGCATCGGCCCGCGGCCTTGATAGTCTTAGAGCGCCAGCACCTCACCATCACTACGCTAAAACACCGCACGGTCAATACTGCATTATGGCAGGCGCAGCACAGCTGCGCGGTTATCAGCCAACTGGCCACGTTACTGCAAGCAGGGCTCCCTCTTGCGGAGGGGCTGGCTTTGCTCGCCGAACAGCACCCGGCTGCGCAATGGCGCGCGCTGTTAGGTACGCTTGCCGAGCGACTCGCACAGGGCATTTCGCTATCAGAAGGTCTACAGCAGTGGCCTCAGGCATTTCCCCCACTCTATCTGGCCATGATTCGCACCGGCGAAATCACCGGTAAACTAGAGCACTGCTGCTTTGAGCTCGCCCGCCAGCAGAAAGCTGAGCTTCTGCTAAGAGCAAAAGTAAAAAAGGCCCTACGCTACCCGCTGGTTATTTTGACGTTGGCGATAGTGGTTGTCATGGCGATGGTCGGCTTCGTCCTGCCCGAATTTACCGCTATCTATCGCACTTTTAACACCCCGCTTCCCACCCTGACTCTCGCCGTCATGGCAACGGCTGGGTTTATTGAACAGTGGTTTTTACTGCTGTTAGCATTCTTACTGGTGCCTGTATGCGTGAGCATAGCGCTGCGTCATTACTCTCCCTGGCAATATACGCGTCAGAAGATACTCTTATCGCTGCCGGTACTGGGCACGCTTGTACACCGACAAAGACTCAGCCAAATCTTTACCGTGCTGACGCTCACACAACGCGCCGGTATTGCTTTCCTGCAAGGGCTGGAAACCGTTGAAGAGACGCTAAGCTGCCCGTGGTGGCGAAAAATGGTGGTGAATATTCATCAGGATATCGCGCAAGGTAGCGCTATCTGGCAGGCCATGGCAAACAGCCGCGCCTTTACACCTTTGTGCATACAGCTGGTGAGAACGGGTGAGGCTTCTGGCGCACTGGACAACATGCTGGAGAATCTGGCCCGCCACCATCATGAGCATACGCAGAATTTAGCCGAGAATTTGACCGCGCTGCTGGAGCCTGTGCTGTTGATTGTGACCGGGGTGATTATTGGAACGCTGGTCGTCGCAATGTACCTGCCCATCTTTCATCTAGGCGATGCCATCAGCGGCGGGATGGGATAACGCTGGCGCAGGGTGCGCCAGCGAGAGCGAATTACAGGCTGTTGAACACGCGGTTCTCTTGTTCCTGTACGCGGATAAAGGTCGTGCGTTTGGTCAGTTCTTTTAAGCGCGATGCCCCAACGTAGGTGCAGGCAGAACGCAGGCCGCCAAGGATATCGCGCGCGGTGTTATCAACCGGTCCGCGCAACGGCAGCTTAACGGTTTTGCCTTCGGCCGCACGGTACTGCGCAACGCCGCCAACGTGACGCTTCATCGCGGACTCAGAGCTCATACCGTAGAACAGCATGAATTTTTCGCCGTTTTCTTCTACCACGGTACCGCCGCTCTCATCGTGACCGGCCAGCATACCGCCAAGCATGACGAAGTCTGCACCGCCGCCGAAAGCTTTCGCCACGTCGCCCGGCATGGTGCAGCCGCCGTCGCTGACGATCTGGCCGCCAAGGCCATGGGCCGCATCGGCACATTCGATAACCGCTGAAAGCTGCGGATAGCCCACACCGGTTTTCACGCGAGTAGTACAAACGGAGCCAGGGCCGATACCCACTTTCACGATATCTGCACCTGACAGAATCAGCTCTTCACACATTTCGCCCGTCACTACGTTGCCTGCGCAGATAGTTTTGGTCGGCCAGGCTTCACGCGCTTTTGCCACGAACTGAACGAAGTGCTCGGAGTAACCATTCGCAACATCAATGCAGACGAAGTTGAGTGATGGGTGCAGTTTCAGGATCTGCTGAGTTTTTTCAAAATCGGCATCGGAAGTCCCGGTCGATACCATCACGTGACGGAGCACCTCTTCAGACTCAGCCTGAACAAACGCACTCCACTGTTCAACGCTGTAGTGCTTGTGCACGGCGGTGAGGATATCGAAAGAGGCCAGTGCTTTTGCCATTCCGAAGGTGCCTACGGAGTCCATATTCGCAGCAATGATCGGCACGCCAGACCAGCGTTGTCCTGAATGTTTAAAGGTGAATTCGCGTTCCAGTTCAACATCGGAACGGCTTTTAAGTGTAGAGCGTTTAGGGCGGATAAGAACGTCTTTGAAACCTAACTTCAGATCTTCTTCGATACGCATGTGCGAATTCCTGGGGTTAATGGCAATTAAATTGAGAGCACAACTCCAGTAATGCAATCATACGCACTAATCAGGTCTTCGCAAGACTGCGAATTTCAGTTTTTTTAAGCTACAATCCCATAAATTTACCTGGCGAATAGTACCTTGCAACATTCATGCATGTGTATATGTCCGCTTGTTTTTTAATCATTTGATTTTCATAGTAAAAACTCAGGGTTAAGCGGTATGACTTACACAGTAGCGTTAACGGGCGGCATCGGTAGCGGCAAGAGCACGGTCGCAGATGCATTTTTTCGCCTGGGTATTAACGTTATTGATGCTGATATTCTCGCCCGCCAGGTAGTCGAACCCGGTACGCCGGCGCTGTCTGCCATTGCCGAACATTTCGGCGTATCTATCCTGAACGAGGACGGCACGCTAAACCGCCGCGTACTGCGCGAACATATTTTCGCCCATCCCGCTGAAAAAGCCTGGCTCAACGCCCTATTACATCCCCTCATCCAGCAAGAAACGCAGCGCCAGCTACAGCAGGCTACCTCGCCTTATGTGCTCTGGGTTGTTCCTCTGCTGGTAGAGAATAGGCTCTATGAGCGAGCCAATCGCGTGCTGGTCGTTGATGTATCACGCGAAACCCAGCTTCTTCGAACCATGCAGCGCGACCAGGTGTCACGCGAGCATGCGGAAAATATCCTTGCTGCCCAGGCCACTCGCGAAGCGCGTCTGGCGGTAGCTGATGACGTTATTAATAACAACGGCGCACCAGATGCCATTGCATCGGATGTCGCCCGCCTTCACGCGCTCTATCTGGAGCTCGCGGCGCAGGCTGTATCACAGGAAAAATCGTAATGCACACCCACATCCTTTTTGAGCATCCCCTGAATGAAAAAATGCGTACCTGGCTGCGTATTGAATTTCTGACGGAGCAATTGAATGTCAATTTACCTATCAGGGATCACGCCAGCGCGCTGCACTTTTTTCGCAATGTAGGGGATTTACTGGATGTGTTTGAGCGCGGTGATATTCGCACCGAACTACTCAAAGAGCTGGAACGCCAGCAGAGAAAACTCAATGCCTGGAGCGACGTTGAAGGCGTAGACCAAACCCGCATTGACGCGTTACGCCAGCAGTTAAAAAACAGCAGCAGCATCCTGATGGCCGCACCGCGCGTTGGGCAATTCCTGCGTGAAGACCGCCTGATTGCGCTGGTTCGTCAGCGTCTGAGCATTCCCGGCGGCTGCTGCAGCTTCGATCTGCCTACGCTGCATATCTGGCTGCACTCAAAGCAACATCAGCGCGATGCGCAGGTTGATGCCTGGCTGGAAAGCCTGGCGCCGCTGATCCAGGCGCTGTCGCTGATCCTCGATCTGGTGCGTAATTCCGCACAGTTCCGCAAACAAACCAGCCTCAACGGTTTCTATCAGGATAACGGCGAAGATGCCGATCTGCTGCGTCTGAAGCTTGAACTTACTTCACAGCTGTATCCGCAGATCTCCGGGCACAAGAGTCGCTTTGCCATCCGCTTTATGCCGCTGGATAGCGAGCACGGCCTCGTGCCAGAGCGCCTGGATTTTGAACTGGCCTGCTGCTAAGGAGAGAAGATGTCTGACGTTACAACTGTAAACTGCCCAACCTGCAACAAACCGGTTATCTGGGGCGAACAGAGCCCGTATCGCCCGTTCTGCTCCAAGCGCTGCCAGCTGATTGATCTCGGCGAATGGGCTGCGGAAGAGAAACGCATTCCCAGCAGCGGCGACCTCTCCGAGAGCGACGACTGGAGCGAAGAGCAGCAATAACCCAAAGGTAGCCCGGCCGAGCGCAGCGACGCCGGGAACTTCCACATAGCCACCGCTAACGCCCCTCGTCCGGGCTACAAATCTTACCCTGCAATCAGCTTTTCAATTACCGGTACGTTCGCCGGCGGAAATTCATCTGCCACTAAATCCCGTTGCGCCACCCAGCGTCCCGGCTGCCCTTCTTTACCCCACGGCTCACCTTCCCAGCCGTCTACCATCCAGAACCACAGCGTGATATGACGGTCAGGGAACTGATATTCCAGCTTATCAAACTGATGCAGGGACGTGGCAGCGATACCGACCTCTTCCTGCAGCTCGCGGATCACCGCCTCCTCGGGCGTTTCACCTGCTTCAATTTTACCGCCGGGGAACTCCCATTTATGGGCCATATGCGAGTCGGCAGCGCGCTGGGTAATGTAGATCTCACCGTCAGCATTGCGAATGATGCCAACGGATATTTGCAGTATTTTCATGTTGTCTTATCCATAAAAAAGGCGCAGTAATCTGCGCCTTTTGTCTTCTTATCGTGCCCTTAGCTCAGACGGCCGTGGCACTGTTTGTATTTTTTACCTGAACCACAAGGGCACGGATCGTTACGACCCACTTTACGGTCGCCGGTTTGTGCGGCCAGATCTTCTGCAACCGCTTCGTCATCGCTCTTATGGCTCAGCTGCTGCATCTGCGCCAGACGCTCAGCTTCCTGACGACGCTGCTGCTCCATCTCTTCGACTTCTTCCGGCATACGTACCTGAACCTTGCTCAGGGTGCTGATCACTTCATACTTCAGTGACTCCAGCATTGCAGCAAACATAGCGAAGGATTCGCGCTTGTATTCCTGTTTTGGATCTTTCTGCGCATAGCCACGCAGGTGGATACCCTGACGCAGGTAGTCCATTGCCGCCAGGTGCTCTTTCCACAGGGAATCGAGCGTCTGCAGCATCACGCCTTTCTCAAAGTGGCGCATCATTTCGGTGCCAACCACTTCTTCTTTACGCTGATAAACTTCTACAGCACTTGCCAGGATGCGCTCACGCAGCGTCTCTTCGTGCAGCTCAGGCTCTTTGTCCAGCCACTCGGAGATAGGCAGGTCGAGGTCGAAGTCGTTTTTCAGACGTTCCTGCAGGCCTGGGATATCCCACATTTCTTCCAGAGACTGTGGCGGAATGTGCGCGTCAATCGTCGCTTTGAAGACGTCTTCACGGATGCTGTTGATGGTTTCGCTAACATCAGACACGTCCAGCAGCTCGTTACGCTGGGTGTAGATAGCGCGGCGCTGGTCGTTGGCAACGTCATCATATTCCAGCAGCTGCTTACGAATATCGAAGTTGCGGCTTTCTACTTTGCGCTGTGCGTTGGCAATCGCTTTAGTCACCCACGGGTGTTCGATAGCTTCGCCCGGCTTCATACCCAGCTTACGCATCATGCCGGACACGCGGTCGGAGGCAAAGATACGCATCAGGGCATCTTCCATAGACAGGTAGAAACGGGAAGAACCCGCGTCACCCTGACGACCGGAACGGCCACGCAGCTGGTTATCGATACGACGAGATTCGTGACGTTCGGTACCAATGATGTGCAGACCGCCAGCCGCCAGAACGGCGTCGTGACGAACCTGCCAATCGGCTTTGATCTGAGCAATTTGTTCTGGGGTTGGATCTTCCAGCTGCGCGACCTCTGCCTGCCAGCTACCGCCCAGCATAATATCGGTACCACGACCTGCCATGTTGGTGGCGATGGTCACGGCAGAAGGGTAACCCGCCTGCGCAACGATATCCGCTTCGCTAGCGTGGAACTTAGCGTTCAGCACGTTATGCTTGATACCCGCTTTGGTCAGCTCATGGGAAACCACTTCAGATTTTTCGATAGAGATAGTACCGACCAGCACCGGTTGGCCTGCAGCAGTACGCTCTTTAATATCTTCGATGATCGCCTGAATTTTTTCCGCTTCGGTCATGTAGACCAGATCCGGCATATCTTTACGGATCATCGGACGGTTAGTTGGCACCACCACGGTATCCAGCTTGTAGATGGAGCTGAATTCGAAGGCTTCGGTGTCCGCCGTACCGGTCATACCGGCCAGTTTTTCGTACAGACGGAAGTAGTTCTGGAAGGTGATAGATGCCAGGGTCTGGTTTTCGTTCTGGATCTCAACGCCTTCTTTCGCTTCAACGGCCTGGTGCAGACCATCGGACCAGCGACGCCCCTGCATGGTACGACCGGTATGTTCATCGACGATGATAACTTCGCCATCTTTAACGATGTAGTCAACGTCGCGGGTGAACAGCACGTGGGCGCGCAGGGCAGCCGTCACGTGGTGCATCAGCATAATGTTGCCCGGAGAGTACAGCGACTCGCCCTCATCCATAATGCCTTCATTCACCAGCAGCTCTTCAATCAGTACCAGACCACGTTCGGTCAGGTTCACCTGGCGGGATTTTTCATCAACGGAGAAGTGACCTTCACCCTGGAAGGTGTCGGAATCTTCCTTTTCCTGGCGCACCAGGTGAGGAATGATTTTGTTCACTTTCTTATACATTTCGGAGCTGTCTTCCGCCGGACCGGAGATGATAAGCGGCGTACGCGCTTCATCGATCAGGATGGAGTCAACTTCATCGACCAGCGCATAGTGCAGCTTACGCTGTACACGTTCTTCCGGGCTGAATGCCATGTTGTCGCGCAGGTAGTCAAAACCGTACTCGTTGTTGGTACCGTAGGTGATATCCGCGTTATAGGCTTCACGCTTAGCAGGAGCCGGCAGGCCAGACATGTTGATACCCACGGTCATGCCGAGGAATTCGAACAGCGGGCGGTTGTTTTCGGCGTCACGCTGGGCCAGATAGTCGTTGACGGTAACCACGTGTACGCCTTTACCGGACAGCGCGTTCAGGTAAGCCGGCAGCGTTGCGGTCAGGGTTTTACCTTCACCGGTACGCATTTCCGCGATGCAGCGGTCGTTCAGTACCATACCGCCGAGCAGCTGTACGTCAAAGTGACGCATGCCGAATACGCGCTTACTCGCTTCACGGACAACGGCGAACGCTTCCGGGATCAGGCTTTCAACGGACTCACCTTTTTCAATGCGCGCGCGGAACTCGTTGGTTTTCGCTTTCAGCTCGTCGTCGGAGAGTTTTTCCATCTCCGGTTCCATCGCATTGATGATGCCTACAGCTTTACGCATACGGCGCAGGGTACGGTCGTTACGACTACCAAAAACTTTGGTCAATAATTTGATTAACATAATAAAATCTCAAACGCCCCGACATTTCGGAGTCAGAAAAATAAAGGATATAAAGCGGTTATTTTTAGACGAGGCGCTGCGGCCCGGCGCGGATGCCCTGCACCTGGCTTATCCAGGCTGGGATGCTAAAAGCGTGAGGGGGTAAAGCAGGTAAAATGACAGCCTGGGCGATCACCGCTGGCGGCTGGCTTTCAACGTTCAGTAACGCATTTAGCGTGTCGAGCAGAGCCAGATGCTGTGCGGCCTGAAGCGGCGACGCAGGCTCGGCAACCGGTGACGCGGTAGGCGCCATGGCAAAAGAGAGGTGGCGAATAACCGTGCGAATGGCATGTTGATGCCAGTAGTCCACGCTGAATGAAGGGCGGCGGTTGTTCTCAAGACGCGCCAGCTGCGTGAAATCAATTTTCTGCGACGGATGATGGTTGCTGCTCGTCTCGCGGGCCGGAGAGGCAGGCTCAGTATTACTTGCAAGCGCAGGCAGGCCAAAACCAGCAGCAACCATCCCCAACAGGAGATGCGGCCAGAAGTAGCGTCTACCAAACTGTCGCCAACGCGTCAGCATTCCACTCACGTAATATTCCACCTTCGGTTTAAGTACCGTTATTCTATTTTCGCGCCAAGATATTACCATTAATGCAGCGTTGCAGCAGCAGGAATGACGAAATCATCACCGAAAAACGGGTTAAGAAAGCAGCGGTTGCACAGGAATGCGATCTTTACAAAGACACTGATGGCGGGAAAGTAGAATCTTGAGCGCTAAAAAGAAAAAACGACTGGTTCCCTGACCGGAGAGAGTGCCAGGTTGCCAGTCGAATTTACGCGATGGTCAGGCTTATGCCAGAACCATTGACGGTGCTTTGAACGCCATCGGCAGTTCTGCGTCGTCCTGGAAGGTCACAAATTCCCAAGCTTCCTGTTTTGCCAGGACCGCCTGCAGAAGTTTGTTGTTCAGCGCATGACCGGATTTATACGCGGTAAATGCACCAATAATGTTGTGACCACACATGAACAGGTCGCCGATTGCATCCAGCATTTTGTGACGAACGAATTCATCTTCAAAACGCAGGCCGTCTTCGTTCAGTACGCGATAATCGTCAACAACGATGGCACAATCGAAGCTGCCGCCCAAGGCCAGGCCACGGGACTGCAGATATTCGATATCACGCATGAAGCCGAAAGTACGAGCACGGCTAATCTGTCGCATGAACGCGTCTGCGGAGAAGTTCATGGCATAACGCTGCGTGCTGGCATCAATAGCCGGATGGTTAAAGTCGATGGTAAAGTCCAACGAGAAACCATTGTACGGTTTGAATTCAGCCCACTTATCGCCATCTTCCACGCGAACGGTGTCTTTAATACGGACGAATTTCTTCGCGCAGTTCAGTTCATCGATGCCGGCATCCAGCAACAGATAAACGAATGGCGCAGCACTACCGTCCATGATCGGGATTTCTGGTGCATCGACTTCAACAATGATGTTGTCGATACCCAGGCCCGCCAGCGCGGCGTTGAGGTGCTCTACGGTAGAAATCCGCACGTCATGCTCGTTGACCAGGCAAGTACAGAGCATAGTATCACGCACAGATTTGGCATCAGCCGGGAAATCTACCGGAGGATTCAAGTCAGTGCGACGATAGATGACCCCGGTATTTGCCGGCGCAGGGCGTAACGTCAGTGTGACCTTTTTGCCGGTGTGTAAACCGACGCCAGTCGCCTGAACGATACGTTTAAGAGTCCTTTGTTTGATCATCGTATAATCTCGCCAAATTAACTATCCAACCGAAGTGTATATCACATTCGGTGGGCCAGTTTAGCACAAAGAGCGCAGATTCCCAACTTCCAGCTAATTCTTAGTCAGCTTGCTTACGCAGGAAGGCTGGGATATCCAGGTAATCCGGTTCTTTGGTGGTCTGCGGCGTATTGTCGTTTACCACTTTAGCAGCCGGTTTCTGTTCTTGCGTCAGCGGCGCCATACCATGCTGCTGATAGCGATCCAGCGCAGGTTGCTGCGTCTGCTTGTTGGTCACCAGGGTGATCTCAGGACGCTTATCCATGCCGATACCGGTCGCAACCACGGTAACACGCAGTTCGTCGTTCATATCCGGGTCAAGGGAAGTACCGATAACCACGGTCGCGTTATCCGAAGCAAACGCACGGATAGTATTACCCACGGTTTCGAACTCATCCAGACGCAGGTCGAAGCCCGCGGTGATGTTGACCAGAACGCCACGTGCGCCGGACAGGTCGATATCTTCCAGCAGCGGAGAAGAGATAGCCATTTCAGCCGCTTCTTCCGCACGGTCTTCACCGCTTGCTACGCCGGAGCCCATCATCGCATAGCCCATTTCGGACATCACGGTACGGACGTCCGCGAAGTCGACGTTCATCAGACCAGGACGGGTGATAAGCTCTGCGATACCCTGTACTGCGCCTTTCAGAACATCGTTCGCCGCGCCAAACGCGTCGAGCAGGGAGATACCGCGACCCAGTACTTTCAGCAGCTTGTCGTTCGGAATGGTGATCAGGGAGTCCACGTGCTTGGACAGTTCGGTGATACCCTGCTCCGCAAATGCCATACGCTTCTTGCCTTCAAAGTTGAAAGGCTTAGTCACGACAGCGACGGTCAGGATACCTAAATCTTTAGCCACTTCAGCAACCACTGGCGCTGCACCGGTACCGGTACCGCCGCCCATGCCTGCTGCGATAAATACCATGTCTGCACCGTCTAACGCAGCACGCAGTGCTTCACGGTCTTCATCAGCCGCGTTGCGACCGACTTCCGGGTTTGCCCCAGCGCCCAGACCTTTGGTGATACCGCTACCGATCTGGATAGTCTGGCCAACCGCCGTTTTACGCAGTGCCTGCGCATCGGTGTTAACAGCAAAAAACTCTACACCTTCAATGCGCTCGCGCACCATGTGTTCAACGGCATTACCGCCGCCGCCACCGACGCCGATGACTTTAATCACCGCGTCGTTGGTCAGTTCCATAGGTTCAAACATAGTTTCTCTCCGTTTTGTGCCTGTCGCCCGAGACCGTGAATTGTGCATTGGTCTCTTTAAAAATTAAAACTCTTTGCGTAACCAGCTATTCAGTCGCTTGATCCACGATCCGACCGATGCGGTAACGCGCTTTTCTACCTCTGCTTCACCACTCAAGTGGGACTCTTTCCCGTAGTGCAGCAGGCCCACCGCCGTTGAATAATACGGCTCCTGGGCATAGTCCGTCAGACCAGTAATATTCAGCGGCGCACCGATACGAACCTGCGTATGGAACACCCGCTGCGCGCAAGCCGCTAACCCTTCAATTTGCGCTGCGCCACCGGTCAATACAATCCCCGCCGCGAGGTGGTGTTTGACACCCTGCTGACGAAGCTGTTCCTGTAACTGTAAAATTTCTTCATTGACGAGGTTCAGCAGCTCGGTATAACGCGGCTCAATGACCTCTGCCAATGTCTGGCGCTGCAGGCTACGCGGCGGACGACCGCCCACGCTTGGCACTTCAACGCTCTCATCTTTGCCCACGATGGAGCCCAGCGCGCAGCCATGGCGCACTTTAATCGCTTCGGCGTCGCTTGGCGGCGTACCGAATGCGTAGGCGATATCGCTGGTCACCACGTTCCCGGCATAAGGGATAACTTTAGTGTGACGCAGCGCGCCGCCGGTGTAGACCGCGATATCCATTGTACCGCCGCCGATGTCCACAACGCAGACACCCAGCTCACGTTCATCTTCCGTTAAGACGGAATAGCTTGAAGCCAGACCGGCGAAAATCAGCTGATCAACCTTCAGGCCGCAACGCTCTACCGCTTTGACAATGTTTTTCGCCATGTCGTTGTGGCAGGTAATCAGATGCACCTTCGCCTGCATACGCACACCGGATAAGCCTACCGGGTTTTTGATCCCTTCCTGGTAATCAATCGCGTATTCTTGCGGAATAACGTGTAAAACACGATGTTCATCACGTACGCGTACGGATTTCGCCGTGTGAACGACGTTCTCCACGTCTTCCAGCGTGACCTCTTCTTCTGAGATAGGCACCATACCTATCTCATTTTGACAGCTAATGTGCTTACCGGAAAGCGCCAGATATACCGAAGAGATCTGGCAATCCGCCATCAGCTCCGCCTGGTCGATAGCGCGCTGTACGCATTTCACTACCGACTCAAGGTCGTTAACCCCGCCTTTATCCATACCACGGGACGGACAACTGCCGACCCCAATGATATTAATCACTCCGTCGGGCAGAACTTCCCCTACTAAAGCGGCCACTTTTGCAGTGCCGATCTCCAGTCCAACTACCAGTTTTCTGTCCGTCGCCTTGATCATTGTTGTTCTGCCTGTGCCTGATTCTGTTGTTGATTAGTGTCCGCCGCAGGAGCAGGTTCCCAGCCTACTGCCGCCCCCGAGTCATAACGCAAGTCAACATAACTAATCCGATTACCGTCTGTTTGCGCCTGCTGTTGTAGAACCGGATACAGTTCTAAAAAACGTTCCAGCCGCTTCATCGTATCGCCCCGCCCCAGATTCAACTTGATACCGTTATCAAGCGTCAGCTGCCACGAACGGCGCGCGGTCATCGCCGCAACCTTCAACGTGAACTTCCCTTTCGCGAGCATCGCTCCCATGTCGTGATAACCCTGCAACACTTCGCTTGCGCTTCCTTCAGGGCCATAGAGCATAGGCAAATTCTGCTTGCTGGTTCGATCGGCAGGTACGCTGAAGGCATTACCCTCGGCATCCACCATGTGCTGATCATTCCAACGCGCAATGGGCACATATTCAACCAGATGAATCTTCAATTCGTCCGGCCACTGCTTTCTGACGCTTGCCTGTTTAATCCACGGCAGGCGCTCAATTTGACTCTGAACGATGTTCACGTCCTGAGTCATAAAGGTTCCCGGCGATCCCAGAGCCAGAATGGACTGTCGAATATCATCGTTACGCGTGTAATGACGATCGCCAGTCACCACCAGTTTTGAGATGGGCAAACGTTGCGCATCTTCCATCCAGCCCAGCACGACCCAGCCGCTAACGAACACGGTACACAACACCGCTAGCAGGAAGACAATTCCCACCAGATGCGTTCCATTATTGCGCCGTGAAGCAGCGTACTCTTCTTCTTCACGGTTCCGCGTATTCAGCGCAGCCTGCGACATATCACCCCGCCAGGTCCAGAATTCGTACTACCAGCTGCGAGAAGCTCATTCCCGCCTGACGTGCCGCCATCGGCACCAGACTATGGCTGGTCATCCCCGGAGAGGTGTTCGCCTCCAGCAGATAATATTGACCATCGCTGTCCTGCATGACGTCAATGCGACCCCATCCACGGCAGCCTAAAACTTTCCAGGCTTTCAGTACTAAAGACTGCATTTCCGATTCCTGGGTTGGTTCCTCACAACCAGGGCAGAAATATTTTGTCTCATCAGAGAGATACTTCGCCTCATAATCATAGAAGGTTCCGGCAGGTTGGATGCGAACTGTCGGCAAAATTTCTTCACCGAGTACCGCAACCGTAAATTCTGGCCCACTGAGCCATTTTTCTACCAGAACTTCGTCATCATGTTGAAACGCCTGCGTTAACGCTTCGGCCAGGTCACCACTCTCGGTGACTTTCGACATCCCAACGCTTGAACCTTCACGACTCGGCTTAACGATAAGCGGCAGGCCGAGTGCGGCAATCTGCGCTTGAACCTCGCTGGAAAGCCCGGCATTAAAGGCTTCGCGCTCAACGGCAACCCAAGGGGCAACCGGTAATCCCGCGCCCTGCCACAGCAATTTGCTGCGCAGTTTATCCATCGAAATCGCTGAAGCCATCACGCCGCTGCCGGTATACGGAAGCTTAAGCAGTTCCAGTAATCCCTGCAGCGTGCCATCTTCACCGCCGCGACCATGCAGTGCAATAAACGCTTTCTGAAAACCCATGTTTTTCAGTTGGGTAACATCTGTCTCTTTCGGGTCGACCGCATGCGCATCAATGCCCGCTTCGCGAAGACCGGCCAGCACCGCCGTGCCGGAGTTTAACGACACTTCGCGTTCAGCAGAGGTTCCGCCCAAAAGAACCGCGATCTTATCAGCCATGACGCGGTTCCTCCTGAGTTTGCGGCTTCAGTTTGATTTCAGCTAAGTTACGCGCAATTTTACCAATATTTCCGGCACCCTGAATTAAGACAAGGTCATTACCCGTCAGCACTGATGCCAACATTTCCGGGACCTGAGACGGGTCAGCTACCAGAATCGGGTCCACTTTTCCACGTCCGCGAATGGTACGACACAGCGAGCGGCTATCAGCCCCAGGAATCGGCGCTTCACCCGCCGGATAGACATCCAGCATCAGCAGGGCATCCACTTGCGTCAGCACGTGGGCAAAATCATCGTACAAGTCACGCGTACGGGTATAACGGTGCGGCTGGAATACCATCACTAATTTTTTGTCCGGCCAGCCCGCGCGTGCAGCCTTAATGGTGGCATCAACTTCTGTTGGGTGGTGACCGTAGTCATCAACCAGCAGTGCGGTGCCTTCTTTACCATTCACCTCTTCCAGCGGGAACTCGCCCAGGAAGTCGAAACGACGGCCAGTGCCCTGGAAACTTTCCAAAGCGCGCAGGATAGCGTCGTCTTCAATGCCCTCTTCCGTCGCTACCGCGACCGCTGCTGCGGCGTTCAGAGCGTTATGACGGCCCGGCGCATTCAGCGTCACGCGCAGGTCTTCTTTATCCTGACGCACCAGCGTGAAGTGCCCCTGTGGGCCAATCTGCTGGTAGTTTTCTACGCGAACGTCCGCGTCATCACTGAAACCGTAGGTGGTGGTCTGACGACCTACGCGCGGCAGCAGCTCACGGATAACCGGGTCATCAACACACATCACCGCACGGCCATAAAACGGCAAGTTGTGCAGGAAATTAATAAACGTCTGCTTTAAATTTTCGAAGTCGCCCTGGTAAGTATCCATGTGGTCGGCTTCGATGTTGGTGACAATCGCCACCATCGGCTGCAGATGCAGGAACGACGCGTCGCTCTCATCGGCTTCCGCAATCAGGTAGCGGCTATGGCCCAGACGCGCATGCACGCCTGCCGCTTTCACCAGGCCACCGTTGACGAAGGTCGGGTCCAGCCCGGCTTCCGCATAAATACTGGCGACCATCGCGGTGGTCGTGGTTTTACCGTGTGTCCCGGCAATAGCAATGCCGTGACGAAAACGCATCAGCTCCGCCAGCATTTCCGCGCGGCGAATAACCGGGATACGCGCCTCGTGTGCGGCGACGATTTCCGGGTTATCGGCAGAGATAGCCGTTGAGACCACCACAACGCTCGCATCGCGAACGTTTTCCGGACGGTGGTTGAAATAAATCGTGGCGCCCAATTTCGTCAACTGCTGCGTCACCGGGTTCGGTGCCAGATCGGAACCGCTGATCTGATATCCTTCGTTGGCCAGTACTTCAGCAATACCGCCCATACCGGCGCCACCGATGCCAACAAAGTGAATGTGCCGAACGCGACGCATCTCGGGCACAATAGAACGCAGTTTCGCCAGTTGTTGTGTATTCATTCTCTAAACGCCATCACTTCTGAAATTCGGGCGACGCAAATGCGCCGCGATGATTAAGCCTTTGCAGCCAGGCTTACTTCTTTTGCTACCCGCTCGGTAGCGTCCGGGATGGCCGTCGCACGTGCACGCTCAGCCATCTCTAATAATGTGTTGCGATCCCAGCTTGCCAGCGTGTCCGCGACCGCCTGCGCCGTAAACTGCGGCTGCTCAAAGATCTTCGCCGCGCCGGCTTTCTCCAGCGGCAGCGCATTCCAGTACTGCTGACGGTCTTTATGCTGGAATGGGACGAAAATCGCCGGCAGACCTGCCGCCGCAATCTCGCTCACCGTCAGCGCGCCGGAGCGACAGACCACCACATCGGCCCACGCGTACGCTTCAGCCATGTCATCAATGAATTCGGTTACTTTATGCTGCGGCTGACCGGCATCGACGTAGGCCTGTTCAACGGTTTGTTGACCGCCTTTTCCGCTCTGGTGCCAGATAGTCACCGCATCACCCAAACGCTGTGCAACCTGCGGCAGGGTCTGGTTGAGAACGCGTGCGCCCTGAGAACCGCCAACAACCAGCACGCGGATGGGGCCATCGCGGCCCACCAGGCGCTGTTCCGGCAGCGGCAGCGCCAGCACATCAACGCGTACCGGGTTGCCAACCACGTCGGCATTCGGGAACGCCCCCGGGAAAGCCTGCATCACTTTGGTAGCAATCTTCGCCAGCCATTTGTTCGTGAGCCCGGCAATACCGTTCTGCTCATGCAGAACAACCGGGATACCCAGCGACCACGCCGCCAGACCGCCAGGCCCGGAGACATAACCGCCCATGCCCAGCACCACGTCCGGCTTAAAGCGTTTCATGATCGCGCGCGCCTGACGCCAGGCGTTGAAAATACGCATGGGTGCCATCAGCAGCGCTTTCAGGCCTTTGCCTCGCAGCCCGGAGATATGGATAAAATCAATCTCGATGCCATGTTTTGGCACCAGGTCGGCTTCCATACGATCTGCGGTTCCCAGCCAGCGCACCTGCCAGCCCTGATCCATTAAATGGTGCGCGACCGCCAGCCCCGGAAACACGTGTCCACCGGTACCGCCTGCCATCACCATTAACCGCTTTGTTTGACCGCTCATCGAGAACCTCGGGTAAACGCCTGGGCTTTTTCCAGACGCGTTTCATAATCAATTCGTAATAAGAACATGATGGCAGTCGACATAATCAGAAGACTGGAGCCACCGTAGCTTATCAACGGCAGGGTCAGGCCTTTTGTCGGTAACATACCGGCTGCTGCCCCTACGTTTACCAACGCCTGGAAACTGAACCATACGCCGATTGCGCAAGCCAGGAAGCCAGAAAAACGTTGGTTGATCTCCAGCGCTTTGCGACCAATGGACATGGCGCGGAAAGCGACGAAGAATACCATTAAAAGTGCCAGTACCACACCGATATAACCCAATTCCTCACCGATGATGGCGAAGATGAAGTCGGTATGCGCTTCCGGCAGATACTCCAGTTTCTGCACCGAGTTGCCTAAACCTTGCCCCCACATCTCGCCACGGCCAAAGGCCATCAGCGATTGGGTCAGCTGGTAGCCGCTACCAAACGGGTCTTCCCACGGGTTCCAGAAGGAGGTCACGCGGCGAATACGATACGGTTCGGCAAGGATCAACAGTACGACTGCGGAGAGCCCCATACCAATGATGGCGATGAACTGCCACAGCTTGGCACCCGCGAGGAACAGCATCGCCAGCGTGGTGACGAACAGCACCACCACGGTACCAAGGTCAGGCTGCGCCAGCAGCAAAATCGCCAGCACGAAAATCACGCCCATCGGTTTTAAGAAGCCGCGCAGGTTGTTGCGCACCTCATCGGCTTTACGCACTAGATAGTTGGCGATATAGCAAAACAGCGATAGCTTGGTCAGCTCGGCAGGCTGGATACGCAGCGGGCCGAAGGCAATCCAGCGCGATGCACCGTTAACCGAGCTACCGACGACCAGAACAATCAGCAACATACCGATAGAAGCAATCAGCATGAACGTACTGTGCTTCTGCCAGAATGACATCGGCAGCCGCAGCGTCACCAGCGCCATCAAAAACGCCAGCAGAATATAAAGACCGTCACGCTTGGCAAACAGGAAAGGATCGTTAGCCAGACGCTGCCCCACCGGCATTGAGGCCGAGGTCACCATAATAAAACCAATCGCCGCCAGGCCAAGGGTCAGCCACAGCAGCGTGCGGTCGTACATAATCAGGCTATCGGTATCTTTCTCCCGAGAGCCCATCACCCAGCCCTTAAGCGCGGCAAACATCCAACCAAACAGCCATGCGAAAACGCGCATGCCCGGCAGACGCGGCAGCCTCAGTTGAGGCAGTCTCAGGCGCGGGAGCGATAAACGCATCAACCTAACTCCTTCGCCAGGCGAGCAAACACGTCGCCGCGCTGCTCAAAGCTTTTAAACTGGTCAAGGCTGGCACATGCCGGAGACAGCAGAACCATATCGCCCGCTTTCACCTGTGGCGCAATCAGGCGCATCGCCTCTTCCATGGTTTCCGTTTGGGTGGCGATTTCCGGGCGCAGCGCGGCCAGTTCACCGCCGTCACGGCCAAAACAGAAGAGACGAATGTTATCGCCGGTCAGATAGCGTCGCAGTGGTTCGAAGTCGGCAGATTTACCATCGCCACCCAGCAGCAGATACAGCGTTCCCGCCACGTGCAGGCCGTTTAACGCTGCTTCGGTGCTGCCGACGTTGGTCGCTTTCGAGTCGTTAATCCAGCGCACGCCGCGATGGTCGAGCACAATCTGGAAACGGTGAGCCAACCCGGTAAAGGTGGTCAACGCTTTCAGGCTAGTCGCGCGCGGCAGGCCAACGGCATCCGCCAGCGCCAGCGCCGCCAGGGCGTTGCTGTAGTTATGCTGCCCGGTGAGCGGCATCTCTTTGACGTTCAATACTTTTTCACCTTTCACGCGCAGCCAGGTTTCCCCCTGCTGGCGGTTCAGGTGATAGTCACCGACGTCCACGCCGAAGCTCACGCAGCGCTCATCCGCACCGCGCACCGGCATGGTCAGGCCGTCGTCAGCGTTCACGACGCAGACTTTGGCGTTTTCATAGATGCGCAGCTTCGCCGCTCGGTACTGTTGCAGCCCCAGCGGGTAGCGATCCATATGGTCTTCGGTCACGTTCAGAATCGTTGCCGCCGCCGCATGCAGGCTGGAGGTGGTTTCCAGCTGGAAGCTGGAAAGCTCAAGCACGTACAGTTCGCGCGCCGGGTCCAGCAGCATCAACGCTGGTAGGCCAATATTACCGCCGACTCCGACGTTCACACCCGCGGCTTTAGCCATCTCGCCAATCAGCGTGGTGACCGTGCTTTTACCGTTGGAGCCGGTAATCGCCACGATAGGCGCCTGCGCTTCACGGCAGAACAGTTCGATGTCGCCAACAATTTCAATACCCGCATCGGCCGCGCGGCTCAACGCCGGGTTTGCCAGCGCCATACCTGGGCTTGCGACAATCAGGTCGGCCGTCATCAGCCAGTCTTCGTTCAACCCACCGACATAACGATCTACCGCTTCCGGCAGTTTATCCAGACCGGGTGGCGTCGCTCGGGTATCCATCACGCGCGGCGTGACGTTCTGCGCGAGGAAAAAATCCACGCAGGAAAGCCCGGTCAGTCCAAGACCAATAATGACGACGTTTTTACCCAGGTAATCTGCCATGATTAACGTACCTTCAGCGTTGCCAGGCCAATCAGCACCAGCATCAGCGAAATAATCCAGAAGCGCACAATAACGCGCGGCTCCGGCCAGCCTTTCAATTCATAGTGGTGGTGAATCGGCGCCATACGGAAGATGCGCTGCCCGCGCAGCTTGAAGGAGCCGACCTGCAGGATAACCGACAGGGTTTCAACCACGAAGACGCCGCCCATGATCACCAGCAGGAACTCCTGGCGCAGCAGCACAGCAATAATGCCCAGCGCGCCGCCCAGTGCCAGCGAACCGACGTCGCCCATAAAGACCTGTGCCGGATAGGTGTTGAACCACAGGAAGCCGAGTCCCGCGCCAACAATCGCCGTACAGACGATTACCAGCTCGCCTGCATGACGCAGGTAAGGAATATGCAGGTAGCTCGCGAAATTCATGTTACCGGTCGCCCACGCCACCAGCGCAAAGCCCGCCGCCACGAAGACGGTCGGCATAATGGCCAGACCGTCGAGGCCATCGGTCAGGTTAACGGCGTTGCCGGTACCGACGATAACGAAGTAGGCCAGCAGGATGTAGAGCAGGCCCAGCTGCGGCATGATGTCTTTGAAGAACGGCACCACCAGCTCGGTAGCTGGCGTATCTTTACCGGCAAGGTACAGCGCAAAAGCCACGCCCAGCGCAATCACCGACATCCAGAAGTATTTCCAGCGCGCGATAAGCCCTTTGGTGTCTTTACGAACCACTTTGCGGTAGTCATCAACAAAACCGATAATGCCGTAGCCGATCAATACCGTCAGCACGCACCAGACGTACGGGTTTGACGGATAGGCCCACAGCAGCACGGAGACGGTGATCGCGGTCAGGATCATGATCCCGCCCATCGTCGGCGTACCGCGTTTACTGAAGTGAGATTCAGGACCGTCGTTACGAACAACCTGACCAAACGACATTTTTTGCAGACGGGCAATCATGCGCGGGCCCATCCACAAAGAGATGAACAGCGCGGTCAGCAGGCTGACGATGGCGCGAAACGTCAGATAGGAAAAGACGTTAAAGCCGGAATAATATTTGACCAGATGTTCGGCCAGCCACACTAACATGTCCCGTTCTCCTGTAATGCGCGTACGACCTCTTCCATGGCAGCACTGCGTGATCCTTTCACCAGAATGGTGATAGTTTTATGTTCGTTAATCAGCGTGTTAAGACGAGCAATAGCCGACGCTTTATCGGTGAAGTACTCCCCTGCCCCGCTGGCAGTGCTAATCGCCTGGCTTAACGTGCCGACGCTCAGAACTCGGTCAATCCCAGCCGCTTTGGCAGCGTTACCCACCTGGATGTGGCACGCTTCGCTTTCGGCGCCAAGCTCTGCCATATCGCCAACGACCAACACACGGTAACCCGGCATTTCAGACAGCACCTGCACCGCAGCCGTCATAGAACCGACGTTCGCGTTGTAGGAGTCATCCAGCACCAGCTGGCTGTCCGTCAAGTGAATCGGGAACAAACGCCCCGGCACCGCTTTCAGCTGTGCCAGCCCGACTTTCACCGCGCTTAAGTCTGCGCCAACGGCGGTTGCCAGCGCGGTCGCGGCAAGCGCGTTCGCGATGTTATGGCGACCCGGCAGCGGCAGCAGCACGTCAATGCTGCCGTTCGGCGTATGCAGCGTAAATTCGGTACCCTGTGAGGTAATACGAACGTCAGAGGCGTGGAAATCACTCCCCGCCGCGTTGGGTGAAAAACGCCAGACGGTACGATCGCCAATCACCTGCTGCCAGTTGGCCCAGTCGTTGTTATCGGCGTTCAGAATCGCAATGCCGCTGTCCGGCAGGCCGGTGAAGATTTCACCTTTCGCCTTCGCCACGCCCGCCAGCGAGCCAAAACCTTCCAGATGCGCAGCCGCCAGGTTGTTCACCAGCGCCGCTTCCGGGCGGGTCAGGCTAACGGTCCAGGCGATTTCGCCCTGATGGTTTGCGCCGAGCTCAATCACCGCAAACTGATGTTCCGGCGTTAAGCGCAGTAATGTCATCGGCACGCCGATATCATTATTGAGATTGCCCGCGGTATAAAGTGTGTTGCCGCACTGCCCAAGAATGGCGGCGGTCATCTCTTTTACCGAGGTTTTACCGGAAGAACCGGTCAGGGCCACCACGCGAGCAGGAACCTGCTGGCGCACCCAGGCAGCCAGTTCACCAAATGCCAGACGGGTATCGCTCACTACGAGCTGTGGCAGGTTGATGTCCAGCTTACGGCTGACCAGCAGCGCACCGGCGCCACCGTCTTTTGCCGTTTGCGCAAAATCATGCGCGTCAAAACGTTCGCCTTTCAGCGCCACAAACAGACAACCCGGCGTTAATTTCCGGGTATCCGTGGTGACGTCTTCAATAAGGGAATCGCTGCCATAAAGCTCGCCGTTCAGAACGTTGGCAAGCTGGCCAAGCGTTACGCCAATCATGCCACCACTCCCAGCAGACGCGCTGCGGTAATACGGTCGGAGTAATCGAGACGACGGTTACCCACAATCTGATAATCTTCGTGGCCTTTGCCCGCCACCAGAACAACGTCATTCTCTTTCGCCTGCATGATGGCGTTGGTTACCGCTTCCGCGCGGCCTTCCATCACCTTCACGTGGCCGGCATCTACCATGCCCGCAAGAATGTCGTTAATGATATCGCGCGGCTCTTCGGTACGCGGGTTATCGTCGGTGACCACCACAATGTCGGAGAACTCTTCGGCAATGGCCCCCATCAGCGGGCGCTTGCCTTTATCACGGTCACCGCCGCAGCCAAATACGCACCACAGCTTGCCGGAGCAGTGCAGACGCGCGGCCTGCAATGCTTTTTCCAGCGCATCTGGCGTATGAGCGTAATCAACCACCACGGTCGGTTTGCCCGGCGCGCTAAACACTTCCATGCGCCCGCACACCGGCTGTAAACGCGAAGCGGTTTTCAGCAATTCATTCAGCGGATAGTCCAGCGCCAGCAGCGTCGCCAATGCCAACAGCAGGTTGCTGACGTTAAACGCCCCCATCAGGCGGCTTTCAATTTCGCCTTCGCCCCAGGTGGACGCAAAGCGGATAGTGGCGCCGCTGTCGTGGTAGTCCACCGCCACGGCTTTCAGCCAGCGGCCATGGCAGTTCGGATTAATGTGATCGTCCATGGAGACCGCAACGGCATCCGGCAGACGGCCTAACCAGCGACGACCCACTTCATCGTCTGCATTGACGATGGCCTGGCCGCAGTGGTGGGTGGAGTACAGCAGCCATTTCGCCGCTTCGTAATGCTCCATATCACCATGATAATCAAGATGATCGCGGCTCAGGTTAGTAAATACCGAGGCCGCAAACTTGAGCGCTGCAACACGGTGTTGCACCAGGCCGTGAGAGGAAACCTCCATCGCGGCAACCGTTGCACCCTGCTCAACCAACCCTGCCAGCACATGCTGTACATCAACAGCAGAACCGGTGGTGTTTTCCGTCGGGATGACGTTATCCAGCAGGCCGTTACCGACCGTACCCATCACCGCGCTGGTTTCGCCAAGCAGCTGGCACCACTGTGCAATCAGCTGCGTGGTGGTGGTTTTACCGTTGGTTCCGGTCACGCCAATCAGGCGCAGGCTGTCGGATGGCTCGTGGTAAAAACGCCCGGCCAGTGCCGATAAGCGCTCGTTTAACTGGCTGAGGTAGATAACCGGCACACCGTGCATCTCGCGGATTTCACCGTCGGTTGCCTCATCTTTTGCCTCGGCTATAACAGCAGCGACACCTTGCGCAATTGCCTGCGGGATATAACGACGCCCGTCCGCCTGATGACCCACTACCGCCACGAACAGATCGCCCGATGCAGCCACACGGCTGTCGAGCGTCATCTCTCGCAGTACTCGCTCCGGCGCATTTGGCACCCACGGAGCGAGAAGGTCGCGCAAATTACGATCTGCCACCTGTACCCTCGCCTTGATTCGTTACTAATTCACTTTTATCGCCGCCCGTTGCCAGCGCATCCGGCTCAATGTTCATCGTGCGCAGAACGCCGCCCATGATGGCACCAAAGACCGGCGCGGAAACGGCGCCACCGTAATATTTACCCGCCTGCGGGTCGTTAATGACCACCACCAGCGCAAAGCGCGGCTGGCTGGCTGGCGCAACGCCCGCGGTGTAAGCAATGTATTTGTTGATATAGCGTCCGTCCGGGCCGACTTTTTTCGCCGTACCGGTTTTAATCGCGATACGGTAGCCTTTAATCGCCGCTTTCACGCCGCCGCCGCCAGGCAGCGCCACGCTTTCCATCATATGAACGACGGTGCGGACGATAGATTCCGGGAAGATGCGCTCACCGGGAACCGGCGGGTCAACTTTGGTTATCGACAGCGGGCGGTAAATCCCGTAGCTGCCAATCGTTGCGTAGACACGCGCTAACTGTAACGGCGTTACCATTAGCCCGTAGCCGAAAGAGAAGGTGGCCCTCTCTATGTCAGACCACCGTTGTTTTTGAGGATATAAGCCACTGCGTTCTCCGACCAACCCCAAATTGGTCGCTTTTCCCAGCCCAAAACGTGAGTAAGTATCTACTAACGCTGAGGACGGCATCGCTAACGCCAGCTTGGAAACACCGACGTTACTCGACTTCTGTAGTACCCCGGTCAGGGTCAATTCGCTGTAGCGCGCCACGTCTTTGATTTCGTGGCCGTTAATACGGTAAGGAATGGTATTCAGTACGGTGTTTTCACGCACCACGCCGCGCTGAAGCGCGGTCATCACTACCATCGGTTTCACCGTGGAACCCGGTTCAAACACGTCGGTAATGGCCCGGTTACGCATGGTGTCTTTCGCGGTACCGGTAAAGTTGTTCGGGTTGTAAGACGGGCTGTTAGCCATCGCCAGCACTTCACCGGTGCTCACGTCGACCAACACGGCGCTGCCGGATTCCGCTTTGTTAAACGCCACGGCGTTGTTCAATTCGCGATAAACCAGCGCCTGCAGGCGTTCATCAATGCTCAACGCCAGATTATGGGCGGCCTGACTGTCGGTTGAGGAGATGTCTTCAATCACGCGACCATAACGGTCTTTACGGACAATACGCTCACCCGGCTGACCGGTAAGCCATTTATCAAAACTCTTCTCGACCCCTTCAATCCCCTGGCTGTCGACGTTGGTGAAGCCAATGAGGTGAGCTGTTACTTCGCCTGAAGGGTAGTAACGACGAGATTCTTCACGCAGATAGATCCCCGGCAGCTTGAGCTTTTTGATGTAGTCAGCCATATCAGGGTTAACCTGACGCGCCAGGTAGATAAAGCGCATGCGTGGGTTGGTATTGATACGGTTTGCGAGCTGGTCCAGCGGGATGTTCAGGGCATCAGCCAACGCTTTCCAGCGGTTGTTCAGCACCACTCCGCCCGCTTCGTGCAGCTCTTTCGGATCGGCCCAGATAGCTTTCACCGGCACGCTCACCGCCAGCGGACGACCTGAACGGTCGGTAATCATGCCGCGGGAGGTAGAAACCTGCTGAACGCGCAGGGAGCGCATATCGCCTTCACGAACCAGCTTATCCGGGGCAATAATTTGTAGCCAGGCAGCGCGTCCCAGCAGAAACGCGAGCGCCAGAAAAATACAGCCGCAAAGCAACGCAAAACGCCAACTGATAAAGTTGGCCTGTTCTTCCTGACGTTTTGGCTTAAGCGTTTTTGCCGCTGGTTTCATGCGTTGCAATAATCCTTATTTCTGAACAACAATGTTTTCTTTCGATGGATCAACATGTTGCATCTGCAACTTTTCGGTAGCGATACGTTCGACTCGGCTATGATCGCCCAGAGCATTCTCTTCGAGGATCAGGTTTCGCCACTCAATGTCTAACGCGTCGCGCTCCAACACCAACTGTTCTCGTTGGGCTGTTAACAGGCGAGTATGGTGAGCCGTCGTCACCACCGTTACCGCCGTGACAATAATGCAAATGAACAGACAGAGTGGCAGCTTCCCAAACTGCAAAAGGTCGTCGCGAATAACGCCAGGCAAGGCATGGCGCTCGCCGTTTCCTAACGACCCGGTTACTTTGCTTAGGGCTTCTGTCACTCTGCCGATCATGCGTTCGTCCTTTCTGCAATACGCAGCACTGAACTACGGGCACGCGGATTCTCTGCCACTTCATCTTCGCCCGGCATCAACTTGCCTAATGCTCGTAAATGACGGCCACCCAGCTTCCTGAGTTGCTCTTCAGTCATCGGGATCCCCGCCGGAACCTGTGGACCGCGGCTTTGTTCACGCATAAAGCGTTTCACAATGCGGTCTTCCAGCGAATGGAAGCTGATGATTGACAGCCGCCCACCCGGGGCCAGCACGCCAAGCGAGCTTTTTAGCGCTTGCTCTATCTCCTCCAGCTCACTATTCACCCAAATGCGCACCGCCTGGAAGGTACGGGTTGCGGGGTGTTTGAATTTGTCTTTCACCGGCATGGCCGCCGCGATAACTTCCGCCAGTTCTTTCGTGCGGGTCATCGGCTCAACGCGATTGCGTTCAACGATGGCGCGGGCAATACGTTTGCCAAAACGTTCCTCGCCGAAGGTTTTAATCACCCAGGCAATGTCCGCTTCTTCTGCCGTTTGCAGCCATTCTGCTGCTGATTGACCGCGGGTTGGGTCCATACGCATGTCCAGCGGGCCATCGCGCATAAACGAGAAACCGCGTTCTGCGTCATCAAGCTGCGGTGAAGAAACACCAAGATCGAGAAGAATACCGTCGATCTTGCCAACAAGGTCGCGCTCGGCAACGTAGTCTGCCAGCGCAGAGAAAGGACCATGCACGATGGAAAAGCGTGGATCATCAATGGTCTTAGCCACCGCAATCGCTGCGGGATCGCGATCGATCGCAATCAAACGCCCCTGCTCGCCAAGCTGCGACAGGATAAGACGCGAATGACCACCGCGACCAAAAGTGCCATCGATATAGATACCGTCAGGACGAATATTCAGGCCGTTAACGGCCTCGTCCAGCAGTACCGTAGTATGTTTAAAATTTTCCATCATATTTATAAGGACAAATCCTGCAATCGCTCCGACAGCGCCCCTGAAGCAGATTGCTCAGCGTCGATATCTTCCTTGACCCGTTGATACCAGGCCGTTTCATCCCACAGTTCAAACTTGTTGAACTGCCCGACCAGCATCACTTCTTTGGTCAATCCGGCATGTTGCCGTAAAACCGGCGCAATCAATAATCGCCCGGCATTATCCATCTGACATTCGCTAGCATGCCCTAACAAAAGTCGCTGTACGCGACGTTCAACGGGGTTCATGCTCGACAAACGCGAGAGCTTTTGCTCGATAATTTCCCATTCGGGCAGAGGATAAAGCAGCAGGCAGGGGTGATGAATGTCAATGGTACAAACCATTTGACCGGTAGCGCTCTCGACAAGCTGGTCCCGATATCGGACAGGGACGGCCAAGCGCCCTTTGCTGTCGAGATTGACTAACGTTGCCCCACGGAACATGCCAGCCTCACCCCCATTTACCACTTTGCCCCACAAATTCCCACTTTAAGGAGTTTACGGAGCAGAGGAAAAGCTTGTCAAGCCAGCATGAATGCCAACAGAGTCCAAAAAACCACTATTTGCGGCCGACAATAGCCCTGATTAATAATTATCCAGCAGACGAGGCAAATTAACGCCATGAATACCCGTAAGAAAAATACAGGCTCATTCACATTGCTTTAACGCAACTAAATATCATCGAAAAAATATATAAAGTGCCAGTTTGCGACGCGAGCGGCATTTTAGGACATTCTGTGGCTCGTTAACAGTCCCTGCGGCGCGCCCTTACAAGGAATTCAAGACAGGCCTGTAGCCTATTCTGGTAGGTCAGCTAAGAAGTGTTTGTTATTTCGGCAATCCGCCATGAGAATGTAACAAAATAATTCAGAAATAATATAATTTTACTTTGCGTTCACATTAAAAACGCTATTTCGCTATCTTATTAGGGGAATTAAATAGAAAGCTAACTAAAATGTAGAATTATCTTAATATTAAAGAAAATAGGGTTTTTATCTAATGAAGGCCACAGCGTGTAGCCTTCATTGAGGTATTGCTTATCGGCGATTCAGACTACCGCGGCGATAGAGGTTACGACGAATACGGCTTAAGCCAGGCTTCGGTTTACGAGGCTCATCAAGGCTTGCCAGCACAATCTCCAGCACTCGTTCAGCAACATCACGGTGACGCTGAGCAACCGCAAGCACCGGGCATTGCAGGAAGTCGAGCAGTTCGTGGTCGCCAAAGGTAGCAATGGCCAGATCGGTTGGTAGTTTCCCTTCACGACGCAGCGTTACGTCCATCACCCCTTGCAGCAACGCAAATGAAGTGGTGAACAGCGCCTGCGGCATCGGGTGCGTTTCCAGCCATTTTTCAAACAGCTGCGCCGCCGCCTCACGCTCATAGCTATTGGCATAAAGATAATGTACGTCGCGCGGATCGTCTTTCCAGGCCGTACGGAAGCCCTGTTCGCGCAGGAAGCTTACCGACAGTTCCGGTAGCGCGCCAAGATAGAGGACGGTTTCTGCCGGGAAGGTACGCAGTTCTGCGGCGAGCATTTCCGCGTCATCCTGGTCGGCGCCCACGACGCTGGTGAAGTGTTCACGATCGAGCGCACGGTCAAGCGCGACAATCGGGAATGAATCGTTCGCCCAACGCTGGTAGAAAGGATGCTCCGGCGGCAACGATGTTGACACGATGATCGCATCTACCTGACGTTGCAGCAGGTGTTCAATGCAGCGCATTTCGTTATCAGGCTGATCTTCCGAGCAGGCGATCAACAGTTGATAGCCACGCTGGCGTGCCTGGCGTTCAAGATAGTTAGCAATGCGCGTGTAGCTGGTGTTCTCCAGATCGGGAATGACCAGCCCAATAGAACGCGTGCGTCCTGCACGCAGCCCGGCGGCTACAGCGTTAGGATGATAGTTATGCTCACGCACAACGGCCATCACTTTTTCAACAGTTTTATCGCTGACGCGATACTGCTTCGCTTTACCGTTAATCACATAGCTGGCGGTGGTTCGGGAAACACCGGCAAGCCGGGCGATTTCATCCAGTTTCACAATTGCCCCTTGCTTTATAAGTATAATCCGTAACATCTAAACGCAGATTGATCTCATCGGCAATAGCTTTTCTTCGCACTTATTGCTGATTTCGCAAAAAAAAGCCCGACGTGTGGCCGGGCTACGATAAAGCGATGAGACGTGATTAGCGCATAATCTTGTCGCCGCGCGACAAACCGACCACGCCAGAGCGTGCCACTTCCACGATTCTCGCCACATCACGCAGCGAAGCGAGGAACGCATCCAGCTTGTCGCTCGTGCCCGCAAGCTGAACAGTATAGAGCGATGGCGTGACGTCGATAATCTGCCCACGGAAGATTTCCGTATTGCGCTTGACCTCGTCGCGACCATAACCGCTGGCCTGCACTTTCACCAGCATGATTTCGCGTTCAACATGCGCGCCCTGTCCCAGCTCATTCACCCGCAGCACATCCACCAGCTTATGCAGCTGCTTTTCGATCTGTTCGATAGTTTTTTCGTCACCGACCGTCTGGATAGTCATACGAGAGAGCGTCGGATCGTCGGTTGGCGCCACGGTCAGACTTTCGATGTTGTACCCACGTTGTGAAAAGAGGCCAATCACGCGCGACAGCGCGCCGGACTCGTTTTCCAGTAATACAGATAATATCCGGCGCATAATCAGGTTCTCTCCGTTTTGCTCAGCCACATCTCGTCCATTGCCCCGCCGCGAATGTGCATCGGGTAGACGTGCTCGCTGCCATCGACGCAAACGTCGACAAATACCAGGCGGTTATTGCGCACCTGCTCCAGCGCCTGCGCAAGTTTGCTCTCAAGCTCGGATGGTTCGGTGATGCGAATGCCTACATGACCATAGGCCTCAGCCAGGCGGACAAAGTCCGGCAGCGATTGCATATAGGACTGGGAGTGACGGCCAGAATAGATCATATCCTGCCACTGCTTCACCATTCCCAGATAACCATTGTTCAGGTTCAGAATCAGCACCGGCAGCTCGTACTGCAGCGCGGTCGACAGCTCCTGAATATTCATCTGAATACTGCCGTCGCCGGTCACGCAGACTACGGTTTCATCTGGCAGCGCCATTTTCACCCCAAGAGCCGCAGGCAAACCGAAGCCCATGGTGCCGAGACCGCCAGAGTTGATCCAGCGACGAGGTTTATCAAACGGATAATAGAGCGCCGCAAACATCTGGTGCTGGCCCACATCAGAGGTGACGTACGCCTCGCCGTTGGTCAGCTTCCAGATGGCTTCCACTACCGCCTGCGGTTTGATCTGCGCGCTTTGGGTATCGTATTTCAGGCACTGGCGCGCCCGCCATTGTTCAATTTGCTGCCACCAGTCGCGGATCTCATCAAGCGGCTGCGCCGCGCTTTCCTGATCCAGTAGTTCCAGCATTTGATCCAGTACTATTCCCGCATCGCCGACGATCGGAATATCTGCCGGAACCGTTTTAGAGATCGACGTCGGATCGATATCAATATGCAGTACGGTGGCATTCGGGCAGTACTTCGCCAGATTGTTGGTCGTGCGATCGTCAAAACGAACCCCAACGGCAAAAATCACGTCAGAGTGATGCATGGTCATGTTAGCTTCATAGGTACCGTGCATCCCCAGCATGCCCAACGCCTGGCGATGGGTCGCCGGGAAAGCGCCTAACCCCATCAGTGAAGAAGCGACAGGCAGGTTCAGCTTTTCAATCAGCGTACGCAGCTGCGTATGGCACTCGGCGTTCACCACCCCGCCGCCGACATACACTACCGGCTTTTTCGCCGCGATGAGCGTTTGCAGCGCGCGTTTAATCTGCCCTTTATGGCCGGTCGTCGTTGGGTTGTAAGAGCGCATGCTGACCGTATCCGGCCAGACGTACGGCAGCTTATTCGCCGGGTTCAGAATATCTTTCGGTAAGTCGACCACCACCGGGCCAGGTCGGCCGCTGGATGCTAACCAGAACGCTTTTTTGAGCACGCCGGGGATATCCTCGGTCTGCTTCACCAGGAAGCTGTGTTTGACGACCGGTCGCGACACTCCGACCATGTCGCACTCCTGGAAGGCGTCATAGCCAATCAACGAGGTGGCAACCTGGCCGGAAAGTACCACCAGTGGAATGGAGTCCATATAGGCCGTGGCAATACCGGTGATGGCGTTGGTGGCGCCAGGGCCGGAAGTCACCAGCACAACGCCGACTTCGCCGGTCGCACGCGCCAGGCCGTCGGCCATATGCACCGCCGCCTGCTCATGGCGCACCAGCACATGGTCAATACCCCCCACCGTGTGTAGCGCGTCATAAATATCGAGGACAGCGCCTCCCGGGTAGCCAAATACCTGCTTCACGCCCTGATCGATTAACGATCGGACGACCATCTCGGCTCCAGACAACATCTCCATGGTTTGCCTCCAGGCTTGTGTTCTTAATGACCCGAGAATTCATTTCTCTGCGCCATACGCCCGACGGAAGAATTTGTCCGCCGACGCTAAATTATCGGTAAAGAACTAACATAACCGCTCACCACAAGGCAGGCAATTCACACGTCTGGAGTAGAAGCCGTACTAAAAAGAGGAAAAATAAAGGGAAAAGGGAGAATGATGGATGATTACTTCAACGCCAGGAAAAAGAGAGCGTAGATGCTCGGGCGAAACGCGGCATTACAGCAAAACCTGCATTTTTCACATTATTGCTCCCACCGCCAGAGAGTGACAACAGCATAATATTTTTCATTATAATAAAAAACAAGACAAACAGAATGCATCAACACTCTGTTTGTCTGACGGGTTATTACTGCGGACGGCACGCGCTAATCAGTAACTCTTCCATCCATTGATGGCCTTTATCGCGGCCTGCCGCTTCATGCCAGGAAAGATAGCAGGTACGGCTATTTAACTTCATTGGCAACGGTAAAATCTGTAGGCCCAACTGCTCGGAAAACTCTTCCGCCAGGCGACGAGGGGCAACGGCAACCAGCTGCGTCTGGGACACAACATTGAGTACGCTGATCAATGCCATTCCCTGATAGGCAATACGGCCCTGTTTATCAATGGTGTCATACCAAGGCTGGCTAAACGATGCATAGCGATCCAGAGAAACAACGGCGTGTTCTTCGCTATAAATATCGGCCTCAGTTACCGGTCCATGTATACGGGGATGCTTGTCGCTCGCCACCAGAACCATTTCATCATTGAATAACGGCACACAGGCAAATTCAGGGCGACGGAACTCTTCATAGCCCAACACAAACTCGATTTCCTGATAGCGCAGCTGATGTTCAGTATTTTGATTTAATGACGACTTGAAAACCATATGAATATGCGGCGCTACTTCACTTACTTTATTAAGAATGATTGAAGTTAAATAGTTATCCAGAGGGCTGCATACGCAAAGATTAAATACTCGCTCACTGCTTAATGGTTCAAAACCAGAACCCGGTAATTCATTTTGCACGAGCTGCAACGCCTGGCGGACAGAACCAAACAGCTGGAAGGCACGTGCTGTCGGCTGAATACCGCGGCCATACCGCACAAATAATTCATCATTAAACATCACTTTCAAACGAGCGACAGCGTTACTGACCGCAGGCTGTGACATTCCAAGAATATGAGCGGCGCGAGTAATGTTTTGTTCTTGCATCACCGCGTCAAATACGGTCAGCAAATTTAAATCCACCATCCGCAGCTGGGGTTTATTTCCTTCATTTATTGATGTGCGCTGCTGCTCCGGCGCATTAATGACGCTATCAGACTCCAATGTCATACAAAACTCCCTTTGCTAAATAGCAAAAATAAACTGAGGCTATATGATTTACCATGCATATAAGATCCAAAAAAGAGAATTCAATAAAAAATAGGAATATATAAAGATAACAAGGCAAGTTTGCTGATGGGCAAAATTCAAACCCATCAATATCACCAAGTGAATGTCATGTAGTTTACCCATAGATTGCGCGAATAGACAACATTCCAAAATCGGACGAATATATTAAGTATTATTAAAGTGTTTTATTTTACTGGCTTTAATAATTAACATTTTATATCAAAAAGAGTTCTCTTAAATTCACAACACAACAGAAAAAGAACAACAACCATATATTTATCATAGAGATAGATCGGAACCTCAAAAATGTCAAACTCATGAGCGTTTGCGATGATTCATGTTTAAATGCGACAAAATATGAAAATCATGAATCAACGTATGAAACGATCATCTATAAAATGCGACCTCCTTCAGCACAATTAGCTAATTCTACCGTTTCGGTTTGATAACAAAATCGGCTTCATTTCACCTGCCAGGGTTGACATCAGAAACCATATCCAGTACCACTAAAAGCATATCGAATTCATCTGGAGAATGATGACATGTTCCGTACCACTCGCTTCAACGGCCTACTACTACTAAACGCCTCTTCTGTGCGCGGTAGGCTGGTGTGCGACGTTCAACGTTAAGTCATCATCAGTAAACGAAAAACCCGCGCCGCTGCGCGGGTTTTTTTATGCTCGTAGCAAGGCGCCCCAAGTTAACCAAGGACCTAAACCATGAGCCAGCAAGTCATTATTTTTGATACGACCTTACGTGATGGTGAACAGGCATTACAGGCAAGCCTGAGTGTGAAAGAGAAGTTGCAGATTGCTTTTGCCCTCGAACGTATGGGCGTTGACGTGATGGAAGTCGGGTTTCCGGTCTCTTCTCCGGGCGATTTTGAATCAGTACAAACCATCGCGCGCAACATTAAAAACAGCCGTGTTTGTGCGCTGGCTCGCTGCGTAGAGGCGGATATTGACGTTGCCGCCGAGTCATTGAAAGTCGCGGAAGCATTCCGTATCCATACGTTTATTGCCACCTCTCCGATGCACATCGCCACCAAGCTGCGCAGCACGCTGGATGAAGTGATTGAACGCGCGGTGTATATGGTGAAACGCGCACGTAACTACACCGACGACGTTGAGTTCTCCTGTGAAGATGCCGGTCGTACCCCAATTGATCAGCTGGCACGCGTGGTAGAAGCAGCGATTAACGCCGGTGCCACCACCATCAACATTCCAGATACCGTCGGCTACACCCTGCCGTTTGAGTTCTCCAACATTATTACCGGCCTGTACGAACGCGTTCCAAACATCGATAAAGCGATTATCTCCGTTCACACCCACGATGACCTGGGCATGGCGGTCGGTAACTCTCTGGCAGCAGTCCACGCGGGCGCTCGTCAGGTTGAAGGCGCGATGAACGGCATCGGCGAGCGCGCAGGCAACTGCTCGCTGGAAGAAGTGATCATGGCGATTAAAGTGCGCAAAGACATCATGAACGTGCACACCGCCATCAACCATAACGAAATCTGGCGTACCAGCCAGACCGTCAGCCAGATCTGCAACATGCCGATCCCGGCCAACAAAGCTATCGTCGGTACCGGCGCGTTCGCCCACTCCTCCGGTATCCACCAGGACGGCGTGCTGAAGAACCGCGAAAACTACGAAATCATGACCCCTGAGTCCATCGGTTTGAACCAGGTCCAGTTGAACCTGACCTCCCGCTCTGGCCGTGCTGCGGTGAAGCACCGCATGGAAGAGATGGGCTACAAAGATACCGACTACAACATGGACCACCTGTACGACGCGTTCCTGAAGCTGGCGGACAAAAAAGGTCAGGTCTTCGATTACGACCTGGAAGCACTGGCGTTCATCAATAAGCAGCAGGAAGAGCCAGAGCATTTCCGCCTGGATTACTTCAGCGTGCAGTCAGGCTCCAGTGATATTGCCACCGCCTCCGTGAAGCTGGCCTGCGGTGAAGAAACCAAAGCCGAAGCCGCGAACGGTAACGGCCCGGTTGATGCGATTTACCAGGCGATTAACCGTATCACCGGCTACGACGTTGAGCTGGTGAAATATGACCTGAACGCCAAAGGCCAGGGCAAAGACGCGCTGGGTCAGGTCGATATCGTCGTTAACTATAACGATCGCCGCTTCCACGGCGTCGGTCTGGCGACGGACATCGTTGAATCCTCCGCAAAAGCAATGGTTCACGTGCTGAACAACATCTGGCGCGCCGCTGAAGTTGAAAAAGAATTGCAACGCAAAGTTAAGAATAACGAGAACAACAAGGAAACCGTGTAATGTCGAAGAATTACCATATTGCTGTGTTACCAGGTGACGGTATTGGCCCTGAAGTCATGACACAGGCATTGAAAGTACTGGAAGCCGTGCGCCAACGTTTTGATATGCGCATTACCACCAGCCATTACGATGTTGGCGGCATCGCCATCGACCGTCACGGCGAACCGCTGCCACAGGCGACTGTTGAAGGCTGCGACCAGGCTGACGCCATTCTGTTTGGTTCCGTGGGCGGCCCTAAATGGGAAAATCTGCCGCCAAACCAGCAGCCAGAACGCGGTGCACTGCTGCCGCTGCGTAAACACTTCAAGCTGTTCAGCAACCTGCGTCCAGCGAAACTGTACCAGGGGCTGGAAGAGTTCTGCCCGCTGCGTGCCGATATCGCCGCTAACGGCTTCGACATTCTGTGCGTCCGCGAATTAACCGGCGGCATCTACTTCGGCCAGCCGAAAGGCCGCGAAGGTAGCGGTCAGCACGAGAAAGCGTTTGATACCGAGGTGTATCACCGTTTTGAGATCGAACGTATTGCGCGTATCGCGTTTGAATCTGCGCGCAAGCGCCGTCACAAAGTGACCTCTATCGATAAATCCAACGTGCTGCAGTCCTCCATTCTGTGGCGCGAAATCGTCAGCGAAATCGGCAAAGAGTATGCCGACGTTGAGCTGGCACATATGTATATCGACAACGCCACCATGCAACTGATTAAAGACCCGTCTCAGTTCGACGTGGTGCTGTGCTCTAACCTGTTCGGCGACATTCTCTCCGACGAGTGCGCGATGATCACCGGCTCTATGGGTATGTTGCCGTCTGCCAGCCTGAATGAAGAAGGCTTTGGCCTGTACGAACCGGCCGGCGGCTCGGCTCCGGATATCGCTGGCAAAAACATCGCTAACCCGATTGCGCAGATCCTCTCTCTGGCGCTGCTGCTGCGCTACAGCCTGGACGCCAACGACGCGGCCACCGCCATTGAAAATGCCATTAACCGCGCGCTGGAAGAAGGCGTACGAACCAGTGATTTAGCGCGCGGCGCCGCGGCAGTCAGTACCGATGAAATGGGCGACATCATCGCCCGCTATGTTGCCGAAGGGGTGTAATCATGGCGAAGACCTTGTACGAAAAGTTGTTTGATGCTCACGTGGTTTACGAAGCGCCAAACGAAACGCCGCTGCTGTATATCGACCGCCACCTGGTGCATGAAGTGACTTCACCGCAGGCGTTTGATGGCCTGCGCGCGCACAACCGCCCGGTGCGTCAGCCGGGTAAAACCTTCGCCACCATGGATCACAACGTCTCTACGCAGACCAAAGACATCAACGCCTCCGGCGAGATGGCGCGTATCCAGATGCAGGAGCTGATTAAGAACTGCAACGAGTTCGGCGTCGAACTGTATGACCTGAATCACCCATATCAGGGCATCGTCCACGTCATGGGGCCAGAACAGGGCGTTACCCTGCCGGGCATGACCATCGTCTGCGGCGACTCCCATACCGCCACCCACGGCGCATTCGGCGCGCTGGCGTTTGGTATCGGCACCTCCGAAGTAGAACACGTGCTGGCAACCCAGACCCTGAAGCAGGGTCGCGCCAAAACCATGAAGATTGAAGTGAACGGCAAAGCCGCACCGGGTATCACCGCCAAAGACATCGTGCTGGCAATTATCGGTAAAACCGGTAGCGCAGGCGGCACCGGCCACGTGGTGGAATTCTGCGGTCAGGCGATTCGCGACCTGAGCATGGAAGGCCGTATGACCCTGTGCAACATGGCTATTGAGATGGGGGCGAAAGCGGGCCTGGTTGCACCAGACCAGACCACCTTCAACTATGTGGAAGGCCGTCTGCACGCGCCGAAAGGCAAAGATTTTGACGAAGCCGTCGCCTACTGGAAAACCCTGCAAACCGACGACGGCGCGGCCTTCGATACGGTGGTTACCCTGCAGGCGGAAGAGATTGCGCCGCAGGTGACCTGGGGCACTAACCCAGGCCAGGTGATTTCCGTGAATGACAACATTCCGGACCCGTCATCGTTCAGCGACCCGGTTGAACGTGCCTCCGCGGAAAAAGCGCTGGCGTATATGGGTCTGAAATCCGGTATCCCGTTGACCGACGTGGCTATCGACAAAGTGTTTATTGGCTCCTGCACCAACTCGCGTATTGAAGATTTACGCGCGGCGGCGGAAATCGCCAAAGGCCGTAAAGTCGCCCCAGGCGTTCAGGCCCTGGTCGTGCCTGGCTCCGGCCCGGTGAAAGCGCAGGCGGAAGCAGAAGGTCTGGATAAGATCTTTATCGAAGCCGGTTTTGAATGGCGTCTGCCGGGCTGTTCTATGTGTCTGGCAATGAACAACGACCGTCTGAACCCAGGCGAGCGCTGTGCTTCTACCAGCAACCGTAACTTTGAAGGCCGTCAGGGCCGCGGTGGTCGTACCCATCTGGTTAGCCCGGCCATGGCCGCAGCGGCCGCGGTAACCGGCCATTTCGCCGACATTCGTAGCTTGAAATAAGGAAACACCATCATGGCTGAGAAATTTACCCAACATACGGGACTGGTGGTGCCGCTGGATGCCGCGAACGTCGATACCGATGCCATCATTCCAAAACAGTTTTTGCAGAAAGTGACCCGCACCGGTTTTGGCGCGCACCTGTTCAACGACTGGCGCTTCCTCGACGACAAAGGCGAGCAGCCGAACCCTGAGTTCGTGCTGAACTTCCCTGAGTTCAAAGGTGCTTCCATTTTGCTGGCGCGCGAAAACTTCGGCTGTGGTTCATCACGCGAGCACGCACCGTGGGCGCTGACCGATTACGGTTTTAAAGTGGTCATTGCCCCAAGCTTTGCCGATATCTTCTACGGCAACAGCTTTAATAACCAGTTGCTGCCGGTGACATTGAGCGATGCACAGGTGGACGAGATGTTTGCGCTGGTGAAAGCCAACCCGGGCATTACGTTTGAAGTGGATCTGGAAGCGCAGGTGGTTAAAGCGGGGGAGAAATCCTACAGCTTTAAGATTGACGACTTCCGTCGTCACTGCATGTTGAACGGGCTGGATAGCATTGGCCTGACGCTGCAACACGAAGACGCTATTTCGGCTTACGAAAACAAGCAGCCGGCGTTTATGCAGTAATCCGTAACGCCGCTGCCTCCCCGGAGGCAGCGCGTTCACGCCTTATCCGGGCTACTAGCCCAGATAAGGCGGGACGGCTCCAGACTAAACGTCCTTCACCCGCCCGGTCATCACCAGCGTCACCAGCGAAATCCCGGCAATCACCCAGTACACCGAGAAATGGCCAAAGCTCTGCGCCAGCGCCCCCTGAATAATCCCCGCCAGAATAACCCCGGTTGAAATGCTGTTGGTAAACAGCGTGGTCGCTGCCCCCGCACGCCCCGGCATCAGGTCCTGGAACCACAGCATGCCAATCCCGGCAACAATACCGATAAACACCGCGTTAAACAGCTGGAGCACCAGCAGCGACGTGTGGCTGTGGAAGAAGATCAGCCCGACGTAGAACAGCACCCCGGCGGCTACCGCCGTCACCATCATCCGCCGCTTACCAAAGCGCTTCACGTAGTAACCCGCGAGGATCATCGCCGGAATTTCCAACCCCGCCGCCGTCCCCATCAGGATCCCCGCCAGGCTATCCGACAGACCGAGATCGCTACTGATCCACAGCGGCATATCAATGATATACATGGTGTTGCAGGTCCACATCAGCGTGGAGGCAATAAACAGCATCCGCACGTTGCTGTCCTTCCAGCCGCTAATCTGATTCTGCACCACGTCGGCGTGCTGTTCGACTCGCGCCACCGATGGTAGCGTCAGAGCAATCAGCGTCAGGCTAATCACGAAAATCACGGCGGCAATAGAGAACATGGCGGTAAAGCCATAGTTGAGCGCCAGCATAAAGGCCAGCGGCGGGCCAATCACCCACGCCAGCGACAGCTGCGCACGCATCACCGAGCTGAACATCACCACTTCACGCGCCGAGCTATCGGCATATTCACGCGCCAGCGCAAACAGCTGCGGCATCGCCGCATTAGCGATGGAAGCCAACAGCACGCCGCAGGTAATCAGCGTCAGGTAGTGGCGGTTGAAGGCGAAAAGCAGCGCGTTGCCCACCGCCATCAGGCAGCAGAACATAATCAGCTTACGTCGGTCACCCCGGTTATCGGATCGTTTTGCCAGCCCCAGGCTGACGACGATCCCGGCGATAGCATTGACGGTATAGAACAGCCCTACCCAGAACGGCTGCACCCCAACTTCTCGACTGAGATACAGGCTCAGCGTTGGCGCCTGCAACGCCCCCGCCACGCCCATCATAAACGCCACCAGCATAAAGGCGGCATACACACCGTTGAGACGTCGTCCCATCGTCATTAACCAGAGCATCAGAAATCCTTTCGCGAAAGAATAAAAAAAAGCCAGCAGATGATACCTGCTGGCAAATACTCAGTCACACATGATTAGGCGAATTAATACTCAGAGGTCGGGTTCGTAACTTCCCATTGCATCAGATAGTTCAGCACTTCAAGCCGCTGTGCAGTCGCCTGACGGGCCAGCCAGGAAACATTTTTGGTGGCAGAGAAATAACGCCGGTAGAACTGATACATGGTGACCTCCTCATTTCCCCTTCGCTTCATCGAAATCAATTATTGGCTTAATATAGGGATTAATAAATTGCTGAGTTTTTATCAGGAGTTCCCCTTTTATGCCTTCAGGTCGATTACAGCAGCAGTTCATCCGTTTGTGGCAGTGCTGTGAGGGAAAATCACAGGAAACCACGCTCAACTCACTGGCCGAGCTGCTGAACTGCTCTCGCCGTCATATGCGTACGCTTTTAAACACCATGGAGGCGCGCGGATGGTTGACCTGGGAGGCGGAAGCCGGGCGCGGTAAGCGCTCTAAGCTGACTTTCCTTTATACCGGCCTGGCGCTTCAGCAACAGCGCGCGGAAGATTTGCTCGAGCAGGATAGGATAGATCAGCTGGTACAGTTAGTCGGCGATAAGGCGGCGGTGCGCCAGATGCTGGTGTCGCATCTTGGCCGCAGCTTCCGTCAGGGGCGGCACATTCTGCGGGTGCTTTACTATCGCCCGATGCACAATTTACTGCCAGGAACGGCGCTTAGACGCTCGGAAACCCATATCGCGCGGCAGATATTCAGCGCACTGACCCGAGTAAACGAGGTAAATGGGGAACTGGAAGCGGATATTGCGCACCATTGGCAGGCCATTTCCCCATTACACTGGCGTTTTTACTTGCGCCCCGGCATTCATTTTCATCACGGTCGCGAACTGGAGATGGAAGACGTCATCAGTTCGCTGCATCGCAGCATGACGCTATCGCTCTTTTCCAACATCACGCGCATTCATTCTCCTACCGCCTGGACGCTCGACGTGCATCTGAGCGAGCCCGATCGCTGGCTACCGTGGTTGTTCGGCCAGGTGTCGGCGATGATTCTGCCCCGCGAATGGCAATCGCTCAGCGACTTCTCGCGCATGCCGGTGGGGACCGGGCCGTATGCGGTCGCCCGCAACAACCAGAACCAGCTGAAGATCCACGCCTTTGACGACTACTTCGGTTTCCGGGCGCTGATTGACGAGGTAAACGTCTGGGTACTGCCAGAAATCAGCGAAGAGCCGAACGGCGGCCTGACGCTTCAGGGCACCACCCAGAGCGAAAAGGCGGTGGAAAGCCGTCTCGAAGAGGGCTGCTACTATCTGCTGTTTGACGCACGCAGTTCGCGCGGCAACAACCCGGCAGTACGACAGTGGCTGAGCCACATTTTCCACCCGAACAACCTGCTGTATCACGCAGGCGAGCAGCACCAGAGCCACTGGTTCCCGGCCTACGGCCTGCTCCCCCGCTGGCACCATGCCCGTAGCCACACCTGTGAAAAACCGGCAGGTCTTGAGTCGGTCACCCTCACCTACTACCGCGATCACGTTGAACACCGGACTATCGGCCAGATAATGGAAGCGCTGCTGGCGGCGCATCAGGTCAAGCTGGTTATTCAGGAAGTGGACTATGATGAGTGGCACCGCGGCGAGGTGGTCAGCGATATCTGGCTTAACAGCGCCAACTTTACGCTGCCGCTCGATTTCTCACTCTTTGCCTATCTTTATGAAGTCCCGCTGATTCGCCACTGTATTCCCATCGACTGGGAACAGGACGCGCAGCGCTGGCGCGCGGGGGAGCTGTCGCTGCCCGACTGGTGCCAAAGTCTGCTGGCAAATCAGTCTATTGTGCCGCTGATCCACCACTGGCTGATGCTACAAGGCCAGCGCAGTATGCGCGGCGTTCGCATGAACACCCTCGGCTGGTTCGACTTTAAATCCGCCTGGTTTGCACCGCCGGATCCTTAAGGCTTTTGATTTATTCACGTAATCATTACAATGTGCCGTTCTCAACGGGGTGCTGCGCCGAGTGCGCGAGCTGAGAAAATACCCGTCGAACCTGATCCGGATAATCCCGGCGAAGGGATTTGAGGCTAACTCAAAATCCTTTGCCACCATTTTATAAAGGTGCAAAGTGCTCAAAAAATTACTCCCCCTGCTGGTGCTGGTTGCCGCTCCGGCCCTCGCCAAGCCTGTACTGACCGTCTATACCTACGACTCTTTTTCGGCTGATTGGGGCCCGGGCCCGGCGGTGAAAAAAGCGTTTGAAGCCAACTGCAACTGCGAGCTGAAGTACGTGGCGCTGGAAGATGGCGTTTCGCTGCTCAACCGCCTGCGCATGGAAGGCAAAAACAGCAAAGCCGACGTGGTGCTGGGGCTCGATAACAACCTGCTACAGGCCGCAACCGACACCAAGCTGTTCGCCAAAAGCAACGTCCCAACGGATGCCGTGACCGTACCAGGCGGCTGGAACAACGACACCTTCGTGCCGTTCGACTACGGCTACTTCGCCTTCGTCTACGACAAAAACAAGCTGAAGAACCCACCGAAAAGCCTGAAAGAGCTGGTCGAAAGCGACCAGAAATGGCGCGTGATTTATGAAGATCCGCGCACCAGCACGCCGGGTCTCGGCCTGCTGCTGTGGATGCAAAAAGTCTACGGTGACAAAGCACCGGAAGCCTGGCAGAAGCTGGCGGCGAAAACGGTCACCGTGACCAAAGGCTGGAGCGAAGCCTATGGCCTGTTCCTGAAAGGGGAAAGTGACCTGGTGCTGAGCTACACCACCTCTCCGGCGTACCACATCATCGATGAGAAGAAAGATAACTACGCAGCGGCGAACTTTAGCGAAGGCCACTATCTGCAGGTGGAAGTCGCGGCCAAAACCGCGGCCAGCAAACAGCAGAAGCTGGCCGATGAGTTCCTGAAGTTTATGGTTTCTCCGGCCTTCCAGAACACCATTCCAACCGGCAACTGGATGTATCCGGTGACCAACGTCACGCTGCCTGAAGGCTTTAATAGTCTGGTGAAACCGCAAACCTCTTTGGAATTTACCCCACAGCAGGTGGCCACCGAACGTCAAAACTGGATTAACGCATGGCTTCGCGCAGCCAGCCGCTAATTCCCCGCTGGCTGTATCCAGGGCTAACGGCAACCACGCTGATGGTTGCCGTCGCGCTGGCGGCGTTTCTGGCGCTGTGGTTGAACGCGCCGGAAACATCGTGGTCAACGCTGCTCGGCGATAGCTACCTGTGGCACGTGGTGCGCTTTTCCTTCTGGCAGGCGTTCCTGTCGGCACTGCTGTCGGTCGTACCCGCTATTTTCCTGGCCCGAGCGCTTTACCGACGGCGT
>NZ_JMPL01000018.1 GCF_000735365.1 Kluyvera ascorbata ATCC 33433 | reverse complement strand
TGGTGGCCGAGTTTGCGAAATCGAAAGGCATTGCGTTACGCGTTGACCGCACTATTCCGTATCCGTTTGAGTTACCGGAAGGGCTGCGCAGTACCGAAAGCTTTAGCAGTGAGTTCTACGGTGATGCCGTATCGGAAGCGCTGTTCCTGAAGGTGCTGGATAGCTCAATGGCACGTAATGAGCAATCTCTGGAAGTGATGTGCCATCCGGCGTTTGTCGACCGGACGATTATGGGCAGCGCGTATTGCTACCCGCGTCTGGATGAACTGGATGTGCTGACCTCTGAATCGCTGAAGTACGCGATTGCTGAACGAGGTTATCGTCTCGGGACCTACCGCGACGTGTAAGAAGAGTGATGTTTTACCCCCTAAACCCTTGCCCGGCAGTGTTCCTGCCGGGCTTTTTTGTGTATGACGCGCTCGGGTGAATCCTGCTATCATAAGACTTTCCTGCTTTTGCTATTACTGATTGTGAATTTAACTGCTTATGAAACCGCTTCGCCAACAAAAACGGCAGATTATCAGCTATGTACCGCGTACTGAACCCGCTCCGCCCGATCACGCTGTGAAAGTCGAAGGCTTTCGCGATGTCTGGTTACTGCGCGGCAAGTACGTGGCGTTTGTGCTGATGGGCAGCGCGTTTTGTCGCTCTCAGGCGTTCACCATCCCGGAGTCGGCCCAGCGTTGGGCGGTGCAGATGCGGCAGGAAGGGGAGATAGACGCGTAACGGCGTGATACCGATATAAAAAAACCGCTGGCATACAAACCAGCGGTTTTTTTGTAGCCCGGACGAGGCGTAATGCCGACTCCGGAGTCTCCCCGGCGTCGCTTTCGCTCGGCCGGGCTGCAGGTTAGCGGTGGGCTAACTCTGCGTCTTCTTCGCTATTCAACACGTCTTTGTCGGTCTGGCGCAGCCACTGGCTGGTCAGAGTACCGGCAGTCATCGAACCGCTCACGTTCAGCGCGGTACGACCCATATCGATAAGCGGTTCAACGGAAATCAGCAGCGCAACCAGCGTCACCGGCAGACCCATCGCTGGCAGCACGATCAGCGCCGCGAAAGTGGCACCACCGCCCACGCCTGCAACACCGGCAGAGCTCACGGTCACGATGCCAACAAGGGTAGCAATCCACACCGGATCCAGCGGGTTAATGCCTACGGTTGGCGCAACCATCACCGCCAGCATTGCCGGGTAGAGGCCAGCACAGCCGTTCTGACCAATAGTGGCACCAAAGGATGCAGAGAAGCTGGCGATAGACTCCGGCACGCCCAGACGACGGGTCTGTGCTTCCACGTTCAGCGGAATAGAAGCGGCGCTGGAACGGCTGGTGAAGGCGAAAGTCAGCACCGGCCAGACTTTACGGAAATACTTCAGCGGGCTGACGCCGTTAGCACCCAGCAGCAGGCCGTGTACCACGAACATAATGATCAGACCCAGATAAGAGGCGACAACAAAGCTGCCCAGCTTGATGATGTCCTGCAGGTTAGAACCAGCAACGACTTTGGTCATCAGCGCCAGTACGCCGTAAGGCGTCAGCTGCATCACCAGGCGAACCAGCTTCATGACCCAGCCTTGCAGGGTATCGATAGCGGTCAGTACGCGTTTGCCTTTCGGCTCATCGTCTTTCAGCAGCTTCAGCGCGGCGACGCCGAGGAATGCGGAGAAGATAACGATGCTGATAATAGAAGTTGGGTTAGCGCCGGTCAGGTCAGCAAACGGGTTTTTCGGCACGAAGGAGAGCAGCAGCTGTGGCACGCTCAAGTCGGCAATTTTACCAACGTAGTTGCTCTGAATGGCGTTCAGACGCGCGGTTTCTGCCGTACCCTGAACCAGACCTTCAGCGGTCAGACCGAACAGGTTTGTAACCAGCACACCGACCAGCGCGGCAATCAGCGTGGTAAACAGCAGCGTACCGATGGTCAGGAAGCTGATTTTACCGAGCTGAGAGGCGTTATGCAGACGGGCAACGGCGCTCAGAATTGAGGCGAAGACCAGCGGCATCACGATCATTTGCAGCAGTTGCACATAGCCGTTGCCGACAATGTTGAACCACTGAATAGAATCTTTCAGCACCGGGTTGTCGGAACCGTAAATCATCTGTAGCGCAAGGCCAAAGACCACGCCGATAACCAGACCGACCAGTACTTTTTTGGCCAGACTCCACTGCTTATGGCGCGTTTGTGCCAGTGCAAACAGCAGTACCACGAACACAATAACGTTCGCTATTAATGGAAAATTCATCCCCGTTCTCCTGAAGTATTATCCACGGCGTTCAGCGGCAATAAAGACAGCCGCGACGTGTGTTTTTTAGATCAAATCCGTAAAGATTTGTCTGGATGTGAGAAGGTTAACAGAAGTGTATTAGTCCGCTTATATCCAAATGGAATTGATTATGCCAAAAGTGTGAATTTCGCTGGATTATTGCTCAACGTGGCGACCGATAAAGCGGTTGAAGTCCGTTTGCAGCAAATTAATCATTGATGAGGACCAACGGACCGCGCCGTTATCCGGCAGGGACTGCGGCATAAAGACGGCATAGGCGAATAGCGCCATGCACAGCACACGCTCCAACTGGTTACCTTTGCGTGGGGCGAGAATGGGCAGGCGGAAACGCCAGCGGCATGGCCAGAGCAGCGGCACGCCAGCAGGAGTAAGCATGTCAGCCAGAATATGACTGAGATAGCCCAGCACCATCCCCTGAAGCGCATCGGCCGGAACAATCCAGCTATCGGGTACTTTCAGATAGAACAACGTCAACGCGCCAAAAACGGCGAGCAGGCTGTGGGTGAACCCGCGGTGGCCGCAGAGTCGGGCGATGGGTTTCGATAACCAACTCAGCCGCTGCCCAAGCAGCGAGCGCGGGTGGTCAATATCTGGCAGCAGACAGGTCAATATCGCCGACGGCACGATATGCCACCAGTCCCCCTGAGCGAGAACTGGCGTAAGCTCGGCATTTTTAGCAAACACCGCGCAGGCGATGGAAAAGAGCAGATGACCTTCCGCCGTCATGATAAAACCCGTTATTCTGTAAATTCATACAGTATAGGGTTTTTATACAGTAGGCGGAAGAGGTTACAGTGTAACTCTTTGTCAAAAAGTTAACGCGCCAGCCAGCCACCGTCGACGGCAATGGTGTAGCCATTGATATAATCAGAGGCGGATGAGGCGAGGAAGACCACCGGGCCTTTCAGATCGTCTGGCGAACCCCAGCGGCCTGCCGGAATACGGTCAAGAATCTCTTTGCTGCGTTCGGCGTCTTCGCGCAGCTGTTGGGTATTGTTGGTAGCCATATACCCTGGCGCAATCGCGTTAACGTTAATCTGGTGCTGCGCCCATTCATTCGCCAGCAGGCGGGTGATGCCGAGGACGCCGCTTTTTGAGGCGGTGTAGGATGGCACACGAATGCCGCCCTGGAAAGAGAGCATCGAGGCAATATTAATAATTTTTCCGCCGTCACCTTGCTTCATGAACTGCCTGGCAACGGCCTGTGAGAGAAAGAACACCGATTTGATGTTCAGATTCATCACCTCATCCCAGTCTTTTTCACTAAAGGTGAGTGCGTCTTCCCGGCGGATAGTCCCGGCATTGTTGACCAGGATATCAATGCGGCCAGCCGCGGCAACGGCCGCAGGCACAATATCAGCGATGCTTTCTGCCTGACTCAGGTCGGCCTGAATCGCGTATAAACGTCGGCCCAGCGCCGCCACTTTTTCAGCGGTTTCCTGCGGCACCCGACGGCTGACGCTCACAATATCGCACCCGGCTTCAGCGAGCCCCAGCGCCATGCCTTGACCCAGACCTTTATCACACCCAGTGACGAGCGCCACTTTGCCTTGCAGATTAAATGCGTTAAGAATCATGTCGACCCCTGTATGCGGTTTTTATCGTTATGAGAATGACCTACAGACGAAAGCATAGAAGGGCGTAGTCGAAAATTCAAATAAAAATAAAACAGTGTTTCATTTTTATGAGGTGGTTATCATTTGCGGGCATAATGTATGCCCGCACAACCATTACCCAAGAAGATTTTCGCGCGTGAGGGATTCGAGGGAAGACAGTTTGATATCGGCCAGGCTGAAACGCGGGTCAAGTTGGCTTTCAGCCGCGGGAACCACGATAGAGCGCATGCGTGCAGCTTTGCTGGCAATCATCCCGTTAACAGAATCTTCCAGCGCCACGCAGTTGAGCGGGCTGACGCCGAGCTGTGCCGCACAGTTAAGGTAGACCTGCGGGTGCGGCTTGCTGTAGTCCAGCTTATCGGCGGAAGCCAGCGCATCGAACTGGTCACGCAGGTCGAACATGGTCAGCACTTTTTCCAGCATATAGAGCGGCGATGCGGAGGCGAGACCGACCTTCAGCCCCTGAGCTTTGCAAAGCGCTACCGCTTCACGTACGCCCGGCAGCAGCGGACGCGTCTCTTCCACGAGGGAGATAACGCGGCTGATAATGCGCTCAACGACGGTTGCGCGATCCGGCCCCGTCCATGGTTGTTGCCCGAACCAGAGATCCACGACCAGATCGATACGCAGACCGCGGGTATCCGGAAGCTCATGACGGCGGGTGAAGTCTACCCCCAACTCGCTCAGGACTTCGTGTTCCCCACGATCCCACAGCGGTTCTGAATCAATCAATAAGCCATCCATATCGAAAATCGCGGCACGTATTTGACGCTCGGTGGACATAACTACCTCTCCTTTAGGGTATCGAGTGCAGCAATGGTATATCATATCGCGCGTAAAGTCGGGCGAAAGTCACCTTCAGCGGGTAGACTAAATAAGCACTTAGCCCGAGCGTAGGCGTCTTAACAAGGGGAACCCATGACGTATCAACAAGCTGGACGCATTGCCATCCTGAAGCGTATCGCCGGGTGGGTGATTTTTATTCCTGCAGTGATTTCAACGCTGATTTCCGTACTCAAATTCATGTACGAGCACAGCGCTAAACAGCCGGGAATCGATGCCGTCATGATGGACTTCGTGCACGTGATGGTCGAAATGATGCGTTTCAATACGCCATTCTTAAATGTCTTTTGGTACAACTCACCGCAGCCGGATTTCCATAACGGCCTGAATATTATGTTCTGGATTATCTATGCGCTGATCTTTGTTGCGCTGGCGCTGCAGGATTCCGGTGCACGTATGTCGCGTCAGGCGAAGTATTTGCGGGAAGGGGTGAACGATCAGCTTATCCTGGAGAAAGCGAAAGGGGCGGAAGGGCTGAGCCGTGAAGCGCTGGAAGCACGGGTTGAAGTGCCGCGTCACACGATTCTGGTACAGTTTTTCCCGCTCTATATTTTGCCGATTATCATCATCGTGATTGGCTACTTTGTGCTGAAGGTGTTGGGTTTCCTCTAAGGTTGGCCATGCTGCCGGATGGCGCTTTGCTTATCCGGCCTACAAACAACAAGCCCGGCGATAGATTGCCGGGCTTGTTGTTTTATGCACTTGGGATAGCGCGAGGCTTACCTTGCGGGTCAACCGCGACGTAGATAAACAGCGCTTCGGTGGCCTTGTAGCGCTGGCCAATCGGCTCCGACGATACTTTCTTCACCCACACTTCTATGTTGATAGTGACTGACGTATTGCCACGTTTTACGCAGCGCGCGTAACAGCACACCACATCACCCACCGCAACCGGGCGCAGGAAGGTCATACCATCCACGCGAACGGTCACTACGCGGCCATGGGCGACTTCTTTTGCCATAATGGCGCCGCCAATATCCATTTGCGACATCAGCCAACCGCCAAAAATATCACCGTTGGCATTGGTATCCGCAGGCATCGCTAAAGTGCGTAATACCAGCTCACCCTGAGGCGCGTCATTTTGTTGAGTCATGGTTCTTCTCTGTACTTACTTATGGTCGTCTTGCGGCATATGACGATAGATGTAAACGCCGCTCAGCACGGTGAAGACCAGCGTCAGAGCGGTTAAGCCAAACACCTTAAAGTTTACCCAGATTTCCTGCGGCAACCAGAAGGCGATGTAGATATTGGCTACGCCGCATAAGATAAAGAATACTGCCCAGGCCAGGTTCAGCCGCGACCACACGGTTTCCGGCAGGGTGAGTTCTTTGCCCAGCATGCGCTGGATAAGCGGCTTTTTCATCACCCACTGGCTCACCAGCAGCGCGCCAGCGAAGAGGGCGTAAATCACCGTCACCTTCCATTTAATAAACTCATCGTTATGGAAGAAGATAGTCAGGCCGCCAAACACTGCCACCAGAATAAAGGTGATAAGCGCCATTTTTTCAACTTTGCGGTAGCGCACCCAGCTGTAAATCAACACCACCGCAGTGGCGACGATCAGCGCGCTGGTGGCCGCATAGATGTCATAAATCTTATAGAACGCAAAGAAGACAACCAGCGGTAAGAAATCCAGAAACTGCTTCATACTTCGATTCCGTAGTTCAGCGCTGCCCACCGATGGGCAGCATCAGTTTATTGACGAATAAGCATATACACGCGGAATAAATAGATCAGCAACAAAGCCGAAACGAGGTTGCTAAGGGTATTGATCACCACAGCGCCGAGATAAGGAGTGAGTACGGCAAAGCTGGATGCCAGAAGCAACAGCAGCGTTTTTGCCAGCATCCAGCCGATAACTGCCGGTGTGATAAGGCGCCAATTAGCCCAACCCAGACGCGTACTGATGCGAACGGCAGAGAACACGCCAAGTTTATCCTGCACCATGATAATCGGCGCGAACGCCAGCACGATAGCCAGCAGAATACCTGGGACAATAACCAACATCATGCCCATCTGGATCAAGAAAGTGCTGAGAAAAATAAGCACAAACAGTTTCGGCAGCACCGGCGCGCTTGCGCCGATAGCGCGCAGAGCGCTCACGCAGTGTCCGGCGGAGATTAGCTGGATAAGCAGCAGGATCCCACCCGCGAGAACCGCATTACCAATAAGCCCCGAGAAGGTTGAAGCCGCAGAGGAGCGTAGCAGGATTTGCTGCTGCTCTGGAGTCATGTTCTGTACCAGATCGAACAGACCGGTGCTGCCCGCCAGATTATCCCCAGTGGTCAGCATCGCCAGCTGATCGTCGCTCGGAGAAAAGGCATGGCCGAGCACTACGGTGATAAATGAACAGAGCAAAGCAATCAGTAAGATGGTGACGAACTGATTACGGAAAAAATTACCCGTGTCACGGTATACGGACTGCGCCGTGATAGACATGCACTCTCCTTGAGTATGGCAGGTGTTGATTAGCCGGCAATTGTACCGCAAATCGCGTGGCCGTAGCACTCCCTACGCCAGCTGGGCTAAGTATATCTTTGTAAAAAGGAACTCATGATGTCGGTGTCAGAGAGTCCTGCAACGTGATTCCCCCATTTTCGCTCAACGTTCGGGCAGGAATGGTTAGCGCGGGTTGTGACCGAACAGGGGTTATAGGTCAGGCCCTTTTGACGGAGGGTTCCATCCCTGATGAGAGCGATTAGCAAACATCAATAGAATAATTAAGTATAAAAATCAGACTGTTCCATTCATCGCTATGAGAGTACAGCGTTAAATCATTTGCGCGAAATTTATGAAATTGATGTAGATATAAATTCTGTGAATTCGATGTGGGCAAAAAATTAATCTAGATCAATAAATGTTAAATATAATGATTTGGTGTGACTTATCTCGAGCAAAAAGCACTCCGTTATAGGTATATTCTCCGCGCTAGAAAAAACCATAACGAGGAAATGGATATGAAGAAGTTAGCAATGGCTGCATTAGTTTTGAGTACCTTTTCAAGCGGCGTCTGGGCGCACGAGGCGGGAGAATTTTTCATTCGTGCGGGTTCTGCGACGGTCAGACCGACAGAAGGCTCTGATAATGTTCTGGGCAGTCTCGGTGGCTTTAATGTCAGCAACAATACGCAATTAGGGCTGACATTTACCTATATGGCGACGGAGAATATTGGTATTGAACTGCTGGCAGCGACACCGTTTCGTCACAAAGTAGGGACCGGCCCTACCGGTGATATCGCGACCGTCCATCATCTGCCTCCGACGCTGATGGCGCAGTGGTACTTTGGCGACGCGCAAAGCAAGGTACGTCCGTACATCGGCGCGGGCATCAACTACACCACCTTCTTTGATAACGACTTTAACGACACCGGTAAAAAGGCAGGACTTTCTGATCTGAGCCTCGACGACTCCTGGGGAGCCGCAGGGCAGGTTGGTCTGGATTATCTGATTAACCGTGACTGGCTGCTGAATATGTCGGTCTGGTACATGGATATCGACACCAACGTGAAGTTTAAAGCGAATGGCGTGAACCAGAATGTCAGCACCAGACTGGATCCGTGGGTATTTATGTTCTCCGCCGGTTATCGCTTCTGATTTTCGGCAAAACACCGACAAAACTGGTCGTTATATGGCCAGTTTTTTTTCCACGTTTTCCCGCCTGAATCTTTGTAACGGTCCAGGCGCTTCATACTACAACTTTGTATTTACACATAGAAAAACGGGGGAGTGCAGGTTTTCAATAAGATAGGCGTTTCGGGTGGCGCGTATTTTTATGGTTCTTTTTTGCCCATCGGGAACATAAAAGAAATTCATCTTGAACTCATCGTCCGTTACTGAATCTTTCAGGTTTTTGGCATAGCGCATGTTATCTAATGAGATCTCACCCGGCGTCTTCACCTCGTAGTCAAATAACATCGTTCTTGAGATAGTCTGGGTACGATCGTCTTGTTTGATTTTCCCACTCAGGGCAACCTGTCCAGTATGGTTTCGGTGCAATCGGAAGGTGAGATTGATGGTGGCCGTTAGGTCAGGGTCTTTATAGGCCATTTGTAGCATAGTTGAACAATCGACATTCATGCTGCCTCGCGGTTGACGCGTGAAGAGCAAGTATGCCGACAGCAGAAGTGAGGCTATCGCAATGATAGCGGTTAAATACATCACCGGGTTACTGACTTTGTTCATAACCATTCCAGTAGTAATTCAAACATGAAATAAAACCATCACTGTTTGTTGTACAGCGGTTAATAAACACCCGGCCTTCCTTACCATAAAGATATGACTCTGATACCTGGTAAAGAAATACTGTCCCTGGCAGGCAAGATAGTCCCTCTTTAGTGACCATTTTTATGAAAATGTCTTTTTTATTTTCAGATAATGAATCTGTATTTTTCTGAGTGGTATAAACAGGGCAGTTTTTAAAATCAAACAGATGATAAGTCGATAATTTCTCAATGGGGTTATTCTCGTCAAGTAAGTGCGTTTTTTCACGGACTAAAAGACTCATCAAGACGACGACCAATGATAACGTTATGACTAATACAGAATAGAAATAATTAATTCCTTTATGGTTTTTAGACTTGCTCTCCCCAACCTCAGCATTATTGGCTACGTTGGCTAAAGTTGTATTGGTGCTCTCCTGAATAATTTGGACGTCTACGTCACTGCTGAACATAAACCCGATTCGTGGGATGGTCGTGATACATTCATCATGCAGACCAAAAGCAACGAACTGTTTTCTTATTTCAGAGATGTATTTATTCAGCGTGTTATTTGACGAGCGCAGACCATAAACATCCCAGACATTCTCCAGAATTTCATCACGAGCAACGACCTGACCTCTGCGCGCCAGGAGAAAAGAAAGCAATCTGCTCATCGTCACCGTTAGCGTGATGACGGTAGATTCATCTGCCGCGAGCCACATAGCTCCATCATCGGTTCGATACATAATTAATGAGCCAATTCTGAACACCATTACGTGTCTCCATACACCGCTGGGGAAGATATCGACACACAATTAACTTGTAGATATGCCCGTTGTTTACGTTTCTCCATTATCTCATACAAGATCAATCCAACAACGCATACGGATAAATGGTTTGTATTTTATTTATATTTAAGAATAAAAATTTGAATAATGGATAAATATCAATACAAATTGCTGTGGTAGGGCTGGGTAAGTAGGATTGATGTCAACCGCTATTCAGAGCGGGATAGACGAAACGATAAATAGAGTCGCTTGCCATGATGCCCTTTCTAACCAGCAAAAGGATTGTCGGCCTGAGTCTGTATCGTTATGTCTAAAAACTCAGGATATAGCTGATATTCGTTTCAGCTTCTAATAATAGATTAACGTTGGGGAGATAGCTGGCCTCTTCCTGATTGATGGAAAATGACTGTGAATTATTATATTGAGACTCGTAATCAATTCTTACGCTTTGCACTTGAAACGTTATATCAGCAAAACCAGTTCGCACAGGATACCTGTATCATCGACCTGACTTCCTGCCATTCTCTGCTTGAAGTCCTGCGTTATGTTCGACGTAATAATGATGTAAATCGATTTATTTTCATCGGTAATTCTTCTGCGGTTTCTCGGGCGCTGGTGTCACTCGTTTCTATAGAGAGTCATGCTCCAATCGAGAAGTATCATGAAGTAATATGTGATTGCCCTGGTATAAGCTACGGAGTCGCAATACGTTTATTATTGGCGCGCCGAAATATGGATAATTTTACCCATCGCGATAAAACGACGGTCTATGGGCTTTTGCTCAATGACTCAATGAATGAAGCCGCAAGGGTAATGGGAATAAGCGTCAAGCTGTTTTATATGCGCGTCAATCGGCTGGTAAAAGTGTTGAACATGCGTAGTAGTCTTCAGGTACACCAGTTCTTTCGATACGAATATCATCCGAGCTTTGTCAGGCGGAAAATGAATGAACATCACTGTGTATCGGTAAGACAATGGCGAGAAATCTGGTAAATAGCCAATAACCCACCTTAGCGGGTTATTTATTAGCAAGGCACAGTGCAAAGTAACTGATCCACTCTCATCCTGTGACTACAACGCTGGCAATGCCGCCCAGGCGACCTGGTACCTCTTCACCCCAAAAGGGATGAAGAGTGGCGTGACTTGCCCTATTTTTGGAAAAGCGCTGGTGCCCACGGTGTAGGGTCAACCTCCATAAAGGGGGCGCGTTCAAACTGGGATTTCAACGCCCACGGTACGGTGCAGTCAAATACGGTCTTACAGGTAATGCCATTTGCACGGATTGAATGGCTGTAATCTGGCGATTGTGATGGATCTAACTGGTGCCCGCGCAGCCCCGGCAGATTTGTGATGCTGACATCGCCCTGCATTCGGGTCGTCATGGCCCAAAGAATGTCGTCGCTGTCGAAGATATCCACGTCTTCGTCGACGAGAATAATATTCTTAAGCTCGGAGTAGGTGGCTAAAGCGATAGCGGCTGCCTGCCCCTGACGTCCCTCATCAGACGGTTGACGTTTTTTCACCTGCAATATACCGAGGAATTTACCGCCGCCTGCGGTGTGAGCATAAACGTTTTGCAGAAATCCTGGAATAGCCGCTTCGATAGCATTACGAATACTGGCCTCCGTCGGTAGACCGGCAAGCGTGGTGTGTTCTTCGCCAGGCCCCACCAACGTTTGCAAGATAGCGTGGTGACGCATGGTCACAGCTTTGACCTTGATAACCGGTAAGGAGGGGTTAGCGCCGCCGCAGTAGCCTGGGAACTCCGGCATTGCATGTCCGGTATTGGTATGCTGATCCTCTCTGACTCGCACGCCTGGCAGGATTTCACCTTCGATAATAATCTCTGCACGCGCAATGGCCTTTTCCCGTACGGAGACACCCTGAACCAGTTCAACAGGATGCTGACGTAGCGAGCCTGCAACGCCCAGTTCGTTATAACCAAATGGCGTGGTCGGGGCTTCAAAACAAGCGCCAATATAGATAGCCGGGTCGAGCCCCATATTAATGGTCACCGGCAGCGGTTTTCCTGCCTCTTCCGCTTTTTTGCGAAAGACTTCGATATGGCGCCCGGCAGCGAGGAATATGGAGAGCTCGTCACGCTCCTGCACGCAGAGGCGGTGAATGGTAACGTCAGTGAGCGACGCATCTTCTGGATCGCTCGCTAGCACCAGGCCAAGGCAGAAAAACGGGCCTGCATCAATCGGCGTGTTGGTCGGCGCTGGAAGCAGTTTGCGCAGGTCAAAATCAGGGTCGTCAGCGTAGAATATCTGTTCCTGGCAGGGCGCCTGTGAGGCTTGGACAACGACGGGCGCAACCGGTGTTTTTACCGCGTGACCGACATGCTGGGCGAGTTTGGATGGTTCGCAGCCTAACAGCAGCGCGGCGCGCTCCCGGCTGGCGTGCATTCCCACAAGAATACGAGAATCTGGAAAGCCTTTAATACTATTGAACATCATCGCAGGGCCAATGCGTGTTGGACGTTTTACCGTGCCGCCGGCGCCAATATGACGATAAACGCCTGCGAGTTCCGCGTTAGGGTCAACTGGGTGGTCGGTTTCAATATACTGACCGTCGTGGCGTTGTAACAACGCGATGGCGCTTCTGAGATCGTTAATCTGGTTTTCCATGTGCTTCTCCTGATTGTCGTTAACCCCATTCTCATCCGAATGCGAAATACCATCAATTGCATCATTCATGCTATTTTGATAAGAATTTTATTATCATTTTCTCGGTGGAACGTATGCAATTTCGACTGATGCGCAACTTCATCATCGTGGCCGAAGAGCTCCATATGCACAAAGCCGCAGAGCGTTTGAGTATGGCGCAGCCTGCGCTGAGCCAGCAGATTAAAACCCTGGAAGAACGCTTAGGCGTTACGCTGTTTAGCCGGGCAAATAGGCGCTTAACGTTGACACCAGCCGGTGAAGCATTCCTCAATAAATCCAGGATTGCCGTGTCGATGGCGGAGCAGGCGGTGATCGATGCCCGGCAAACGGCCAGAGGGGAACAGGGCATTTTAAATCTCGGATGCGTACCAAGCGTGATGCTCGACGGTAAACTTCCAGGCGACCTGCGTCGGCTGCATGCGCAATGGCCCGCTATCTCATTGTCAATGATGACGGGGAATGTGCAAACGTTGTACGCCGCCGTGCAACATAACCAGTTGGATGTTGCCATCATCCGCGCGCCGCTTCCGGCGTTACCGGATGATCTGCAAAGCCGACCTTTTACCTCAGAAAAAACGGTACTGGCGCTCTATACGCAGCATCCCTTGTCCACCTCTTCGGCGTTGACGCTTTCCTCCGTTAAAGACGACAAATGGATTTCTTTGCATGACCCAGAAGGCGTAGGGCTGGAACAATTCTTCTATGATGCCTGTAACAGCGCGGGGTTCCAGCCTCAGGTGATACAACACGTGACCGATGTCCTTGCCGTTATTAGCCTGGTCTCGGCGGGATTCGGCATTGCGTTATTACCTGCTTCTGCCAAGGCAGTCAGGGTCGAGAATGTTATTTATGTGGATATCATCGACAAGCTTGCGGAGAGCGAGTTAACGCTGGTATGCCACAGAATCATTCGCTCGGAGGTGCTAAATAAATTTCTGAGGAACCTTAAATAGCCGCAGCCTGTCGTGTATGGCATTTCTGCGTGTTATCGACCATGCTTACGGTATAACCAACAACGCTACGGTTTCCTTACTCACGGCCTGGTGACGTTAATGCGCAATATCCTCATTCCCGTCTGTGCCGCGATACTTCTTCTGGTTGCCGGTGTTTTTATTCTTAATGCCCAGCTCTGGTATTCGCTTCGGGAGGATCGCTTAGCTGGCGCGCGTTATGCTGCACAAAATATTGCCACTATTCTTAACGAAGCAAAGGATGCAACTCGCGTAGCGGTTGAGGTTAGCACTCGGGGATGTGATTCCGCAGGGCAATACCAGTTGGGGACCGAGGCGGCGGTGCAGCCGCACCTAAGGACGTTAGTAATCCTCAGTGAGGAGAAGGTCTGGTGTACGTCGTTGCCCGGTAATAATGTGCTGCTTCGACACCTGGATACGATCCCCGAAAAAGAGCTGTCGCTGATTCCCGCAAAAAATGCGGTTGATAACCGGCCTGTGATGCTATTTCAACGACATTTTGCGGGAAAACGCATTATTGTTAGCGTCAGCGATCGCAATATACGCGACGCCATGAATACGCCCCTACGCTACGTAAACTATTCGTTAGCGGTGGGCAATCAGGTGATGGGCATGAGCGGCGATATTACTACGCGGGTGGAAAATGCACCCGGGCGCGGCACCATCGAGGCGACTGCCTATCCTTTTAGCATTCAGTACAATCTCCCACCGTTGTTTAGCGCGAGCCGCCTGATTCACCAGGGCGGTGGGATCCTTATCTTCTTGCTGTTGATGTCCTGCATTGCCGCCTACGCGCTGTACAAATACCTTAACAAAAGCACAACCCCAGAAGAGTCATTGCGCAGGGCCATCGCGAAAGGTGAAATTGTGCCTTTCTATCAGCCTATCATGAACGGTAGGGAGGGTACCGTGCGGGGTATTGAGGTGCTGGCGCGCTGGAAGCATCCGAAAGCGGGCTTTATTTCGCCTTCGGTCTTTATTCCTGCTGCCGAAAAGTCAGGGCTGATCGTTGCGTTGACGCGTAGCCTGATGACTCAGGTCGTGGCGCATATGAATGCAATTGAAAGCAAGCTGCCGGAAGGGTTCCATGTGGGGATTAATTTCAGCGCATCGCATATAACTTCGCCAACGTTTGTTGCCGAGTGCCTTGAATATAAAAAGAATTTCATACGAAAAGATCTGAATCTGGTGATTGAAGTGACGGAGCGCGAGCCGCTGCATGTCGATGAGCACCTGATTCAGACGCTGAACGTGCTACATGAAAGCGGGTTTACTATCGCGCTCGACGATTTTGGTACTGGATACTCCGGGCTCTCTTATTTGCACGACCTGCATATCGATTACATCAAAATCGATCAGAGCTTTGTTGGCAGGGTGAATGCCTATAAGGACTCCACGCTTATCCTCGACTCCGTACTGGAGCTAGCACGAAAACTCTCTATCAGCATTGTCGCGGAAGGCGTCGAAACGCAGGCCCAACTTGACTATCTCAGCCGTAACAACATCACGTTCCTGCAGGGGTATTATTTTTATAAACCGGTCTCTTTACCCGAGCTTGTGAAAATTCTGCTGTCGAAGCCAAAAGTGAAAGTTGTCGTGGAATAATTCCCGCCGCTAGCGGCGGGATTCAGTGGCAATCTTAATCGCCAGCCCCGTTAATACGCCCCCCATTAACCAACGCTGGATGGTGCCAAACGACGGACGGCGCACCAGAAATAGCGCAATGGTGCCCGCTGAAATTGCCACTAGCGCGTTAATTGACACGCTGATAACGATTTGCGTCATGCCCAGCATCAGCGACTGCGTCAGCACGCTGCCCTGCATGGGGTTAATAAACTGCGGCAGGAGAGAAAGGTAGACGATGGCGATTTTGGGGTTGAGCAGATTGGTCAGAAAGCCCATCAGGAACAGCTTGCGCGGACTGTGCTTAGGCAGTTCTTTTAGCTGGAACGGTGAGCGCCCGCCGGGGCGTACCGACTGCCATGCCATCCACAGCAGATAGATGACGCCGGCAATGCGCAGCGCGTCATAGGCGTAGGGTACTGCCATCATCAGCGCGGTTAAGCCAAAGGCGGCGCTGACCATATAGAAGATAAAGCCCAGCGCAACGCCGCCAAGTGAGACCAGCCCCGCAGCACGCCCCTGAGAAATGGAACGTGAAATCAGGTAGATCATATTAGGGCCAGGGGTAAGCGCCATGCCGAGTGACACGAAGGCGAAGGCGAGAATGTTGTGGGACTCTGACATGGGTAACTCCATCGGGGCGAGGAGTTTTTATACTACGACGTCTAATGAATACGGGCGAGACAATTGTTGGTAGGGGCTGCTCCCGGCGGCGCTTCGCGTAGCCCGGGCGAGGCGTTTACGCCGACCCCGGGGCTGGCATGGGGCCAAAAAAAAGCCCGCATAGAATGCGGGCAAAAATACTGGAAGCAATGTGAGCAATGTCGTACCGAATACCTGAGTGATTTGCTCAACTATTCGGTAATGAGAAAGATAATATTTCTCATTTAAGATATCAACCCTATCTTTTGTGTGAAAGCGATTTTTTTTAATCGAGGGTGAAAACGGTGCGTTTCTGACTGTTGTCCTGCGACCATGCGGAGGCGACATCGCGCAGGGGAACGGGGGTGGTGGCGATGGTAAAACCACCGGCAACGGCGGCATGTAACATTTCGCCGGTTGCCTGCAAAAGCTGAGGCATCGACAGGCTGCCAATACCGCTTCCCATCAGCTGTAATGGGGCAGAGCGCAATACCGCACTGTTAAGCGCAATATCGCTTCCTGCAAGTGACCCCACCTGAACATAGCGAAGGGGGGCGTTGCCCGGGCTGTATTTGGCAAGCGCAGGCAGCATCAGCTCGGCGCTATGTCCCCAAAGATAATCGATAACCACGTCAATGCCCTGATTGGCCTGCACCGCAAACTCGGCGCTGAGAGCGGTGTCATCGCCGGTTAGCAGGATAGTGGCATCGGCGTTCAACGCGGCGAGTGCACTGGCATTGCGCCCGGTCGCAATCACTTTTTTTGCGCCAAGGTAGCGAGCAATCTGCACCGCGAGCTGTCCCGCGCTGCCGGTCGCGCCGTTCACCAGCACGGTTTCACCCGCCTCAAATTTTGCGCGTTTGACCAGCGCTGCCCATGCGGACATTCCCGGATTTGCCATCGCGGCGGCGGTCACATCGTCTAAGCCATCCGGCAGCGCAAAGCAGTTCTGGGAAGCAACGGGCGCGTATTGTGCCATGCTGCCCCACGGAGACGCGGGGAAGGCGAAATAGACCCGCTCGCCAGAGGGGAGTGTGCCGGTGCCGTCGATACCGACGACAAACGGCAGCGTGCCGTCAAAACTGTAGTGCTTCCCGCAAGCGCGACTCTTAACAACATGGCTAATCGCGGCGGCGCGTACGCGAATTAACGTTTGCTGCTCGCCGACCTGCGGTTCATTAAAATCGGCCCAAATAGGGCCTTGGGCGAGGTCAAAGACCACGGCTGCTTTCATAATTTTGTCTCCATAGGGTATTTATGTGTAAAATGCACATATCAGATAACGGCACTATACTCGGTTGGAAAATATATGCAATGTGCACATAATGATTATGACATTACGACGTTTCACGGCGCGCTGCTGGATATCATCGGTGTAATGAACCAGCCCGCCCGCGATGAGCAGCTGTTACAGGCCGCGGGCGTTCAGCTGGAACAGCTGCTGTTTCCGCTGCTGGTGGCGATTGGCCGCCGTGGGCCGATAGGCGTGGTGGAGCTGGCGGATAATCTTGGGCGGGATTACACCACCGTCAGCCGTCAGGTGAAAAAGCTGGAAGCGCAGGGGCTGGCGCACAAGCAGCCGAACGCGAACGACAGGCGAATTAGCGAAGTGACGTTGAGCGAACAGGGACAGGCGATTTTTGCGCAGATTGCGCGGGCGCGACAGAAACTGATGAATCAGGTGCTGGCAAACTGGTCACCGGATGAGGTACAGGCGCTGTTCACGCTGACGCGCAAATATGCCGACAGCTTACAGCAGCAATAAGCCGCCTGACGAGCGCCAGGCGGCCAGAGGGATTATGCGGTTTTGGTCGCCGCTTTCATGCTTTTCACAAAGTTTGACAGCTCGTCGAGCATCACCTGAGGCTTCTCGACGTTGCGCTCAATGATTTTAACAATCGCGGAACCCGAAATAGCCCCGGCAGCACCCGCTTCGATGCTCGCGGTTACCTGATCCGGCGCGGAGATCCCAAAGCCCTGCAGCGGCGGTGCCGCGTTGTACTCGGCCAGTTTTTCTACCAGATGGTGCAGCGGCAGCGCGGCGCGCGTTTCGGTACCGGTGACGCCTGCACGGGAGAGCAGGTAGGTATAGCCGCGGCCGTGTTCGGCAATCTGGCGCAGCAGTTCATCGTCAGCGTTCGGCGGGCAGATGAAGATAGGGGCAACGTTGTGGCGCATCGCGGCCTGACGGAACGGCGCGGACTCTTCTACCGGCACGTCGGCAACCAGCACCGAATCGACGCCTACGCGAGCGCATTCGGCGTAGAACTCATCGATACCACGGTTAAAGACCAGGTTGGCGTACATCAGCAGGCCAATCGGAATCGTCGGATGCTTTTGACGAATGGCCGCCAGCATTTCAAAGCACTGGGTCGGCGTAACGCCTGAAGCAAAGGCGCGCAGGGTCGCGTTCTGGATGGTTGGGCCATCCGCCAGCGGGTCGGAGAACGGGATCCCCAGCTCCAGCGCGTCAGCACCGGCGGCAATCAGCGTGTCGATAATCTTCAGCGACTGCTCCGGGTTCGGGTCGCCCAGCGTGACGAAGGGAACAAACGCGCCTTCCTTGCGGGACTTCAGTTGAGCAAACAGGTTGTCATAGCGTTCCATCAGATTTCCCCTCGCGCTTTCAGAATATCGTGTACGGTAAAGATGTCTTTGTCGCCGCGACCGGACAGGTTTACGACCAGCAGCTGCTCTTTTTCTGGATTTTCGCGCATCATTTTCAGCGCGTGAGCCAGGGCGTGGGAGGATTCCAGCGCCGGGATAATCCCTTCGTGGCGGCTGAGCTCCTTGAAGGCATCCAGCGCTTCGTTATCGGTAATTGATACGTATTCGGCGCGGCCAATGCTGTTCAGGAAGGCGTGCTGTGGCCCAACGGACGGGAAGTCCAGACCGGCAGAAATCGAGTAAGATTCTTCAATCTGGCCTTCATCAGTCTGCATCATCGGCGATTTCATGCCGAAGTAGATACCCACACGACCGTGTTTCAGCGGCGCGCCGTGTTCGCCGGTTTCGATACCGTGACCGGCAGGTTCAACGCCAATCAGGCCGACGCTGGTTTCATCGATAAAGTCGGCGAACATGCCGATGGCGTTAGAACCGCCGCCGACGCAGGCAATGACCGCATCCGGCAGGCGACCTTCTTTTTCACGGACTTGCACCTTGGTCTCTTCACCAATCATGCGCTGGAATTCACGCACGATGGTTGGGAACGGGTGCGGACCTGCTGCGGTGCCGAGCATATAGTGCGCGGTTTCATAGCTGCCAGACCAGTCGCGCAGCGCTTCGTTACAAGCATCTTTCAGGGTAGCGGAGCCGCTGTGTACCGCGATAACCTCCGCGCCCATCAGGCGCATACGGAACACGTTCGGCGACTGACGTTCAATATCTTTCGCACCCATATAGATGCGGCATTTCAGGCCGAGCAGGGCGCAGGCAAGTGCAGACGCCACGCCATGTTGACCAGCGCCGGTTTCAGCGATGATCTCGGTTTTACCCATGCGTTTCGCCAGCAGCGCCTGACCCAACACCTGGTTGGTTTTGTGCGCGCCGCCGTGGAGTAAATCTTCACGCTTGAGGTACAGCGTGGTTTTGGTGCCTTCTGTCAGGTTACGACACTTGGTCAGCGCCGTTGGGCGACCCGCGTAGTTTTTCAGCAGATCGGTAAACTCTGCCTGAAACGCAGGGTCTTTCTGGGCGCTGACGAAAGCCTCTTCCAGCTGGCGCAGGGCAGGCATCAGGATCTGCGGAACGTACATCCCGCCAAATTCACCAAAATAGGGGTTCAGTAAAGTGCTCATTATTGCTCCTTAATATGCGCGCAGCGTTTGAAATGCCGAGGCCAGTTTGCTGGCATCTTTAATGCCCGGTTGTAACTCTACGCCTGAATTGAAATCCAGTCCGACGCAGCCGCTTTTGGCGGCGGTCACGCAGTTATCTGCGCTTAAACCACCGGCCAGAATCACATTACTCAGATCCTGACCTTGTAACAGTGCCCAGTCGAAACGCCGCCCGGAACCGCCCTGACCGTTGTCGAAAACATATTTATCGACGTGGTTGAGGTCGCGTGCAGGCAACGTGTCGGCGACGCTCAGCGCTTTCCAGATTTGCACGCTGGCGGGCAGTTCGGCGCGCAGGGCGTCGATATAGGCCTGATCTTCGTCACCGTGAAGTTGAACGGCGCTGAGCTCAAGCGCAGTGGCACGTGCAACGACATCCGCCACAGGCGTATTACGGAACACCCCAACGTAGGAGAGCGGTGCCGCGTTGATCACTTCTCGCGCCTGGTCTTCGCTGACCGCACGAGGTGACGTTGGAACGAAAATCAAACCGCCGTAAATGGCACCGGCTTCATAGGCGGCCTGTGCGTCCTCTACACGCGTGAGTCCGCACACTTTATTCTCGCCAAGCAGCACGCGGCGCACGGCGGCATTGAGGTCGTCATGGGACATCATCGCTGAGCCAATCAGGAAGCCATTGGCATAGTGCGCCAGCTCGCGTACCTGAGCGTTGGTGTTAATGCCAGATTCACTGATGACCGTGACATCGTGACCCAGGCGCGGTGCCAGTTGGCGCGTGCGGTTAAGGTCAATGGACAGGTCTCGCAGGTCGCGGTTGTTGATGCCGACGACTTTCGCTTTCAGCGCAATGGCGCGTTCCAGCTCTTCTTCATTACTGACTTCGGTCAACACGCCCATGTTCAGGCTGTGTGCCACCGCCGCCAGTTGACGATACTGCTCGTCGTCCAGCACGGAGAGCATCAGCAGACAGGCGTCTGCCTGGTAGAAACGCGCCAGGTAAATCTGATAGGCGTCGATGATAAAGTCTTTGCACAGAATCGGCTGCGGCGCGATGCCGCTGACGATAGGCAGGAAGTCGAAGCTGCCCTGGAAATACTTCTCATCGGTCAGCACGGAAATTGCCGAAGCGTAGTGCTTATAAACGTTAGCAATGCGCGCCGGGTCGAAATCATCGCGGATCACCCCTTTCGACGGAGAGGCTTTTTTGCACTCCAGAATAAAGGCGGTGCGGGTGCCGCGCAGCGCATCATAGAAGCTGCGCTGGGTTGGTTGTACGTCATTCTGGAACGAGGCTAACGGTTGTTGTTGTTTGCGGGCTTCTACCCAAATCGCTTTATCGGCAACGATTTTTGCTAATACGGTTTGCATTTCTTATCCTCTTGCCGCTAATGCGGTGACGCGGTCGTAGGCTGCACCACTGTGTAATACGTCGAGTACGCGCTGAACGTTCGCTTTTAAGTCTTCATGACCATACAGGCGCATCAACATGGCGACGTTAACCGCCACGGCGGACTCGTGTGCAGCTTCACCTTTACCTTGTAGCAAGCGTGTCAGAATGTCACGGTTTTCTTCCGGCGTGCCGCCAGCCAGTTCGGCCTGATGATAAGGCTTGAGGCCAAAGTCATCGGCGGTCAGTTGATAGCTTTTAATTTCGCCATTATTCAGCTCAGCGACAACCGTTGGCGCGTGCAGTGAAACTTCATCCATACCGCCGCTATGCACTACTGCAGCACGCTGATATCCCAGCACGCGCAGGGTTTCGGCAATCGGCAGCACCAGTTCTGGGCTGTAGACGCCAATCAGCGCCAGCGGCGGGTGTGCCGGGTTAATCAGCGGTCCCAGCACGTTAAACAGGGTGCGGGTTTTCAACTGCTGGCGAACCGGCATCGCGTGGCGGAAACCGGTGTGATACTTCGGTGCAAACAGGAAGCACACGCCCAGTTCGTCGAGCGCCTGACGTGATTTGTCGGCGTTCATATCAAGGTTAATGCCGAAGGCGGCCAGCAGGTCGGAAGAGCCAGACTTACTGGAGACGCTGCGGTTGCCGTGTTTGGCGACCTTCAGACCACACGCCGCGGCAACGAAGGCGCTGGCGGTGGAAATGTTGATGCTGTTGCTGCCGTCGCCGCCGGTGCCGACGATATCGGCAAACGGGTAGTCCGGGCGCGGGAACGGCGCGGCGTTCTCCAGCAAGGCAGTGGCGGCACCGGCAATTTCATTCGGGCTCTCGCCGCGAATTTTCATGCTTACCAGCGCAGCGGCCAGTTGCTCCGGCTTCACTTCACCGCGCACCACGGCGGAGAACAGCTGGTGGCTTTCTTGCTGAGTCAGGGTTTCGGCCTGATACAGTTTTTCCAGAATCGGCTGCAGGGTGTTGCTTTGCTCCAGCTTCTGCAGCGCCCATGCCAGGGTCTGTTCCAGCAGGCGTGCGCCCTGGGTTGTCAGGATAGACTCCGGGTGGAACTGGAAGCCGCAGACGCGATCCGCGTCGTGACGTACCGCCATCACCATACCGTTGAAATGGGCGTTGATGGTTAAGCCTGCCGGAATGTTGCTGCCGACCAGCGAGTGGTAGCGCGCCACCGGCAGCGGGTTGGTTAACCCGGCAAACATCGCCTGGCCGTCGTGTTCAATGCTGGAGGCTTTGCCATGCAGGATTTCGCCAGCCTGACCAACGTAGCCGCCGTAGGCTTCAACAATCGCCTGATGGCCGAGGCAGATGCCGATAATCGGCAGCTTGCCGCGCATGCGGGTCAACAGTTCCGGCATACAGCCTGCTTCAGATGGTGCACCGGGGCCAGGGGAGAGCATCAGCACCGGGTTATCCATGGTACCCAGACGGTCAATTAAGGTCTGTGCCGGGACGTGGTTACGGTAAATCACCACGTTGTGGCCGTTTGCGCGCAGCTGATCTGCCAGGTTGTAGGTAAAAGAGTCGATGTTATCGAGCAGCAGAATGTCAGCCATCAGAAAATCTCCTGTGCATGATGAGCGGTGGCGATGGCGCGCAGAACCGCACGAGCTTTATTACGGGTTTCGTCGGCTTCAGACTGTGGAACGGAGTCGAGTACCACACCAGCGCCCGCCTGAACGGTCGCAATGCCTTTTTCAACGAAGGCGGAGCGGATAACAATGCAGGTATCAAGGTCACCGTGTGCGGTGAAGTAGCCCACCGCGCCGCCGTAGCTGCCGCGACGTTTGCCTTCAGCGGCGGCAATCAGCTGCATGGCGCGCACTTTTGGTGCGCCGCTTAGGGTGCCCATATTCATGCAGGCGCGGTACGCGTGCAGTACGTCGAGGTCTTTACGCAGCTCGCCAACCACGCGGGAGACGAGGTGCATGACAAAGGAGTAGCGGTCCACTTTGGTCAGGTCCGCGACGTAGCGGCTGCCCGGTGTACAGATACGCGCGAGATCGTTACGCGCCAGGTCAACCAGCATCAGATGCTCGGAGAGCTCTTTGTGGTCGGTACGCATTTCCAGCTCAATGCGGCTGTCGAGGTCGCGATCCAGCGAACCGTCGGCGCGGCGGCCGCGCGGGCGGGTACCGGCAATCGGGTAGATCTCAATCTGGCGGTTGGTCGCGTCATATTTCAGCGAGCTTTCCGGTGACGCGCCGAACAGTGTGAAATCGTTGTCCTGCATAAAGAACATGTACGGGCTTGGGTTGCTCTTCTTCAGCACGTCGTAGGCGGCCAGTGGAGAAGGGCACGGCAGCGAGAAGCGGCGGGACGGCACCACCTGGAAAATCTCCCCGGCGCGAATCGCTTTTTGCATCTTACGCACTACGTCGCCGTACGCTTCATCGCTTTGGTTGGTTTCACAGCGCATGGTCTTAATTTCATGTACCGGCAGTGCTGACGGCGGTTCATTCAACTGCTGACGAACCTGGGCGATGCGCTGCAGCAGACGGTCTTTCTCGGATTCGGACGGCGTAAACAGGCTCGCCTGAATACGCGTGTTCTTGGTCTGGTGGTCAATCACCAGCAGCGTTTCGGCCAGATAGAAGCAGTAGTCCGGGCAACTGGTGTCGTTTTCAAGCTGCGGGAGGTCTTCGAAGCCCGCGACCAGGTCATAGGCAAACAGACCGCCGAAGAACATCGCTTCACGTTCGTTTTGCGGAACGGTCACCAGCTCCTGTAACAGACGGAAGGCGTCGAACACTGACAGCGAACAGAGGCGAGCATCTTCATCCAGCAGCGTACTGACCGCCGGGAAACGCAGCACGCGGCAGGTCGGCTGGCGGTTGTTTTCTACACCCGCTGGCAGCGCGGCATCAAGCAGCGGCAGCAGGGAAGCGCCGTTATCGGACAGCGCCTGAATAGTGACGGTATCGCCGAGCGCGGTGATGCGCAGCGCGCTATCGACCAGCAGCAGGCTTTTTAAATCGTTTTTGCTGTCAATGTCGGCTGATTCAAGCAGCAGCGTCGCCGGGCGTGCACCGCACAGCTGATGGAACAGCGCGGTCGGATTCTCACGGTAAATCGCATCGCTGGTCAGAAGCTCGAGCATAGGTTTTTGTGTTTGCATCGTTGTTCTCGCCTGTTCTGAATAATTTTTACTTAATAAAAAGCCCGCTCATTGGCGGGCCGGGTATCTGTATGCTTTACGCAGACGTGATGACTCCGCCCTACTGGGAAGTACGCCACCAACCGCCGTGCAGGGCAATGATTTTACGCATCATTTTGAGATACCTTCTACTAAGTGAACTTGCGTACTAGTTAACTAGTTCGAGAGGGCAAAGTCAACCCCTGATTTTAGAATTTCATGCAATGCCGTTATGATAGGCCGCGAATCCTTATATGTAGTCCAATGGGAGCTGTTTTGAGCGACAACGAGTACGCCATCATTTATGACCTGCATAGCCACACGGTCGCCTCCGACGGACGGCTGACGCCGGAAGCGCTGGTGCATCGTGCGCTGGAAAACCGCGTAGGCACGCTGGCGATCACCGACCATGATTCTGTCGCTGCCATTCCTGCCGCACGAGCGGAAATCGCTCGCGCTGGTTTGCCGCTGACGCTGATTAGCGGCGTAGAGATCTCGACCCTTTGGGAAAATCACGAGATTCATATCGTCGGCCTGAATATTGATATCGCCAATCCGGCGCTCACCGCGTTTTTAAGCGCGCAGATAACGCGCCGTGAGCAGCGCGGGGTGATGATCGCCGAGCGGCTGGAAAAAGCGCATATTCCCGGCGCCTGGGAAGCGGCGCAGAAGTACGCCGAGGGGGGGGCGGTAACGCGTGCGCACTTTGCACGATTCCTCGTCGAACAGGGCAAAGCGAATAATATTGGCGACGTGTTTAAAAAATACCTCGCCCGTGGGAAAACCGGATACGTTCCGCCACAGTGGTGTACAATAAAGGAAGCTATTGATGTCATTCATCATTCGGGTGGAGTAGCCGTATTGGCCCATCCGGGGCGGTACGATTTGTCCGCCAAGTGGCTGAAAAGATTGCTGGCACACTTTAGTGAACACGGCGGCGATGCGATGGAAGTCGCCCAGTGTCAGCAAGCGCCTCACGAGCGCGCTCAGCTTGCCACCTATGCCCGCGATTACGGTTTACTGGGGTCACAGGGTTCCGATTTCCATCAGCCCTGCCCGTGGATAGAACTGGGCCGTAAACTGTGGTTACCCGCAGGCGTCGAGGGTGTCTGGCAGCGCTGGGAACAGCCGCAGAATTCAACTGAGAGGGAAGCATGAGTCAGTTTTTTTATATCCACCCGGATAACCCGCAGGCGCGTCTGATTAATCAGGCGGTCGAGATTGTGCGTAAGGGCGGCGTCATCGTCTACCCAACCGACTCCGGCTATGCGCTGGGCTGCAAAATTGAAGACAAAGGCGCGATGGAGCGCATTTGTCGCATCCGTCATTTGCCGGACGGCCACAACTTTACGCTGATGTGCCGCGACCTGTCCGAGCTGTCGACCTATTCCTACGTCGATAACGTGGCGTTTCGCTTAATCAAAAACAACACGCCGGGTAATTACACCTTCATCCTGAAGGGCACCAAAGAAGTGCCGCGTCGTCTGCTGCAGGAGAAGCGTAAAACCATCGGGATGCGCGTGCCTTCTAACCCTATTGCGCAGGCGCTGCTGGAAACCTTAGGCGAGCCGATGCTGTCGACCTCTCTGATGCTACCGGGCAGTGATTTCACCGAATCCGACCCGGAAGAGATTAAAGATCGTCTGGAGAAACTGGTGGATCTGATCATTCACGGCGGCTATCTCGGCCAACAGCCCACCACCGTTATCGATCTGACTGATGATTCTCCGGTCGTGCTGCGTGAAGGCGTCGGCGACGTAAAACCGTTCCTCTGATCTTCCACACCCGGCGAGCGATTGCCGCCGGGTGTTTCGCTTATTCAAACTGACTTATCTGCTCCAGCATCCACTGCTGCGCTTTTGCCTGCCCGTTCGCCGGACGGTAGTAAACCTTCAGGGTATAGGGCGGAATGGGGAACGGCGGGGTGTGCAGGGTGAGCTCGCGGGTATCAAATAGCTGATGGACGCCGCGACGCGGAAGCGTGATAGCCAAATCCGTACGGCTGACAATAAACGGCGCGGACATGACGCTCGGCAGCTCCACCACGGTACGACGGCTGACGTGGCGTGATGCCAGGTAGCTGTCGATAGGGCGATGATGCTCATTCCACGGGCTGACCACCACGTGTCCCAGTTGCAGATACGTTTCCGGCGTCAGCACATCGTTCGCCAGCGGATGGCCTTTACGTACCGCCACCACGTAGTCGTCGGTAAACAGTTCCAGCGATGCCAGGCCGTGGCGCGGCTGCACGTTCTCTTCCTCAAAACCGATGGCGAAATTCACTCTACCGGTTAACAGTTCCTCCAGCGCATCATATTCACGAGAGTACACAATGCGTGTTCGAATGCCGGGCGCGTCAGCCTGGAGTCTGGCGATGAGTTCGGGGAAAAACACCGCGGCGGTATAGTCGGTGGCGGCAAAGGTAAAGGTCTGATTGCTGGTCGCCGGGTGAAAATGGTCAGCCTGCCCGAGCTCACCGTTCAGCGCCGAGAGTGCACCGGCAATGGCGGGAAACAGCGATTCGGCGCGCGGGGTTGGCTGCATCTGGCTACCCTGACGGCTGAATAGCGGGTCGTTGAGCGAACCGCGCAGACGACTTAATGCGTGGCTGAATGCGGAAGGGCTCATGGCGAGTTCGCTAGCGGCTTCGGCAACGCGGCGATGGCGATAAAGCGCGTCGAAGACCAGCAGCAGGTTAAGGTCTAGCAGGCGAAGATTGCGATGCATGTTATTCAGTTTACCAGTGAAAAGAATGCAGCGTATTCATATCACGCTGGCGCTAGAATAGCGAACATCAACTGAATGCGTATCTCTGGAGGCATTGTGTCACACGCTATTTTTCGTCAGGCGACTCCGTCCGACATCGACCGTTGTTATGAAATTGAATCCGCAGCCTATCCGGCAGACGAAGCGGCCACGCGGGAGAAAATTGCTATCCGCATTGCGCGTTACCCGCAGGGTTTCCTGTGCATGGAGCAGGACGGCGACATTATCGGCTTTATCAATGCGGGCTGCGCCTGGGACGTGGTGATGTCGGATGAAGAGTTCAAAGAGCTGGTGGGTCATGACCCGCAAGCGCCAAACGCGGTGATTATGTCGGTGGTGCTGGATCCTGATTATCAGGGTAAAGGCCTTTCTACGGCGATGATGCAGGCGTTTATTGAACACATGCGCCAGCAGGGGAAAACGGCCATCTACCTGATGTGCAAAGCGCAGTACCTTGAGATGTATAAACGCTTTGGCTATCAGTTCCTTAAAAAATCTGACTCGACGCACGGCGGGGAAGCCTGGTTTGAAATGAGGCAGAGTATTTAGGTTTTTATCGCGCATTATTCCTTCTTTGCTTCAACCGCGCTGGGAAAGTGAAACAAAAGGGCAGGAACAAGCTGCCCTTTTCTCCTAAAATTCATGTCGTATGTGCGGTCACCATTTTGGGTGGGGAGTCTGCGTCGCAAAAAAACGACGCTGCCCGCCTCTTTATGCAGCCCGGTGTCGATTTCCCGTGCTGCTAATGAAGTCTCTAAGATGCCTGTGAAGGCGTACAAGCCAAATAAAAATTATTCTTATCAAGGTGTTGAAGTGCTTTCGTGAATGGCGAACATCGTTTTGTGTGACAGTTTTAGCAGCACTTTGAATCCCATCTTTTATACACTCTGTTTTCCATCCTCTAACAACGCCGATAAGGTTCTACGTTTGTGCTTATCACTAACGGGGCTTTATGGTTTCTATTGCTGAAAATCGAGGTAAGGGGAAAAGGCTGGTGGGGATGATCAAGTGCAAGCCAGCGTGGCTGGCTTGATTTTTAGATATTACCGGAAGTACAGCACGGCTCCAGCAATAATGATTGACAGCAAACCGAGAGCTGAAAAAGCATACTCGATAATGAACCAGTTTTTGAGGTGAGGTGGTAAGCCTCTGATGAACGAAACATTATCGTTGGTACTGTCTACCTAGCTTTTGCCAAAGATTAAAGGATTCACGATGAAATTGATCTTTGCTGCGTAACCAGAGCTAAACCCTATGGAATCAGCCTTGTCGAAAATAACCGCCCTGACAGGGAGTGAGCCAAATTTTTCTCTATGCAGAGCACAAATCGCGGAGAAGCATTTTTGTTGAGAAATGACAGAACTGCTACAGAGTTACTTTTAGCGCGTATTAAATTGCTCAAATCTTCTGAGCCTGTGTTCGGTGATTTGCCTACGTACGAGCAGATCGGACTTGAGTGGCACAGCATCATGGCTGATTGCGGCATACAAAAGTTTAATGAGTTTGGACAGAAGAGGGTAATCCATGCCCTGCGTCACACTTTCATTTCTGAGGCAATGACAAAAGCGTTGCCCGTGATGGTCCAATTCTGTGTCGGACACTCACGAACCCAATCGTTAGGTATCACAGCAAGATACACTCATAGACCGCCGTTGAGTGATTTGCTTCCGGTGGTTGATTGCATAAATTGGTAAGCTGCCCCACTTACAGGGCTTTATGGTTCCTATTGCCTAAAATCGGGGAAAGGGGAAAAGGCTGGAGACTTCCAGCCTTTTGCAGTCATCTCACTTTCAATCAACCTTATAGCTGGGCTTACCGTTTGCTTTACGCCATGCCTGGACTTTATCAGCGATAGCTTCAGGGGTTGCCTCTGCTGCTAATTGAGGATAGTAAATCAGGTCTGAACCTTCAGGATGTTCAGTCAGTTGAATGAACAATTCTAAAAGCTCGTCTTGGTGGGCTTCAGTCCCTTGGCCGCCGATTATTTCGGCGACTAAGCTGATGAAATCGCTTTTTGTGTAATCACTGAGCAATTTACTCACTACGGAAGCCGGGCTTACCGTTGGCTTTTCGCCATTCTTTAACCTGCTGAACGATGCCTTCGGGACTATCATCCTGTCCATCTTCCGGGTAAAAGATAAGATCAGATCCTGCGGGGTGTTCCGTAAGCCTATTAAATTCCAATATATTTTTGATATCTTCACTTTCGGTCGTATTCGAAAAAATCGCATAGCCTACGAACGAACTCCAAAAATTCGCTTTCAGTATAATCGCTTATGTTCTTCATTTACCCACCTCGATGGATTTCAATATGCCGTTTCGGAGTAACAACCCCGAGATTATCAACGTCGTAAACCTCGCCACCTTCGACTATTGGTTTAATATGGTGGATATCGTATTTGATCTTCCCGCCAACTTGCTCTGATATTCTTGGTGCGGGAGCTTTGCCGTTCCTAATGTTACCTAAATTATGCTGCCTAAATTGTTGACTCAGTTCAGGATCTTTCGATACTTCCAGCCAGAAAGCCTGCCTGAAGCTGTCAAAGTTGGAGAAGGTACGCCCACGCAGTTTATCGGCTATCTGAGACGGTATTGGTGATCCGGTGCCCTGATTTGCATCAGCTAACCATGCGCCGCTAACTTTCTGCCCCTTGCCTGTGACTTGCCCCGGCAGATTGCGAAGATAAACATAAATGGGGTCAAATGTCCCGGCAGGATGCACTAAAATATAATCCCGGAATGAGCGTTCTCCCGGTGCAGGGGTAACTGTCGACCACGGGCTATTGATTTCACTTTCGGGGTAAACCAGCACACTCGGAGGAACGTATACATTGTCCCGATTCCCGGTATTGGAGGGAGATACATATCCAGGATCGTCTGGTGTCCATACAATGGTTGGCTTGCTTGCGCCATCTTCCCAGAATTCATAATTCCCGGTGGTGGTGTTCTTCTGAAGCATTCGAACCGGAACCTTGTCCTGTCCGCCTCTGGCGCTGACATGAAAACCTTTCGGCCTTATCATCCCGTTCTGATCTGCTTCCCAGCGAAAACGAACGCGTGTCGGAACGTCTTCTTTGTTCTGGGCTGCCTGCTCTAGACGCATCTTGTCGATGTAATCTTGCTCACCGCTGTTAAGTTTTGGTGAGTAGAACATACCGAAGAGGAGAACTGTTGGAGGGCTGGGAGCAATCCAGCGCCCAGCGGTAGAAAGAGTACCGCCAATTTGCTGCAATGCTGCGCACCCGGCTTCTGTCGTTGCACCAGTGGTTATCCCTGTAGTTGTCGCTGCCCTTGCTATTGCCATTCCGGCAGCCGCTTCGGCTTTGGTTGTGTCCGGGGAACTGAAGAGGCGCTTGTACCAGGAGCGTTTGTCTTCCGGTGGTGGAGTCGGTTCGGCGGGTTTGTGCTTCTTTGCCGCCTGCGCGTGCTGAACGGGTTCTTCTTTCACCTGTTCTGTCTGAGGCGTTGCGCGGTAATAGCCTGCATGACCAAAATTATCGAATAACTCTTGCTCTGTGCCGGCATCGGTACAACCTTCACCACGAAGACAGGATTTCGCGTAAACAGCAACAGGCAGTGGTGTAATAATGGCGGGAGATGAAGAAGAGGGGGAACCCTGTGTAACTGCACTCGTTGCTGTGTTCGATGTTTTGGCTCCGATTCCTCTGCGTGTTTCGTAAGTTTGCACCATTATTCGCGGAATAATTTTTGCGTTGCAAGGGCAACTGCTGTAACTGTCCAGACTACCTGCAACCAGACGGCCCTCAGTGGTTATCCATGACATCCCACCAACAATACGATAAGTATTGCCATCTTTACCACACGTTACCTTGTCGCCCATCCGGGCTACTGGCGTGCCGTTGGTGCGCCTGTTTGGCGCTCCCTCCAGAACCTTGCCACCACAGGTTGTGGGATCGTACATGTGTAGAATGTATCCCTTTGCCATAAATCCTTCTGCTCGTTATTAATTTTTCCAGAACTGTCATTGTATGAATAACATCCACATACCAGAAGTGGTTTTTCCTCAAAGTGAAACTGCGTTCCGTATTATTAATTTGATGAATGTTTGTTCTAATTTTCATTCAGCCTGTGAAGCATCGAAACTTTTCACCGCTGCACAACCTGGGGCAGTCTTGTAACTTCTTCAATATCCATCTCAAGAGTTCGCAAAAGATAATTGTCAGAATCTTTCCGCGTCGCACTACGATACCCCTGTAACTTAAGCTTAAAAGCATCAAGGCTTATTGTTCCGTTTTGTACTAGCGGGATGAACGAGTAAACCTGGTTCATAATTAATGACGCCTGCTTCAGGCTGTCAGTACCAAGGCTTAGACGAATGTAACGTGAAGAAGCATTAATTTTGAAGTTGGTGTAGTATGTCCGACCACGTTTGTAGTTGTGACGGTTGTTGTGACATAGTTTATGACACCCTTTGAAACAGAAAGTATTTACAGATCAGTGGGTTGAATTTGTTTGTGGCTAACTCATTGTTTTAGAAAGTATACCAGACGCCTGGGAAGGCGACACCGGAAGGAAGCTCCATGAGCGAAAAAAGCGATAAAAGCGAAAAACTGCAAAAAGTGCTGGCGCGCGCTGGCCACGGCTCCCGTCGTGAAATTGAAACGATTATTCAGGCGGGCCGCGTGAGCGTAGACGGCAAAATCGCCAAGCTGGGCGATCGCGTTGAAGTGATCCCAGGCCTCAAAATTCGTATCGACGGCCACCTCATCTCCGTCAAAGAATCCGTAGAACAAATCTGCCGCGTACTGGCGTACTACAAGCCGGAAGGCGAACTGTGTACCCGTAACGACCCAGAAGGTCGCCCGACCGTATTTGACCGTTTGCCAAAACTGCGTGGCGCACGCTGGATTGCCGTCGGTCGTCTGGACGTGAATACCTGCGGCTTGCTGCTGTTCACCACCGATGGTGAGCTGGCAAACCGCCTGATGCACCCAAGCCGTGAAGTGGAACGTGAATACGCGGTGCGCGTATTTGGTGAAGTGGACGACACGAAAGTGCGTCAACTGTCCCGCGGCGTGCAGCTGGAAGATGGTCCTGCGGCATTCAAAACCATCAAATTCAGCGGCGGTGAGGGTATCAATCAGTGGTACAACGTGACCCTGACCGAAGGCCGTAACCGAGAGGTTCGTCGTCTGTGGGAAGCGGTAGGCGTGCAGGTTAGCCGTCTTATCCGCGTTCGCTACGGCGACATCCCGCTGCCGAAAGGCCTGCCGCGCGGTGGCTATACCGAGCTGGATCTGGCGCAGACCAACTACCTGCGTGAGCTGGTAGAACTGCCGGCTGAAACCTCCTCGAAAGTGGCGGTAGAAAAAGATCGTCGTCGCATGAAGGCAAATCAGATTCGTCGCGCCGTCAAGCGTCATACCACCACCGGTGGTAATACCGGCAACAACAATAATAACCGTCGCTCCAGCACGCGTAATAACCCGAAAGGCTAACGACGTCCATTCCGGCGGGCTCCCGCCGGAATGTTTTTCCCGTGTTACTCTTCTCCTGTGATGCCATTCACACTTCTATATAAAGACAAAAAACAGGAATTCCCCGGACAAAGAACGCAAAGTGATAAAATAACCCTCGCCATATACTGTCGCCACAGATTACTCAAACAGGTAGCCCGAAATGGATACAACCCAAAAACTCTCGGCAAGCTATGTGGTTATCGGCGTTAAAGAAAAAATTGGCTATGGCTTCGGTGACTTTGCCTCTAATTTATCCTTCGGTTTCGTTTCACTCTTTTTATTATTCTTCTATACCAACATCTACGGTATCAGCGCGGTTCAGGCGAGCCTGATCTTTGTTATTGCGCGAGTGGTTGATGCGATTTTTAATATCCTGATTGGCTTCGCCATTGATAAAACCCACAGCCGCTACGGCAAGCTGCGTCCGTGGTTATTATACGGCTCGGTGCCGCTGGGACTGTTAACCGTACTGTGCTTCCTGCCGTTTGGCGGCGAGGCCAAGTTCTGGTTTGCACTCTGTTCGTACACCATCTACTGCCTGGCCTACACCGCGGTGAATACGCCGTACTCGGCAATGACCAACCGCTTAACGCAGCATGAAGCCTCACGCTCGTCGCTGTCGGTCTACCGCTTTGTGATGGCGATTGTCGGCTACCTGATTGTCTCCACCACCGCGGATATTCTTATTTCGCCGTTCGACGACAAACAGCTGGGCTACGTTTTTGCCGTCTCCTGTTTTGCGCTGCTGGCAACGTTCTTGTTCCTGGCCTGCTTTGGCATGACCAAAGAGCGCGTGGGGGAAGAAGAAGATACGCCAGCGCCGACGCTGCGTGAAATGTTCCGCGCGGTGATGGGCAATGCGCCGCTGATTAACCTGTCGTTATTTACCGTTTTCTTTTATATCGCTTATACCGTGTGGATGGCGATAGCCATTTACTTTATTAAATACATCATTGGCAATGAAGGTTTTACCGCCTCGTTCTTTATGATTCAGTCCGCCGCTTATATTTTAGGCACGGTGGTTTCTGAGAAAGTTATCGCCATGATGGGGAAAAAGAAAATGGCGCTGGTGGCGCTGTTGATTGGCGTGCTCGGTGTGCTGATGCAGTATTTTGTCGCCGGTAATAATATCTGGCTGATTATGACCGGAGTATGCCTGTTCAGTATTACGCTGGGGATGGGATTTGTCGCCATGTGGTCAATGATCGCCGACACCGTCGAATATGCAGAATGGCACCACGGCGTACGCACCGAAGGCGCGATTTACGGCTTCTTCAACTTTATTACCAAAATAGCGATGGCGATTGGTGGCGGCTGCGCAGGCTGGATGCTGGATTACTATCACTATGATGCGGCGAATATCAGCGCCAGCGCGCTCAGCGGTATCAATATACTGATGACGCTGTTCCCCGGCGCCATGTTTGCGATTGGCGCTATCTTCGTTGCCAGCTATTCGTTAGATGAAAAGACCTACCGCGACATCGTGCAGAAAATCAGCCTGCGCAAACAGAACGCGCTTTAACCTCAGGGAGTCAGAGACATGAATCGTGATTTTAACAGCCTTATTGCGGCGATGAACGCAGAAGAAAAAGTGGCGCTGCTGACCGGTAGCGGCCTGTGGCGCACGGCGAGCCTGCCGCAGCATGGCATTGACGATATCGTCATGACCGACGGCACCTACGGCGTGCGTTACAGCAGCGCGCAGATAGACGGTAATGAAAAGTGGAGCATGGATGATTTTATCTCCGTGATCACCCAAACCGCCGACCGGGCCAATGCTGAAGAACCGGCGGCGAAAGGGGGCAGTGAAGCGCTGTTCAGCGCCTCGCTGCCGGCCACCTGTTTCCCCAACGGCTCGAGCCTTGCCTGTAGTTGGGATATTGACCTTGTTTATCAGATGGGCCAGGCGCTCGGGCGCGAATGTCAGCATATGGGCGTCGGGATTTTACTGGGACCTGGGATTAACATCCGCCGCACGCCGCTGGCGGGGCGCGGTTACGAATACTACGCTGAAGACCCGGTGCTGAGCGGCGATATTGCCGCCGCGCTTATCAATGGCCTACAGGATGAAGGCGTAGGTGCTAGCCTGAAGCACTTTGCGGCCAATAACTCGGAATACCGCCGCACCGAAATGGACTCCATCATTGAAGAGCGCGCGCTGCGCGAAATCTATCTGGCCGGGTTCCAGCGGGCGATTGCCAAATCGCAGCCGTGGACGGTGATGTCCTCCTATAACCGCCTGAATGGCACGCAGACTTCGCAGGACCCGTTCCTGCTGACCCAGGTGCTGCGCGACGAATGGGGCTACGACGGGCTGGTGATGTCGGACTGGTACGGGATTAAAGACCGCCCAGCGTCACTGCTCGCGGGGAACGATCTGGCGATGCCGGAAACGCGTCGTGATAAGCAGACGTTGCTGGCGGCCATTAACGCGGGTGACGTTCCTATGGATGTGGTTGACCGTGCTTGTCTGCGGATGCTGGAACTACTGGATAAAGTGCAGCGTAACCGTCGACCGAATACCAAAGCAGATTTCTCGGCACATCACGCACTTTCGCAGCAATTGGCTGCAGAGTCTATCGTTTTGTTGAAAAATGACGACCATATTTTGCCGCTGCGCCCGGAAAAAACGCCGCGTATTGCCGTACTGGGAAAACCGGCGCAGGAGCCCGTTATCCAAGGCTCTGGCTGTGCGACCACGGTACCGTATCTGCTCGACCGTCCGCTGGACGAGATCTTCGACCTCGCGGGTGACGATTTCAGCGTGACCTGGGCCATTGGCGCACCGGACGATATGAAGAGCGATGAAGCGGCGCTGGCTCAGGCTAAAGCCGTTGCCCAGGATGCCGATGTCGCGGTGGTATTTGTCAGCACCGCGGTTGGCGAGGACGGTGAAAATGGCGATCGCCACGATCTGAATATTCTGGCGGTACATGAGCAGCTCATTCGTGAGGTCGCCTCCGTACAGCCAAACGTGGTGGTGGTGCTGGCAAACAGTGACGCGGTAGTGATGCCGTGGCTCGGTGAGTGTAAGGCCCTGCTGGAGACCTTCTTCGCCGGGCAGGGCATGGGGCGTGCGGTAGCGGAAATCCTGTTCGGCAAGCGAAACCCTTGCGGTAAGCTAACGGTCACCGTACCGAACACGCTGGAAGAGACGCCGGCCTGGCTGAATTATCCGGGTGAAAACCTGCGCCACCACTACGGTGAAGGGCTGTTCGTTGGCTACCGTTACTATGATAAGCGTTGCCTGACGCCGCAGTTTCCGTTCGGATTTGGCTTAAGTTACACCCAGTTTGCCTACGCGAATCTATCACTGTCGTCGGCGCGTGCCGGTGCTGATGATACGCTGACGGTCTCCTTTGATGTGAGTAACGTCGGCGATTGTGATGGCAAAGAAGTGGTTCAGCTGTATGTTTCTGCGCCTGAAGGCGAACTGATCCGCGAAGTCCGCGCGTTGAAGGGATTCGATAAAATCGTTCTCGCCGCAGGGGAAACGCGACGCGTTAGCCTGCAACTACCGATAGCCGAACTGGCCTGCTATCATCCAGGCCTTGCTGACTGGGTGATTACGCCAGGCGTCTGGCAGGTGCATGTAGGCGGCTCGTCTCGCAGTCTGCCACTGAATGCCCGGTTTGAGGTTGACTGTCCCGCCCGTTATGTTCCATTGCGTGACGATAACTCCTTACAGCAGTTGATCCAGCAGCCTGCCGCCTTTGCCCGTGTCGTACAGCTGATTGCCGGGAAGAGTCAGCTTCCACCGGAGCAGGTTCGGGAAAAGCTGATTCGCCTGGCACCGGATCTGTTCTGCGGCCTGCTTATCGCGCTGACGGAATTCCTGGCGCTGGATATCGAGCGTGATGAGCTAAACGCGGTACTGGCTGAGCCTGAGTAACGGCTAACTACAGGAGAGAAGGCGTGTTCCCATTTTCAGTGACTCATCCCCACCCGGCAACGCAAACCGGGCGGCAGACGGCAAACAGCGGCTATGAGCTGATTGCCTTCGACGCAGAAAAACTGAACGTATTTGCCGCTGAGGTTCGCTATTGTGAGCCGCACTGGCATCCGGCACCGGAACTGATTACGGTGCTGAATGGGCGCTTCTCTCTGACCGTTGGTCAGCAGAACGTGGTCCTCCAACAGGGCGAGATGCTATATATCAACGCTGAAGAGGTGCACGAACTGAGTGCGGAGGAGGAGGGCAGCCAACTGGTGACGGTGCAGTTCTCTCCCGGACTTTTTGATGACCTGCACCCGGCGCCGTTGCTGGAGTGGCGTACCCATAAGCACGCCATGACGGATGCTGACCATACCGTTTTTCAACGGCTGATGGCGTTACTGGAACGTATTATCGATAACCATGCGCCATTTCAGCGTTTTGCGGCGATTTATATGCTGCTTGACGCGCTGGTCGCCGCCGGGCAGACGATTGAGCTCGCGGAAAATACGATACGTGAAGAGGCGATGATTAAAGAAGGGATTGAATATATTAATCAACACTTCGATCGGCCGCTGACGCTAAGCGACGTTGCCGAGCATAGCGGCATGAGCTATTCGTGGTTTTCGCGGTTGTTTAAAAAGGTCAGTCGGCACAACTTTAAAGAGTATCTGACGCTGGTGAGGCTCAATAAAGCCCGCACCCTGCTGCGCGACACGCGAACGCCAATTACTGAAATCAGCCACAGCTGCGGTTTCCCGGAGCACAAACTGCTGATTGCCGCTTTTAATAAGTACTGCGGACTGACGCCTACGGAGTACCGTAAGCGCTTTATTTCGCGTCAGAACCTGACGGAGGTCGCGCTGGCGCAAGGGGAAGACTGTTTATGCCTGCCGCTCAATAAGGCGCTGCTCGACAGGCTCGCGCTCAATAATCAATCCCAATCTGCGCCTTAATTCCCGCTTCAAACGCATGCTTCACCGGGCGCAGTTCGCTGACCGTATCGGCGTACTCCAGAATATCCCGGTGGCATCCGCGACCGGTAATAATCACCGTCTGATGATGCGGACGGTTTTTCAGCGCGGTTAATACCGCTTCTAACGGCAGATAATCGTACGCGACCATGTAGGTCAGCTCATCAAGCAGCACCATATCCAGCGTGTCGTCGGCCAGCATCCGCTTTGCATGCTCCCAGACGGCAAGGCAAGCTTCAGTGTCGCTCTCCCGGTTCTGGGTGTCCCAGGTAAAACCGGTGGCCATGACCTGAAATTCGACGCCGAGTGGCTCAAGCAGGTTACGCTCGCCGTTAGGCCAGGTTCCCTTAATAAACTGAATGACGCCAACGTTATGCCCGTGCCCGACGGCACGGGTGGCGGTACCAAAGGCGGCGGTGGTCTTACCTTTACCGTTGCCGGTAAACACAATCACGATCCCGCGGGTATCCTGAGCCGCGGCGACACGGGCGGCAACGCGCTCTTTTACGCGCTGCTGACGTTCACGATAGCGTTCATCACTCATTGTGCGATTCCTGGTTTACGCCCTGGCTGGGCATCAAAAGTCATACCGGTTTTACGGCGGCTATCATCGCCCATCAGCCACAGGTAGAGCGGCATAATATCGGCAGGCGTTTTGAGCTTCTGCGGATCTTCCGTCGGGAAGGCGCTGGCGCGCATGCCAGTGCGGGTGCCGCCTGGGTTAATGCAGTTTACGCGCAGAGGTCGATTCTTATACTCATCGGCAAGTACCTGCATCATTCCTTCGGTGGCAAACTTCGATACCGCATAGGCACCCCAGTTGGCGCGCCCCTCGCGCCCGACGCTCGACGAGGTAAAGACCAGCGAGCCGGATTCTGCTTTCAGCAGCAGCGGCAGCAGCGCCTGGGTGAGCATAAAGGTGCCGTTGACGTTGACCTGCATCACCTGCTGCCAGACGGCCGGGTCCTGCTGGTCCATCGGCACGACTTCGCCCAGAAGCCCGGCGTTGTGCAGCACGCCGTCAAGATGCGGATAGTGTAGGCTAATCTGCTGAGCAACCTGCTGGCATTCCTGTGGCGTACAGGTGAGCAGGTCGAGCGTAAACCAGCGCGCGGGCCGCAGGCCGGCGTGGTCTATCTCCTGCGCAACCGCGCGCAGTTTTTCATCGTTCCGGCCGAGCAAAATAACGCTGGCGCCGTAACGGGCGTAGGTGATTGCCGCTTCCCGTCCAATACCATCGCTGGCCCCGGTGACCAGAATGATACGGTTTTGCAACAAATCGAGTTGGGGTTGATAGTGCACAGTGACTCCTCTATGGCATTCGTCTGCCATATTTTTTGTACTTTTCATGGCTTTCGGGCTTTATGCCTGAATCTTCGCGCTATTTCAATCAGCGCACGGGAGAGACAACGGTTAATTAACAATTTGCAATGATTTCATCAGCAAAAAAGTAATCTGGAATGCGCCTCGTGGCCTGATACTGCTATCGAGACGTAGTGAACGCGGTGTTGTACACTGGGCGGTAGATTCTGTGATTTTTGTACAAGGTGGATGTGTGGAATTACTTTTTCAATATGGTCTTTTTCTGGCGAAAATCGTCACAGTTGTTGTTGCTATTGCGGTGATTGCCGTACTGATTGTCAACGTCACGCAGCGCAAACGTCAGCGCGGTGAGCTACGAATCACCAACTTAAGCGAGCAGCACAAGGATATGCAGGAAGACTTAGCCGTGGCGCTGCTCGATGCGCCGCAGCAAAAGCTCTGGCATAAGGCGCAAAAGAAGAAGCTGAAGCTGGAAGCGAAAGCGGCCAAAGCCAAAGCGAAGCAGGGCGACACCGAGGCGGCAACCAAACCGCGCGTCTGGGTTATCGACTTTAAAGGCAGTATGGACGCCCATGAAGTCTCCTCCCTGCGTGAAGAGATTACCGCTGTACTGACCGTTGCCACCCCGCAGGACCAGGTGGTCGTACGTCTGGAAAGCCCTGGTGGTGTCGTTCACGGCTACGGTCTGGCGGCATCGCAACTCCAGCGTATCCGCGATAAGCAGATCCCACTGACGGTAGCAGTAGATAAAGTCGCGGCCAGCGGCGGCTACATGATGGCCTGTGTGGCCAACAAAATTGTCGCGGCACCGTTCGCGATTCTTGGTTCCATCGGCGTGGTCGCGCAGATCCCGAACCTGAATCGTTTTCTGAAAAATAAAGACATCGACGTTGAGTTACACACTGCGGGCCAGTACAAACGTACGCTGACGCTGCTTGGTGAAAACACCGAAGAAGGACGTCAGAAATTCCGTGAAGAGCTGAACGAGACTCATCATCTGTTTAAAGATTTCGTGAAAGAAATGCGTCCGTCTCTGGACATTGAACAGGTTGCTACCGGTGAACATTGGTACGGCACACAGGCTCAGGAAAAAGGGCTGGTTGATGAAGTGGGTACCAGCGATGAATTGCTGCTGGGGCTGATGGAGAACCGAGAAGTCATTAGCGTGCGCTACACGCAGCGTAAGAAAATGATGGATCGCTTTACCGGAAGTGCGGCAGAAAGCGCCGATAAGCTGATGATGCGCTGGTGGCAGCGCGGACAGAAACCGCTGCTGTAAGCGTTTCCTTTCTATTCTTTACCTTTCTATTTATAGCCCGGTAAATCAGATTTACCGGGCTATATCTGACGGCTCAGGCCAAAGCCCTACGCTCAGTCAACCAGGTGATACTTTTCAGACAGCTGGTGGGCGAGATACTTGAACATATTAAACACCGCCGTGCTTTTCGGCGTCGGCAGGCCCTGTTCATCCAGGTAATATTCACCGCTGAAAACCAGCACGCCGTTGCGCTGTTCTACGCCGGTGGCTTCAATACCCGCCATGGTATCTTCATGCTCACGAATGAGGCGGTTTGCTTCAATTAGCAGTGTCTGACGATCGATAGGTTGGCTATTATTTGACATATTCAACTCCTCAAAATTCCTGCGCTAGTCTACGCCGGGCACCCGCTTGGGGCAAATATTCCCGACGTTTACCAGGGACAAGCATTTTACCTCAGAGTTGGCATGATGGGTGATTGCATGCTAATAAAGTTGCGTAACGAATTTTATCAGGTACAGTGTGACGCTTTCGGCGATCTGGCAACAGATTTGCTTGACATTCGACCAAATATTCTTCGTGCTATAGACCCTGACGAAAAAAAGTCTGTAAACTCAGCCACCTGACTACATGTCTCAAAAGTCAGTCGGTAAAGGGTTGATATCCATTGGTATTGCCGCAACATACAAGGCTTGTCGCCAGTGGAACGTGGAACATGTGCGATGTATTCCTGGAAGAATCAAATTAGGTAAGGTGAATATGGGTAAAGCTCTCGTTATCGTTGAGTCCCCGGCAAAAGCCAAAACGATCAATAAGTATCTGGGTAATGACTACGTGGTTAAGTCCAGCGTCGGTCATATCCGCGATTTGCCGACAAGTGGCTCAGCAGCCAAAAAGAGCGCTGACTCTACCTCCACCAAAACGGCCAAAAAGCCTAAAAAGGATGAACGAGGCGCGCTGGTTAACCGCATGGGCGTCGACCCATGGCATGACTGGGCGGCACACTATGAAGTGCTGCCTGGCAAAGAAAAGGTAGTATCGGAACTCAAACAGTTGGCGGAAAAAGCCGACCACATCTATCTCGCAACCGACCTTGACCGCGAAGGGGAGGCCATTGCATGGCACCTGCGGGAAGTGATCGGTGGTGATGAATCACGCTATAGCCGCGTGGTGTTTAACGAAATTACGAAAAATGCGATTCGTCAGGCGTTCGAAAAGCCGGGCGAGCTGAATATCGACCGTGTTAACGCTCAGCAGGCGCGCCGCTTTATGGACCGCGTGGTGGGCTATATGGTCTCGCCGCTGCTGTGGAAAAAGATTGCCCGCGGTCTATCCGCCGGTCGCGTCCAGTCGGTAGCGGTACGTCTGGTCGTTGAACGCGAACGCGAAATTAAAGCGTTTGTGCCGGAAGAATTCTGGGAAATTGACGCCAGCACCACCACGCCGGGCGGCGATGCCCTGCCGCTGGAAGTGACCCATCAGGGTGACAAGCCGTTCCGTCCGGTTAACCGCGACGAAACTATGGCTGCGGTCAGCCTGCTGGAAAAAGCCAGCTACAGCGTGCTGGAGCGTGAAGACAAGCCGACCAGCAGCAAGCCGGGCGCGCCGTTTATTACCTCCACGCTGCAGCAGGCGGCCAGCACGCGTCTGGGCTTCGGCGTGAAGAAAACCATGATGATGGCGCAGCGTCTGTATGAAGCGGGCTACATCACCTACATGCGTACCGACTCCACTAACCTGAGTCAGGACGCGGTGAGCATGGTTCGCGACTATATCGGCGATAACTTTGGCAAGAAATACCTGCCGGAGAACCCGAACCAGTACACCAGCAAAGAAAACTCGCAGGAAGCGCACGAAGCGATCCGTCCTTCCGATGTTTCCGTTCAGGCGGAAGCGCTGAAAGATATGGAAACGGACGCGCAGAAACTGTATCAGCTGATCTGGCGCCAGTTCGTGGCCTGTCAGATGACGCCAGCGCAGTACGACTCCACTACGCTGACCGTAAAAGCGGGCGATTTCAAACTCAAAGCGCGTGGCCGTACTCTGCGCTTTGACGGCTGGACCAAAGTGATGCCAGCGCTGCGTAAAGGCGATGAAGACCGCACGCTGCCGATGGTGAATCAGGGCGATAAACTGAGCCTGGTTGAACTGACCCCGGCGCAGCACTTCACCAAACCGCCTGCACGCTTTAGCGAAGCCTCGCTGGTTAAAGAGCTGGAAAAACGCGGCATCGGTCGCCCGTCCACCTATGCGTCGATCATTTCGACCATTCAGGACCGCGGCTATGTGCGCACCGAAAACCGTCGTTTCTACGCGGAAAAAATGGGCGAGATCGTCACCGATCGTCTGGAAGCGAACTTCCGCGAGCTGATGAACTACGACTTTACCGCGCAGATGGAGGACCATCTCGACCGCGTGGCAAACCACGAAGCCGAGTGGAAGCAGGTACTGGATCTGTTCTTTGGTGATTTCACCAAGCAGCTCGAAACGGCTGAGAAACCGCCAGAAGAGGGCGGCATGCAGCCGAACGAGATGGTGCTGACCAGTATCGATTGCCCGACCTGCGGTCGCAAGATGGGCATTCGTACCGCCAGCACCGGCGTGTTCCTTGGCTGTTCCGGCTATGCGCTGTCGCCAAAAGAACGCTGCAAAACCACCATTAACCTGGTGCCGGAAAACGAAGTGCTGAACGTGCTGGAAGGCGACGACGCGGAAACCAACGCGCTGCGCGCTAAACGTCGCTGCCAGAAGTGCGGTACGGCGATGGACAGCTACCTCATCGATCCGAAACGCAAGCTGCACGTTTGTGGTAACAACCCGACCTGCGACGGCTACGAGATTGAAGAAGGCGAGTTCCGCATCAAGGGGTATGATGGCCCAATCGTTGAGTGCGAAAAATGTGGTTCTGAAATGCACCTGAAAATGGGGCGTTTTGGTAAATACATGGCTTGTACTAACGAAGAATGTAAGAACACCCGTAAGATCCTGCGTAGCGGTGAAGTGGCTCCACCGAAGGAAGATCCGGTACCGTTGCCGGAACTGCCGTGCGAGAAGTCTGACGCCTATTTCGTGCTGCGTGATGGCGCGGCTGGGGTATTCCTGGCAGCCAACACCTTCCCGAAATCGCGCGAAACCCGTGCGCCGCTGGTTGAAGAACTGTTCCGCTTCCGTGACCGTCTGCCGGAAAAACTGCGTTATCTGGCCGATGCGCCGCAGCAGGACCCGGCAGGGAACAAAACGATGGTGCGTTTCAGCCGTAAAACCAAACAGCAGTATGTTGCTTCCGAGAAAGATGGCAAGGCAACCGGCTGGTCAGCGTTCTTCGTTGACGGTAAATGGGTTGAAGCGAAAAAGTAGCGTTTTTTGCCAAGAACGTCACAAAGGGCCGCAATTGCGGCCCTTTTTTATAACCTCGTTATTATTTTTGTTTCCATCTATACACACTTGCTATAAATGATATAGTGGTTATAGCCAATGCATTTCTTATGATTAAATCGTCTTTATGACCGATTCCTGAGCGCAGACTGGATACAACCGCATGAAATTACAGCAACTCCGCTATATCGTTGAGGTGGTGAACCACAACCTTAACGTCTCCTCGACCGCCGAAGGTTTGTATACTTCGCAGCCTGGTATCAGTAAGCAGGTCAGAATGCTGGAGGATGAGCTGGGGATTCAGATTTTTGCCCGTAGTGGCAAACATCTGACGCAGGTGACGCCAGCCGGCCAGGAAATCATCCGTATTGCTCGTGAAGTGCTCTCAAAAGTTGATGCGATTAAGTCTGTTGCCGGTGAGCATACCTGGCCGGATAAAGGGTCATTGTACGTTGCGACAACGCATACGCAGGCGCGTTACGCGCTGCCCGGTGTCATCAAGGGGTTTATCGAACGCTACCCGCGTGTGTCACTGCATATGCATCAAGGCTCGCCGACGCAAATTGCAGAAGCGGTCTCTAAAGGTAACGCGGACTTTGCTATCGCGACCGAAGCGCTGCACCTCTATGACGATCTGGTGATGCTGCCTTGCTACCACTGGAACCGTTCGATTGTCGTGACGCCGGAGCACCCGCTGGCATCGAAAACGTCCGTCACCATTGAAGAATTGGCACAGTACCCGCTGGTGACCTACACCTTTGGCTTTACCGGCCGTTCTGAGTTGGATACCGCATTTAACCGCGCGGGCCTGACGCCGCGTATTGTCTTCACCGCGACCGACGCCGATGTCATTAAAACTTACGTAAGACTGGGCTTAGGGGTAGGGGTGATCGCCAGCATGGCCGTCGATCCTATTTCTGACCCGGATCTGGTTAAACTGGACGCCGACGGTATTTTCAGCCACAGCACCACCAAAATCGGCTTCCGTCGCAGTACCTTCCTGCGCAGCTATATGTATGATTTTATTCAGCGATTTGCACCACATCTTACGCGCGATGTCGTAGACACCGCCGTAGCGCTGCGCTCGAATGAAGACATTGAAGCGATGTTTAAAGATATTAAACTGCCGGAAAAATAGTCCCGATTTAATTATCCGCCTCTACGATGAAGAGGCGGATAGCTTATATCCTCCCGGAACAAAAGGCTTTTCCCCTCTCCGTTAGCTCTCTATCCTGATTAAGAATTGTTTCTATTACGAATTACGCAGCAAAAGTAGAAATAAATTTAACGTTAGGCAAATTTCTCCTCTCAAATATCGCTTTGGGCTCAAAAGATTAAATTAATCTCATTGTAATATTCGTAAAACCTCTGGATTTTTGCATAGAATTTACTTAGGATTTATCTCAACGATGATTAGTTGTAACAATTGATTGGTGCGATAATGATAAGTAATATCGATTGTGAGAGGGCAGTAATGGTGTCAGAAAAGAACGAAACTCGCGTGAAACGTAAAGCATGGCTGAGCGTATTCCTCGGGTCTGCGCTGTTCTGGGTAGCGCTGGCGCTGCTGGTTTGGAAATTCTGGGGCTAGCTATGCTTACGTCTGAACGCGTCAAGCCGGTGAAGCCTCTCGTTCCGGTAGAAAAAAAACCGCAAGATGACAAAAATAATAAGGTCAACGTCCCTGATGAATGGAAATTGACCCACGACCAGAAAGAATTTATCGATCTCTTCAATCAAGATGAGAATAAGAAACAGTAACCACGTGGTTATTTACTCCTTTCGTTTTACCTCCCTCATACGAAATAAATCCTTTCCCTGCTATTAATTCCAGTTGGTAGTTATTCTTAATAACCTATTGATCGCATTTATCAATCTGAGCCCTTTCCCGGCGTTATCCCCTGAATGTGTTATCTTTTATATAGACCATGAGGAGTGTCAGAGTACTGCAATTCCCGCCATTGAAGGAGGAGCTATGTCGTCAACACTACGAGAGACCTGCAAGGAAACACTACAGGTCGATAATAAAACCTACCGTTACTACAGCCTACCGCTGGCTGCTAAGACCCTGGGTGACATCACCCGCCTGCCTAAATCACTCAAAGTTCTTCTGGAAAACCTGCTCCGCTGGCAGGACGGCGACTCCGTTACCGCTGACGATATTCAGGCGCTTGCCGGATGGCTTAAACAGGCGCACGCTGACCGTGAGATAGCCTATCGCCCAGCGCGCGTGCTGATGCAGGACTTTACCGGCGTACCGGCTGTCGTAGACCTGGCCGCCATGCGTGAAGCGGTGAAACGCCTCGGCGGCGATACCCACAAAGTGAATCCGCTTTCCCCGGTCGATCTGGTGATTGACCACTCGGTCACGGTGGATCGCTTCGGTGATGATGATGCGTTTGATGAAAACGTGCGTCTAGAAATGTCGCGCAACCATGAGCGCTATACCTTCTTACGCTGGGGCCAGCAGGCTTTTAGCCAGTTCCGCGTAGTGCCGCCGGGAACGGGGATTTGCCACCAGGTTAACCTCGAGTACCTGGGTAAAGCGGTGTGGAGTGAACAGCAGGGCGATGAACTCGTTGCCTACCCAGACACGTTGGTGGGGACCGACTCCCACACCACCATGATTAACGGCCTGGGGGTTTTAGGGTGGGGCGTTGGCGGTATCGAAGCGGAAGCGGCGATGCTAGGCCAGCCGGTCTCGATGTTGATACCGGACGTGGTTGGCTTCAAGCTGAGCGGTAAGCTCCGTGAAGGGATCACCGCAACTGACCTGGTGCTGACGGTCACGCAGATGCTACGTAAGCTTGGCGTCGTCGGCAAATTTGTTGAATTCTACGGCGATGGCCTGGATTCCCTGCCGCTGGCAGACCGGGCAACCATTGCCAACATGGCGCCGGAATACGGTGCAACCTGTGGCTTCTTCCCGATAGACGACATTACGCTTTCTTACATGCGCCTCAGCGGGCGCAGCGACCAGCAGGTCGCGCTGGTTGAGGCCTATGCTAAAGCACAGGGGATGTGGCGCTCTAAAGGCGATGAGCCGGTGTTCAGCCAGACGCTGGCGCTGGATATGGGTGACGTTGAAGCAAGCCTTGCGGGTCCGAAACGTCCGCAGGACCGCGTCGCGCTGGCTCAGGTACCTCAGGCGTTTAACGCTACGACTGAACTGGCGGTTAACGCGGGCGCTGCCGGCAAAACTGCTGTCGACTTTACCCTAAACGGTAAACCGTATTCCCTTCCGGAAGGGGCGGTGGTCATTGCGGCTATCACTTCTTGTACTAACACGTCGAACCCCAGCGTGTTGATGGCCGCGGGTCTGCTGGCGAAAAAAGCCATCGCGTTGGGATTACAGCCTAAACCGTGGGTTAAGGCGTCGCTGGCGCCTGGCTCGAAGGTGGTGTCCGATTATCTGGCGCACGCAGGTCTGACGCAGTATCTCGACCAGCTTGGTTTTAACCTGGTCGGCTATGGTTGTACGACTTGTATCGGTAACTCAGGCCCGCTGCCGGATCCAATTGAGAACGCCATCAAACAGGGTGATCTGACGGTGGGAGCGGTGCTGTCCGGCAACCGCAATTTTGAAGGCCGTATTCATCCACTGGTGAAAACCAACTGGTTGGCCTCGCCGCCGCTGGTCGTCGCCTACGCGCTGGCCGGAAATATGCGGGTGGATCTGACCCACGATCCGCTGGGGCTCGACAGCAAGGGAAACCCGGTCTATCTGAAAGATATCTGGCCGAGCAGCACTGAGATAGCACAAGCGGTTCAGCAGGTGTCTACGGGGATGTTCCACAAAGAGTATGCGGAAGTCTTTGCCGGTACGCCGGAATGGAAGGCTATCGATGTACCTGCTACAGACACCTACGAGTGGCAGGATGATTCCACCTATATCCGACTCTCGCCGTTCTTTGACGAAATGGGTGTGACGCCTGACCCGGTGCAGGATATTCACGGGGCGCGTGTGCTCGCGATGCTGGGCGATTCAGTCACCACCGACCATATCTCTCCCGCGGGCAGTATTAAGGCCGACAGCCCCGCAGGTCGTTATCTGCAGGAAAACGGCGTCGCTAGCCGCGATTTTAACTCCTACGGTTCCCGTCGTGGTAACCACCTGGTGATGATGCGCGGCACCTTCGCCAATATTCGTATCCGTAATGAGATGGTGCCGGGCGTTGAAGGTGGCATGACGCGTCTGCTGCCCGGTGACGAGGTGATGTCAATATACGATGCGGCCATGGCTTATCAACAGCAGGGGACACCGCTGGCGGTCATTGCGGGTAAAGAGTACGGTTCGGGCTCGAGCCGTGACTGGGCGGCAAAAGGACCGCGTCTGCTTGGCGTTCGCGTGGTGATTGCTGAATCATTCGAACGTATTCACCGTTCAAACCTGATAGGTATGGGCATTCTGCCGCTGGAATTCCCGCAGGGGGAAGACCGTAAAACGCTGAAGCTGACCGGTGAAGAGCAGATTGATATCGCCGGGCTGCAACAGCTGAAGCCTGGCGCCATCATCCCGGTGCTGATCACTCGGCCTGACGGGCAGCAGCAGACGCTGGCGTGTCGCTGCCGTATTGATACGGCGACAGAGCTGACCTATTACCAGAATGACGGCATTCTGCACTATGTCATTCGTAATATGCTGAGCTAAAAAAAGGGGCCGACGGCGGGCCCCAAAACGGACGTTGGCAATTGCAGCAAAAGAAAACGCTAGCGTGGCATGTTGAACAGAAACGCGCCTCTCACGCCAATCCGGCGTGAGAGGAATAATGCTTATTTAAAGGTGTAAACTACCCCCATACGCAGACGGAACTGGCGCTCGGTGGATTTTGACGAGCGGCCAATGTCGCCAAAGGTGACATACGGTTTCCACTCTTTTTTATCCCCAAGTGAATAGTCAAACTGCCATTCCTGCTCATAATCGTAGTTCTGGTTTCCCCAAAGCACTTCATCACCGTGCTTGTAGATGAATTTGTAGGTAGTAGAGAAACGGTCCAGGGTATAGCGTAAATAGAGATCGCCACGGTTAACGGTGCGATGTTTATTGGTGCTACAGGATTTATCACCGTTATATCCGCAGTCTGGGTCGTTAGCATAATCAGTCAGTTCAAAACGATACATCCCTCCTATAGCCCAATTTTCATTAATCGTATACCAGGGTACAAATCCGAATTTCCATTCCGTTCTTTCACTGTTGAATTCGGGTTGGATGAGTGGCGCTATTTTAAAATTACCGAAGGTAAACGATTTCGATAATGTAAGTTCGACGGCGTTGATGACCGGATCATTATACCATTTATCCTGCGGATCATTGCCACCTGTCTTGTATTTAGTCTCAATTGAAAAATTATAATTATCCGGCAAGGCCGCAGACATGTTTAGTTTGTCATAGTGAGTACGGTCACGCACTCGGTACTCATGACGGTAGTCGAGGCTCAGCGAGCGGATTGGAGAGGTATATTCTTCAGCCAGTACAACGTTACTGGTTAATAAAGCGCAACCTGCTATAAGGTATTTACCGGATAACATAATAATTCTTTCCTCGTTATTATTTGAATAAGGCATTAAAAATGCACTCAGTTCACTCCACGTAAGTCTGCTGAGGTATTAATTGCCGCTGCTGGCAAGCTTTCGCTAAATGAACGCCCGTAGTTAAGCATCCGTCGCTGAGTTAAAACCTTTATAAAACCACCAACTGTTTAGTTTTTTTGTCGGGAAAGCTAAGAAAGATATTTGTCGTGTTAAGAATGTGAGCATGGCTGAAATTATTCATGATAACGCTGCAACCTTTGTTATTGCGTCACCCGGTAACAGGCTTTGTCTTTATTTCAAAGGTTATTGTCGGAGCGCCTCGGCATGCTGTGAGCGACTCCTGTCAGCCTGGCCTGATGGGAGAATCCGCATCCTGGGATGCCTTTGAATCGACCAGACAACTCCTGACATTGAGGACACTATGGCAAAGGGTGATGTCACTCCACTGACGTTTACATCTGAAATTGACCCCGTCACGCAGGTTCGCGTGGTACGGCTAACGCCGCGGGATCGTATCTTTCATCGCAACTACTTCTATCAGAAGTGCTTTTCGCAGCAAGGCAGGCAACTGCTGATTGGCGGTGTGGATGAAGGCAACTGGAACTACTGGCTGCTGGATTTGCAGCAGCATACGCTGCGTCAACTGACGGAAGGCCCTGGCGACAATAGCTTTGACGGCTTCATCACGCAGGACGACAGCGCGCTGATCTTTATGCGGCAGAACCGCCATATCGTCCGTGTAGAACTGGATAGTTTGCGCGAAGAGATTCTCTATGAGCTGCCTTCACAGTGGGTCAGTACCAGCGCCTGGGCACCAGATAGTACCGGCAGCAAGATGATTGGTATGTCGTTATCGGCGGAAACCTGGATACCGCTGAATGACTGGAATGATTTCCAGCGTCAGTATCATATGAACCCGACAACGCGTTGCGAAGTTGTCGACCTCGCTACTGGACGAACCGAGATTCTGTTTGAAGAGTCGCGCTGGCTGGGGCATCCCGGTTTTCGTCCGAACGACACCAACACCATCATGTACTGCCATGAAGGGCCACACGATCTGATCCGTAACCGCATTTGGCTGTACGACCGCCCGACCGGCCTCTCCACGCCGGTCAGCCAGCCGGAGGCGGAAACCTTTACCCACGAATTTTGGGTGCCTGACGGTTCGCGCATCGTTTTCGTCTCGCTGCATAAAGAGACGCATCAGCGGCACATTTGTCAGACGCTGGCCGGTAGCGTGCAGAGTGAGAAGGTGATGGAAATGCCCGCCTGTTCGCATCTGATGAGTAACCACGACGGGTCGCTCCTGGTCGGTGACGGCTGTGGTACACCGGTTGATTTAACCGATGAGGGTGGCTATACGGCGTTAACCGACCCGTGGCTTTACCTGTTTGCGCCAGACCAAAAGCACACGCGCAAAATTACCCGCCACGACACCTCCTGGCGCGTTATCGATGGGCAGTGTCAGGCAAGCCATCCGCATCCCTCTTTTAGCCCGGACCTAAGCCACGTGCTCTATACCTCTGACCGCGATGGTTTGCCTGCCGTCTATCTGGCGGAGATAGCCCCTTTACTAAAAGGAAGCTCTAAATGAAAAAGATCGCCTTCTCATTAATGCTCGCCTGTAGCGGCATGCTGTGCGCGACACCGACCTTTGCTGATGACAGTGATACGGTGACGCTGCGCGTGGCCTGGTGGGGCGCTAACTCTCGCCACCAGAACACGCTGAAAACCATCCGCGCCTTCGAACAGGCGCACCCGAATATCAAGGTGAAAGCGGAGTATACTGGCTGGGATGGCTTCGTATCACGCCTTTCCACGCAGATAGCCGGGAAGAATGAACCTGACGTAATGCAGCTCGACTGGAGCTGGATTCAGGTGTTTTCGCGGTCGGGTAATGGCTTTTACGATCTTAACCAGCTCAGCAAAGAGGTAGGGCTGGACAACTATGCGGGCAAGCTCAGCACCGTAACCGTCAATGGCAAAGTGCAGGGGCTGCCGGTGTCGCTGGTGGCGCCTATTCTCTACTACAACACCGAAACCTGGAAGAAAGCCGGGCTGGCCTACCCGAAAACCTGGGATGAACTCTTTGCCGCTGGTCACGTGTTTAAAGAGAAGCTCGGGGATAACTACTATCCGGCGATCGTCACCACTTCAATGGAGCTGATTAACTCGTGGATGGTACAGAAATACAACCAGCCGATGCTCAATGAGAAAGGGGAGTTCACCTACAGCGAAGCGCAATGGCTGGAGTTTGTACAGGTCTACCAGAAACTGGTTGCCGAGCACGTCCTGCCAAGCCAGAAGTACATTCAATCCTTTGGCAAAGCGCAGCCGTTTGAGATGAAACCGTGGATCAACGGCGAATTTGGCGGCTCAAACCTGATGAGCTCGGCGGTCGCCAAATATGAAGACACTCTGGCACCACCGGCGAAACTCGAAGTGGGGCCATATCCGCTGCTGCCGGGCGCCAAGGATGCGGGGCTGTTTATCAAACCATCGATGATCTTTGCCATCAGCCGCAACACGCAGCACCCGAAAGAGGCGGCGATGCTGCTTGATTTTATGGTTAACCAGCCGGAAGGCGTACAGTTAATGGGGCTGGAGCGCGGCTTCCCGGTCAGCAAAGCGGCGGCAGACTTCGTGCTGAAAACCAATATGGCGCAGCCGAATGACCCAGTGATAACCGGACTAAAGCTGGTCGAAAGCATGCCGTCGGACAACGTCTACGTCTCACCGTACTTTAAAAACCCAGAGATCGAACAGTACTGGCTGGATCTCACCCAGCGGATCGATTACGGCAAAATTAGCGCACAAGACGCGGCAAAAGAGTTTGAACGCACGGCGAAGCGCGCGCTGCGTAAACATGCACCGACGAAGTAAGGGGAGTTCATGGAGAGGAAACAACTGCAGTTTAGCGCCGATGAAACGGTGCTGATGACGGAAAAACTGATTGATGCGCTGGTGAACATTCGCGATGAAAACGGCGCGTTTCTGATGACGCTGGCCGATGGACGCGTGGTCGACACCAAAGGCTGGGGCGGCTGGGAGTGGACCCACGGCGTAGGTCTCTACGGGCTCTGGCAGTACTGGCAGCAAACCCGAGACCCGCGCTGGCTGGCGATTATTGAGCAGTGGTTCGCGGATCGTTTCCGTGAAGGCACGCCGACCAAAAATGTTAACACCATGGCCCCGATGCTGACGCTGGCCTCGGTGTACGAAGAGAATGGCTACACGCCATGGAAGCGCTATATTGAATGCTGGGCCAACTGGGTGATGTACGAAATGCCACGCACCGAGCTCGGTGGTTTACAGCATATGACCTTTAATTATGCGCACCATCAACAGCTGTGGGACGACACGCTGATGATGAGCGTGATGCCGCTGGCAAAAGCGGGCCAGGTGCTGAATCGTCCGGAATGGGTTGAAGAGGCCAAGCGGCAGTTTCTGCTTCATTCTCAGTATCTGTGTGATGCCCCGACGGGGTTGTGGTATCACGGCTGGAATTTCGAGGGCCGACACCACTACGCCAAAGCGCTGTGGGGACGAGGTAATAGCTGGGTAACGGTGGCAATCCCTGACTTTATTGAGATGCTCGATTTGCCGCAGGGCGACCCGGTTCGCGAATTCCTGCTAGGGCAACTCTCGCGTCAGGTTGCTGCGCTGGCGGAGCGGCAGGATAAAGAGAGCGGACTCTGGCACACGCTGCTGGATGACCCAACTTCCTACCTGGAATCGTCCGCCTCGGCAGGCTTCGCCTACGGCATTCTGAAGGCGGTGCGTAAGCGCTATATTGATAAACGTTTCCTGGCGACCGGGGTAGCGGCGGCGGAAGGCGTCATGCGGCAAATTAGCTCGCAGGGCGAGCTGGAGAACGTTTCTTTCGGCACCGGAATGGGCAAGGATCTCGACTACTATCGCAATATCGAACGTACTTCCATGCCGTATGGACAGGCGATGGCGATGCTGGCGCTGATTGAGTATCAAAATCTGTTTATCTGAGCCACAGCGGCTCTCCGTCTCAGGACTGGAGAGCCGTACGGTGGTTTATCAGCGGAAACAGCCCGTACTTGCGCACCGTGCGCGGCGGCATGCCGAAAAAGAGTTTGAAACGATGAGAGAAGTAGTTGCTGTCGTTAAAACCGCACAGGTAGGCGATATCGGTGATGGACTGCTCCGAGGTGACCAGCAGGTTCATGGCATGGCATAAGCGGACGTGAGTAATGTAATCATTCGGTGTGAGCGCAGTAATCGACTGTACTTTACGTTCCAGCATGCGCTTTTGGATATTAAATTTTTGTGCCAGGTAATCAATGCTTAATTGATCATTTGCATAATTGTGATGCAAATAATTTAGCAGATAGATAATAGAATCTTCTTTGGCACAATCATTAGTTGTCTGACTAACATGACCTCGCTGTAAAAACACGACGAGTTGGGTGAATAATGTCTCCAGCATGACGGAACGCCAGGCTAATTCTTTGTTGAGCTCTTCATTTAATAGGTTGGTATAAAATGCACTATGTACGATGGTTTGATGCGTGGCCATAAATTGTTTATTTGGCACGAAGTTAGCCAGCAACGTGAGTAGGGTATCCGTCAAGAAGTCGGGATGAATGAGAATATTGAGCAGCGATAGCTTTTCCACTTTCTCAAAATAATGTTCTTCATTCGGCGCGATGATAAACACGGAACCGCAACTGATAGGCCATGAAATGCCGTCGATAACGTGCATACCGCTCCCTGAAGAGACACAGACCATTTCGTAAAAGTCATGGGCATGCAGGGGACAGATATCCTGATCCGCGATGTGCTTAATCATCAGCGATGCATTTTCAGGGAAATAGGTAGCGTGACGACGCAAAGCCATAGCGGCAGCCTTCAAAAGAGAGATTATTTTCCGACTATAGGGTTTAATCTTTATAAAATGAAATGTTTTTTCATTTTTTTGCTAAAGTTCACAGCTAATTTTTATTAGCTAATATTAAATGTGATAAAGATCACTGTACCTCCGATATCACGGAACGTCTTGCAAGATATCTTTATTATATTAGAGGAATCTATGAACGAGAATAAGTTATTAGGGCTGGCATGGATCTCGCCGTACATAATAGGGCTAGTGGTCTTTACCGCATTTCCCTTTATTTCGTCGTTTCTATTGAGTTTCACCCAGTATGATTTAATGAGCCCGCCGGAATTTAACGGCATTGAAAACTATCGCTACATGCTGACGGAAGATCCGCTCTTCTGGAAATCGATGGCGGTCACCTTCGTCTACGTATTTCTGACTATTCCCGTCAAGCTGGCGTTCGCGCTAGGCATTGCCTTCGTGTTGAATTTCAAACTGCGGGGCATTGGCTTCTTCCGTACCGCCTACTACATCCCGTCTATTCTCGGCAGTTCGGTGGCGATTGCGGTGTTGTGGCGCGCATTATTCGCCATCGATGGCCTGTTCAACAGCATGCTCGGGGCGATTGGCGTTGACCCGATCAACTGGCTGGGCGAACCCTCTCTGGCGCTGATTTCCGTAACCCTGCTGCGCGTCTGGCAGTTTGGTTCGGCGATGGTCATCTTCCTGGCTGCGTTGCAAAACGTTCCGCAGTCGCAGTATGAAGCGGCGATGATTGACGGTGCCTCGAAGTGGCAGATGTTCCTCAAGGTGACGGTGCCGCTGATAACGCCGGTTATCTTCTTTAACTTCATTATGCAGACCAGCGGCACCTTCCAGGAATTTACCGGTCCGTATGTGATTACCGGCGGAGGCCCGACCTACTACACCTACCTGTTCTCACTCTACATCTACGATACCGCCTTTAAATATTTTGATATGGGCTACGGTGCCGCGTTGGCGTGGGTCCTGTTCCTGGTGGTGGCTGCCTTTGCGGCCGTTGCCTTCAAATCGTCGAAATACTGGGTCTTCTACTCCGCCGATAAGGGAGGCAAAAATGGCTAATCTGCACACCATGTCTGCGACCGAGCAGGAGGCTGCACGCGAAGTAGCCCGTACGCTACGTCGCGAAAAAATCAGTCGCTCGCTGCGATATACCATTCTGCTGGTGGTCGGGTTGATGATGCTTTACCCGCTGGCGTGGATGTTCTCGGCATCGTTTAAACCGAACCACGAAATTTTCACCACCCTGAATCTCTGGCCGGTGCATGCCACCTGGGATGGGTTTATCAACGGCTGGAAAACCGGGACGGAATACGACTTCGGTCACTATATGATTAACACCTTCAAATATGTTATTCCGAAGGTGATTCTGACCATCGTCTCTTCCACCATCGTGGCCTACGGCTTTGCCCGCTTCGAGATCCCGTGGAAGAAGTTCTGGTTTGCCACGCTCATCGCCACCATGCTGTTGCCAAGTACCGTACTGCTGATTCCTCAGTACCTGATGTTCCGTGAAATGGGCATGCTCAACAGCTACCTACCACTGTATCTGCCGACGGCGTTTGCCACTCAGGGCTTCTTCGTCTTTATGCTGATTCAGTTCCTGCGCGGTGTACCGCGTGATATGGAAGAAGCGGCGCAGATTGACGGCTGCAATTCCTGGCAGGTGCTGTGGTACGTGGTCGTACCGATTCTGAAACCGGCGATTATCTCTGTCGCGCTGTTCCAGTTTATGTGGTCGATGAACGACTTTATCGGCCCGCTGATTTACGTCTACAGCGTGGATAAATATCCGATTGCCCTGGCGCTTAAAATGTCCATCGACGTGACCGAAGGTGCGCCGTGGAACGAAATTCTGGCAATGGCGAGTATCTCCATCCTGCCATCTATCATTGTGTTCTTCCTGGCGCAGCGCTACTTCGTCCAGGGTGTCTCCAGCAGCGGAATTAAAGGTTAAGAGGGAACTATCATGGCTGAAGTGATTTTTAATAAACTGGAAAAGGTCTACTCCAACGGCTTCAAAGCGGTACATGGTATCGATCTTAACATTGCGGAAGGGGAGTTTATGGTGATTGTTGGTCCGTCCGGCTGCGCCAAATCCACCACGCTGCGGATGCTGGCAGGACTTGAAACCATCAGCGGAGGTGAAATTCGTATCGGCGAGAAGATAGTGAACAACCTGGCGCCAAAGGAGCGCGGGATTGCGATGGTGTTCCAGAACTATGCGCTGTATCCGCATATGACCGTGCGTGAGAATCTGGCGTTCGGCCTGAAGCTGAGCAAGCTGCCGAAAGACCAGATTGAAGCCCAGGTGAAC